>JBKBTA010000125.1:0-8569 GCA_046291035.1 Candidatus Brocadia sp.
CTCCCCTTCGGCTGTCATTTCGAGCGGAGCGAGGAATATTCAAGATTTCTCCCTTCGGTCGAAATGACAATTATAGGTGAAAAATAAAATTTTATACCTTACAATTGTTAAGAAATTATTAAGATTGTGTTAAGATTGTGTTAAGACTTTAAATAAAATCACATCCGAAGACTTGGCGCCGATCACCACATCATCCCCAACCGTTAAGTTCAGCCGTTGTGCCTCTTCGGTGTCAATGAGGGTCTTAAAATACTGGTCTTCATGCATAACGGTAACAGCGGCCATGATGGGATCGGATTCTATATCTACCACCTTCCCTACGATCTGGATACGGGTGCTTAATCTTTTACCCATGAATATTTCTTCCGGCGTTCCCTGTTTCACCACCCTGCCTGATTCCAGCACGGCTACATGGTCAGCCAGTTTGTATACCTCCGTCACATCGTGGGTTACATAGAGCGTTGTTACACGAAACTGTTTTATGATCCGTTTTAAATCCTCCTGTAGTTGCCTACGTGTTTCCCAATCCAGTGCCGAAAGCGGTTCGTCCAGGAGCAGGAGATCGGGTTTCCTGGCCAGGGCGCGGATCAGGGCAACCCTTTGTTTTTGTCCTCCCGATAACTGAGCGGGATAATGACGTTCATAGCCTGATAAACCTACAAGAGACAGGAGTTCCTTCACTTCATTCATCCTCTCCTTTTCTTTTATGCCGTACGCCACGTTTTTTTCTACAGTCATGTGAGGGAATAGGGCGTAATCCTGAAATACAAACCCAACCGAACGCTGTTGTGGCAGAAGATTGATCCCCTTTGTCTTATCAAACCACAACTTTTTTTCGTAAGAGATCGTTCCTCCATCAGCCTTTTCCAGACCGGAAATCAGTCGTAATACGGTAGATTTTCCTGACCCGGACTGCCCAAACAGTACCGTTACCTTTCCGCCGGGGATCGTAAATGCTACATCTAACTTGAATTTATTCCAGGTTTTTTTTAGACAAATTTTCAGCATCTTCAATATAAGCCTTCATCAATTATTATAGTATTAACATTTTCTATACATCACAAGGGCTTTGCAGGTGGCTTCAAATACGACAGCCGCCCCACCCTGACTTGGTGGAGGTATATTCCCCCGCTCTTTAACAAAAGTACCAGGGAAAGGAGGCACAAGGTCAGGAAGAGGCAGAGCTGTCATCAAAAACTACTGCCATACCAGATACGGTTATGGTTTTTGAATTGCTATCTTCTTTTGTTTGACAATGAATCTTGCTAGTCAGTCATAATCATTACATTAGAGGCTTTGATAACCGCATACACCTCCTTGCCTTCGGCTAGTTTCGTTGTTTCTGCGGAGTGTTTGGTGATTACCGATACAATCTCAGCTCCTCTTGGCAATTCTAAGTCTACTTCCGTGTCAACCTTGTTATGCTTCACCGCTTTGACCTTATCTTTCAAAATATTGCAAGCGCTTATCTTCATATCGTTCTCCTCTCTTATGGAATCGCGCCAGGTCGCTGATTCCTGTGGATAAATCTTAGGATAACTGGCTCCCAAAGGGAAAAAACCACCCCTCCCCACGCAAACCTCCGCGATTTCCCGACACAAATCTCATCGCCACAGTCTATATTCCCTGCAAATCCGATGATTTTGCAACCCCCCTGAACAGTATTCTTACACCGAATAGCATGCCCAGACCTATTGCCAGCAGGATGAATATCAGCACAACCGTGCCCTTTATATCAGCGCTGGCAAGCTTCAGAAATATTGCCGTAGGCATGGTCTCTGTCCTCTTTGCCATAGTACCTGCAATCGTGATCGTTGCGCCAAACTCTCCGAGCGCCTTTGCCCAGGTAAGTATTGCGCTTGCAATAATACCCTTTTTACAGAGGGGAAGCGTTATGGTAAAAAATGCCTTCAGAGGTGAAGCCCCCAGGGAATGCGCCACATCCTCATACTTCTTTGGCACTTCTTCCATTACCGCCCTAAGCATTCGGGTAGCAATGCCCGCCGTGGTTACAAATTGCGCTATTATGATACCAGGAACGGCAAATACAAATTGGATTGTATGTTCCTGTATCCAGTTGCCAAACGGGTTATTAAAGAAGATAAGGATCATTGCGCCAAGGGCGGCGGGCGAAACCACCATCGGTAGTTCAAGGATGGTGTCAATGATATCTTTCCCCATTATTTTATAGCGCGACAGGGCATAGGCGGCAGGTATGGCTACGCAAAATGAAAAAAGCGCGGCTACAGTGGCAGCCAAGAGGCTGAGGCGAATCGAATACAAGACCCTTTCACTGAAAATAACCTCCACAAAGGCATCTTTGCGAAAAAAATAAAACAGTGACCCTATGAGCCCTGCGTACAGTAAAAACGTCAAACATGCAAATAGTATGCAAACCCTTTTGAACATTATTTCTTCACCCATTCATGAGGAATTTCGTATGCACCGCCAACTGGTTTTTGTCCGATCCAGGCAAACGCCTCTTCCGGAGTGGTAAAATACTTGTACTTCTTAAAAATGTCTTGTGCCTCTTCAGAGATTATGAAGTCAATAAACTTTTGAGCAAGGTCTCTGTTTTTGGTAAATTTGGCAACGGCTATAGGAATGTATCCCACACGGGCCACCTCGTTACTTTTCAAAGGTATGGTTTCTACGGTATCTGGGTCCCAGTGTTCAAATACACGCCAACCTATCACCGCATCTACTGCCTTTAAGGATACCGCCGTCATGGTCTTTTCGCAACTCTCTGTGTAATTGACAATTTTTTTCCTGAACATCTTTTTCTCTCTATCAGATAGGCATTTTTCTATTATCTCTACTGCATACCCGCCAACGCATACATTCTCAGGATTGGCTATTGCCACCTTCACATCAGGCCGAAGCAGGTCTTTCAGCCCTCTGATATTTTTTGGATTCCCTTTTTGTACATTTATAGCAGGAACAAGATAAACAACAATCTTCTCTGTCTCCGGATACACGTATCCCTCTTTTTTGGCCTTTTCCATATAGTCTGAAGAACCTGGAAAATAGATATCCCCCTTTTTTGCGAGTATCATCTGAGAAAGCATATAACCGGAACCCCCAAAGTTCGCATCAACCTTGATGCCAGTCTTTTCTTCAAATAGTTTCACGGCCTCCTCGGTAGGCGGCTTGCTTGCAGCGCCTACAAAGAGCATAAGGCGTTGTTCGCTTTCAGACCTGACATCTGTTCCGGCAGAAAATAGCGCCGTAAAAAAAACGGCGCAGACAAAAAATAGCCTTGATAACATGAGTATCCTCCTTGGTATATTAGAGATTAATAAATTTTACCATGTCACACGAAAATGAAACAATTATTATATTAAAATGCAATTTCATACTGCAATCTGTACTTGTTTTCTCTTTTATCCCGCTCGCTGCCTTGTTCAGTGATGAAAGTGCCAAAATCAGCCTGTATCTTTGACCGGTGACCACGGAAATAATAGTTTACTCCCGCTGTATACTCCCTCTGAATATCGTCTGATACATCGTCATCCGGGTCAACCATGGAATAGCGGGCGGCTACCTCCAGTTTTTTGGGTATAACAAAGTAACCGGCCTGTGTAAAGAATCCGTCTGATTCTATTGAATCTCCGCCACTATTAGACTCAGGATTTTCCGTCATAATATAGTATTCGCTATCCCAGGAAAAGCCCCTGTACCTTAGTCCGAAATCCGCCACGCCCACTATTACGTCTGCATTGTCACGTTTTACATCTTTATCCTTTCCATTAAAGGCAACAGACGCCCCCAACGTTGCCTTAAGAGTCTTGGAATATTCCAGGTCAGTTCCATCGTAATAATTAAATTTTCCAAGCGGATTATACCTTAGGCTTAGCACGTACATAAGTTCGTTGTCAAGATTTTCATCCTTTCCGGTAATCCTTTTTGCCGGGTTTTCTCCAGCGCCCTGAAAAATTGCGGCATGGTATTCAATGTGTCCGTCAAAAGGCTGTCCGTAAATATCCAGACCATAATCACGGTCCTGATCAAAGGTTTCGCTGGCAATAGCTCTATCCTGAAACAACAGTCTTTGTGAGGATATAACCCTTTCTCTGTTAAACGGCACCTTAAAATAACCGATCTTTGCATTCAATTCTTTATAAGGAGTAAAGTATACGTAAAAATCCCTTAAGCTGACATTAAAGCTGTCCGCATCTATAGCCCAGTAGTAATTAAACATTTTGCTATAGATATTTCCGCCCATATAGACCCTGGCGCGGCGCACATCGATATCTTGCGTGTCTGTCCCTCCAAAGTCTTCATCTTTGTCCGTAAACTGATACCGCATCTGCAATCTGCCGCCGATATTTAATGAATACTTGCCATCTGATGTTCCTATGTGCAAAGCGTAACTGCTATCATCAGGGGTATAGGAGACGTCGCAGATGTTTGCTTCTGTCCTGCGCAACTCCATTAGCGCAGCGCCTGACAAACCTAATCCCAATTTTTCCCGCGCCTCAGCCGATGCGAGGTAGTTTCCCACCTCCTGTTGTACCTCTTGCTTCATTTCCTGCCTTACCTCTTCTTTGATTTCTTCTTTTGCAACGGCCGCAGGTTTTTCACTCATAGCCTCGATACGGTTTTTCAGTTCTTTGATTTGCTCCTGCTGGCTTAACGCCAAGGTCTCCATCTGTTTCATCATCTTCTGCTGTACGAGAAACGCCTCTTCCATGCGTTTTAATTGCATTTCTAAATCGCCTAATTCACTTTCAGACGATTCCTTGTTCTGAACAACATCCTGGGCGCCTACATGCTGCGCTACACCATCAGCAGATACAGCGCAGAATACCATAGCCAGCGATAAACCATATTGAAACCATCTATTTCGCATTTAGCCTCCTTTCGTTGTTATGTCAGTTGTGACATAACGAATAGAAATAAAAATGGGCATCAGATTTTAAAGAGACCTGCCCTTACAAGATATTTCAAACGATATACCCGAAAACAACGTATTCCCGACTGTACACCTCCTTTCAACCTCTTCATGCTATATTTCCATTGATAAAATCAATTCCGTTGATTTTACAATTGCTGTAATTTCATCACCCTCGCGAATATTCATTTCCTTCAAAGAATTATTGGTGATAATGGCGTGGAGCATAGCACCATGTGATTCCACAAAGACCTTTGACAATACATCTCCCTGAATAATTTGTCTTACAACGCCCTTGGCCCGGTTCCTTGCACTCAGCATCCCCGAAAGGGATTTTGCAAGCATGATATCCGTACCCTTGACGAGCACAGAAATCGTGTCGCCCACCGAAAGGTGCATGTCCTCACAGGATGCCCTTGTAATAATGACGCTCAGGGGTATATCCTTCCATAAGATTTGCACATGGGCATGTATCTGTCCTCGTGTTATGCTGACAATTGTTCCGCAAAGTCTGTTTGCCATATACGACCACCATGAATTAGGCCTTCGGCGACTTTATTTAAAGAGAACACGAACCGCAGAACAAGGAACATCGAATAGTGAAGTAAAAAAACTTCATCATTCAACATGCCTTGTTCGATATTCTGCATACTGCTTTTCAATGGAGAACGAATAATCTCTTCGCTCTGCAATAACTTTGAAATTTCTTAGCATTCAAATATGAACGCATCATTACGATTTCTCGCCTTCAAAAATACGCTTGAATTCCTTTTCCATCAATGAGGTTATCCGTCCTGTGTATTTCTTGTATTTTTGAATCAGTTCCTTTGCATCCGCAGTCAGGATTGCCCCGCCTCCACCCCTTCCCCCGGTAGTAACCTCCAGTAATTTTATCCCTAATGCCTTTTCTGTAGCCTTGATCTTTCCCCATGCAGCGCGATACGACATGCCCAGTTCCTTTGCCGCCGCATTCAATGAACCCAGACGGTCTACCGCCTCCAGCAACATCCTTCTCCCCTCAGCGAAGGCCACACCACCATTTTCTTCAAGCCATATCTTAAATTTCACGTTCATATTCGTTACACCATTATGTCATGTATGATATATAGCTGTCAAGAAAAAAAGCAGAAGCAGTTTTTGAGGGAAGCCGCTGAAAAGCTAATAAAAGAATAGCAACGGCAAAGGGCAGAGGATATAAAGAGAAAACGAATAAAACGTGCAATAGAAATAGAGGATAAATTAAGACGTCAGATACAGGAGGGTTCGTGTGGCATAATAATACCCGAACTGCTGTTTTAGGAACTGGCGAATGCACTGAGATAGAATCCCACAAAAAAGGAATTCAAAACCCCAAAACATGCTTCACTTCTTCATCGAACATGATGAAGATTTACTCTCCGAACATGGAAGCAAAAGATGTTAGATAAACTGCGTGAGATCTTCAGATATTTCAAAAGCGTTGACCTTCTATGATGATGTGAATATGGTCAATTCAATTGCATTGGTTCCACCGCAATAAAAACCCAAAAACATTTTGATACTCAGCAGAATAATCTCTTGATAAACATGGTGCCGTAGCATCCCCTCGGTAGAAAGAATTTCAGGATCAACCTTTTCTTGCCCTGATAAATTTCATCCTCAGCAGAATCAACCGAAAGATCTTCTGGAGTAACAATAGCCTTCCTTTCTATACCCTTGAAAAATGCCTGTCTTAATTTTCGTATGTTAAACATAGGGGATTTTAAGTCGTTTTCCTTTAAAACTTCTGCATAAAGGTTTTTTGTAAAATCGTCGGGCATCCTGATATTGGATGCGGGCATGGGGATAATTAATGTGCTTAAATATGCCTTGTTTTTGTCGTCTAATTGCGTATAAAACAAATAATCCCCTGCAATCCCTTTGGAAATTTTCAAGCCAGGCACGGACAGACAAGTTTGCTCATGCCACCCTTCAATTTTGTGATTTCTCGATGTGGAATCAGATCCTTTATCCTGCTCGGCATGGCAAACATTATTATGGCTATGCTGAACTGAATGAGGTGCCTCCGCACCGGACGATTTAAGCTTCTGGTATCTTATGTCACTGCTCATAACAGCCGTTATAATTTTCCTTAAAAGTTCGTTCCACAGGTGCGATTGATATGCAGAAAAAAAGAGGACCATTTTTTCATGGGATATCCTTTGAAGGATGGGAATAAATCCCTTCGGATGCTTCATTAGATAGCGGAACGCCTCTTTTTCAAACTTGCTCGTGGCTTCCTTAAGACATGCTTGCCAATTACCCCAGTTTTCATAAAAGAATTTTCTGTGTTCCTTTTCTTCTTTACTATCCTCCGGATGGATGCTGGAAAAGTATATCTTTAATGCCCCGTTATAGTGTTTCTTCAATATCTTCTCTGCGATAAATCCCTGCCGGGCATCAAAACTGCCAAATCGCTGATCGTCAAAATAGTTAGGATAGCCATCTTTTTTTACGCGTTCGATCTCTCCGAGTGCCGATTTTAGCTCATTTTCCGTAAGATTTCTGACAACAATTTGAAATCTGTTTCCGTTTATGAGATCAGGTCCCATGGGTCTATCCATGAGACCTACAAAACTAAGGGAATAGTTTTCTTCATCTACCTTCGTCGGAATTGGATATCTACCTTTTGTATGAAACTCTGAATTCGTGGGCATAATCCAGGTTTTTTTTACTTTCCCTTGCGAAGGATGGGTAGTTTGCCGTGCGATGGTTATATACTGCGATGTTAGGGCGTATTTATCCTTTTTGCCGCCATAAGAAAAACATGAGTACGGTATGTTGAATTTCCTGGAAAGCATCTTTAAGATGTCAACAGTATTCCATCCCCTTTTTTTGAGGAGATAGACGCGGAAATTTCCGTCCTTCTGAAGTGGGAGGTCTGCTACCTCTTCTACAATAAAATCTTCTGGTTTAACTTTTATCTTTAGCATAGGTACTTTTGATTATTTATTTCGCTATATACAACAGGGTTTACAGGATGAAACAGGATTACTACAAAAAGGTATTGTTATTTTTTTTCAAAAATTCCCTCCGAAGGTCGCTACAATAATTGCAGGTCAAACTCTACGGTTAAAATGTCACTTCAATGCCAGAACTTGAGCTGCAATAAGAAATCATGCAAATGTTTTGATTTAATCAGGAACGATTGAACCTATGAAGAAGCCAGTTTTGGAACGGCACTGACAACCTCTGTTTGTCCGTGCCACCCGAAACTAAGCTGCAACATATTTTCAAAAAGCTAAATTGTTACAATATTATTTAGACATTTTTCAGCAAAAATATTTTAAGAAGTAGCAAGGCGAGCTTTGCCACTACAGTTTTTTCTAGTCTTCATGTTACGAAAGTTAACACCCTGAAATGATGAAAATAGAACTTTTTGTCCATATTATATTTGCAACAGCAATACTTGTGTGGTTTTTTGGGAATTTATTTTCGAGTCAGGATTATTTGCTGCAATTTTCACCTGTATCATTTCAGGTATCCAGTTGTTTAAAGGTGATGATTAGTGGTGGCTTAATTCAACTTGTGGTATGTGCTTATTGTTCATCTGTTCCAGGCATGATTCCCTAGCGCAGCTACGCCGCAACCAAAAAGATGCAACAGGCAGTACACAGTTGGTAGTAGGCAAAAAGTGATACATTCCCATTACAAACT
>JBKBTA010000126.1:0-8486 GCA_046291035.1 Candidatus Brocadia sp.
TTTTGCAGGAGTTTATTATATACAATGAACCGTAGCGGTAAAAACCCACTATTTTTTTCATTTTGCTACGTGTGGCTTATTCATCGCTACTGATTACTTTCAAAGAACCATAAGGAGTTGGGGGCGGTTGATACTTTACATATTTTTATGATTGGTGTTCGTAACTTATTTTATTTACCTTTATTTACACCATGGGGAACAACGTTAAACCCCATTAACTCCCCCCCAACTCCATTTTAATTATATCACAAAAGATGATTTTTGCAAACAAGTCGAAAACAAAGAGTTTGCAAACACCTACAAACAAAAGACTTACAACAAAATCTTTTATTAAAAGAAGAGCCGGAGATGGAAGAAAAGGAGACCAGCGTTGGGGCGCTAGCAGGGTAAAACCCTAAAACCACCTTCGGCTCACTATAATTATAGCATATATTAAAAAAATTTACAAATTTTCAGGCAAGTGTAAAAATCACTTGTCTCGCAGGCGTAACTTATTATACTATCTTGTTTATGGCAAGGAATTTCAACGTTTTTGGTAGTAGCCGTCTCCTGGCGGCGATCGGCAATTCACAACGGCATGCATGCGTTCCGGTCGCCAGCATGAGTCGGCTCCTACCTTAATGACATGAAAAAAGTTGCCGAAGGCATAATTTAATATACGAGGAATTGTAAAATTGCGAGAGGCTATTGCATTGCACGTTATCACATCCATAAGGGATATTCAACAGCACATCAGGAAGCTGAAGGAAGATCGCGCGACAATCGGTTTCGTTCCCACCATGGGGGCCTTACACGAAGGACATTTAAGTTTGATAAGGCAGGCTAAGCAGGAAAATGATATTGTGGTAGTGAGTATCTTTGTAAACCCCTTACAATTCGGGAAGAATGAAGATTTTAATCACTATCCAAGGACGTTTGATAACGACTGTAAACTCCTTTCTCGGGAGGGAGTTGACATTGTTTTCAACCCGGATACTGCAGAGATGTATCCGAAAGGGTTTTGTACATCGGTTATACCCGGACATCTTGAAAACACGCTCTGTGGTAAATCGCGTCCTGGCCATTTCCGGGGAGTTGCGGTAGTTGTGCTAAAATTATTCAACCTCGTAAAACCTGACATTGCCTATTTCGGACAAAAAGACTTTCAACAAACGGTCATTATCAAACGGGTAGTTTCCGATCTCAATGTTGACATTACGATAAAGGTGCTTCCGACAATACGGGATCAGGAGGGGCTGGCATTGAGCTCGAGAAACGCATATCTCAGTGAGGCAGAAAAGAAAGATGCCCTTTGTTTATACAAGGCGCTGACAAAGGCACAGTCCATGGTAAATGCAGGTATTCAAAGTACAGAAAAAATTGTACGGGAAATGGAGAAGATTATTCATGCTACGAAATCCGCCACGATTGATTATATTTCTATTGTAAGTCCTGAAAACCTTGAGGAAGTGTCGATGGTACGCAGTGGTGACGTTGCAGCCCTGGCGGTCAGGATTGGTAAGACGCGACTCATCGATAATATGATTCTCTGATCTTCATGAAAAGGAAGATGATACGATGTTAAAAGAATTTGATTGCCGTTTTTTTGCCTCGGAGAAGCCCTGCCGATTTAAACTCGATTGTCCTGTTGATGATACGTGTCCCAAATATCAGCCGATGGGAAAACGAATACTCATTATCAAATTGGCTGCCATTGGAGACGTACTGAGAACCACCCCGATCCTGCCTGTTTTAAAGAAAAAATATCCGCAATCCCATATTACGTGGATTACGGACCAATCGTCCCTGTCCGTCCTGGAGGAAAACCCATACATCGATCGCCTCCTGACGGTAAATTATGAAAATGCCTTGCGGCTTCAGGTTGAGAAATTTGACGTTGTCATCTGCCTGGACAAGGACACCGTGGCTTCCAGCCTTGCATCCCTTGTGAAGGCAGAACAGAAACTGGGCTTCGCCCTTTCCACAAAAGGGCTCCTGTATCCCTTGAACAAGGAGGCTGATTACCTGTTTCGACTAGGGGTATCTGATGAGCTCAAGTTCCGGCAAAACAAAAAGACCTATCAGCAACTCATCTTCGATGCCCTGGGATTAGAGGATAAATATGGGGAATACGTTATTCACCTGCCGCAAAGATATACCTCTTACGGCGAACAGTTGATGAAGCAATGGGGGATTCGTAACGGCAGACTGATTATTGGCCTGAATACGGGCGCGGGGAAAAGGTTTGCTACAAAGCGATGGGAAATCGGGGGCTTTATAGAGCTTGCAGACCGGCTGTCAATGGACATGAAGGCGCATGTGGTGCTCCTGGGTGGACCCGAGGAAGTTGAACGGAATAAGGAAATTGCTTCCAGAACAAAATCCAAAATAATCGACAGCGGATGCCATCATAGTTTGAAGGAATTTATGGGATTAATAAGTCAATGCCATCTGATTGTCACGGGAGATACGCTTGCCCTGCATCTTGCTATTGCATTGAAAAAACCGATCGTTACCTTTTTCGGGTCTACGTGTCACCAGGAAATCGACCTTTATGGCCGGGGTAGAAAGTTAGTTGCCGGTGTGGATTGTGCCCCCTGCTATAAAGGAAATTGTGACACGATGATTTGCATGAAAAGCATCCACGCCCGTGATGTATTTCATGCATGCAAAGAGGTATTAGAGACTAAATTATTTTAACAGAAGGGTAGCTTGCTGGGCTATTTCCATAATTTTAGAAGGCAAGATTCCTAACTGGAGTGTGCCAAACACAGAGATGACGATGGCGGCAACTATTAAGGGAGAGATGGTAAGAGGGGTAAATTCCCGGTTGGATTCCTTCATGTACATAATTACCGTAATTCTAAGATAGTAATACACGGAGATGACGCTGTTGATCACGCCAATCACTGCAAGTCCAACATACCCAGATTTTATAGCAGCACTGAAGATATAGAATTTTCCCACAAAACCTGCCATGGGTGGGACGCCCGCCATGGAAAGCATAAAGAGCGTCATCGCTATAGCTAGCAGCGGGTGTTTGAAGCCCAGCCCCGCATAGTCATTGATCTTGATAAATTCATCGCCCTTGTGGCTCAACACAATGACAATGGCGAAGGCGCCGATATTCATAAAGGTGTATGCCAGGATGTAGAACAATGTGCCCGGCACACCCATATTGTTTGCCGCTACCAGGGCAATGAGGAGATAGCCGGCATGGGCAATGCTGGAATATGCCAGCATACGTTTGATGTTCGTTTGGGCAATGGCCACAATATTTCCTATGGTCATCGTTAGCACGGCAAGGATGTAAATAATCTTCTGCCATTCGTAATGGGTCGGACCAAAGGCGGTTATAAAGATACGTAAAAATGCGGCAAAACCGGCGGCCTTGGGTCCTACAGACATGAAGGCAGTTATAGCGGTGGGTGCGCCTTCGTAGACATCGGGTACCCATGCGTGGAACGGTACAGAAGCGACCTTGAATCCAAGTCCGATGACAATCAATCCCATCCCCATAAGTAACAAGGGGTCTGAGATACCACCCTTACCCGCAATAAAACCGGCGATTTGTTTGAGGTTGATGGTGCCGGTTGATCCGTAAATGACGGAGATGCCATAGAGCAAAAAGCCTGTGGCAAATGCACCGAGCAGGAAATATTTTAACGACGCCTCGTTTGAAATGAGTTTTGACCGTTTAAAACCCGTCAGGATGTAAATGCTGATGGACATGACTTCCAGGCCGATGTAAATGTTCAGCAAATCGGCGCCGGCTGCCATGAGCATCATCCCTATTGTTGCAAACATGAGGAGGGCATAATACTCTCCGTGATTGATCTCCTCACGTTTGATGTAACTGTGCGAGATCAGGATCGTAAGCCCTGTGCTGAGCAGGAAGATAAAATTAAAAAATAAGGAGTAATTATCGATAGTAAAAGTTTCATTAAACGAGAACAACGTCGTTCCTGTAGGATTTCTGGCAAAGATGGCAGCAATGACAATTCCTATGAGTGATACATAGGCAAGGTGGTTCTTCTCTCCCAATCTTCTGGAAGATAAGACGTCCAGCAGGAGTACGATCATGGCAAAACCTGCCAGAATCAGGATCGGTAAGATGCTCAGGATATTAAACGTCATCATCGAAACATTTGTCATATATGAAAACCTTTTACCACTCTGTTTTGGACTCAGGAACTATATCAATCTTTGGTGTAACATTTTTCTGTAATTGCCCAGGTTTGTTTTGCTTTTGAACGTTGGATACAATATTTGCCTTTTCTCCCACCTTCTTTAAGAGGTGATTTACCGAGGCGTCCATCTTTCTCAGGAACGAGTTGGGATAGATGCCTATCCAGAAGATTGTCAGTATAATGGGGATCAGGATAGCGAATTCCCGCTTGTTCATATCTTGTAATGTCTTATTTTCTTCATGGGTTATTTCCTGGAACATGACCCTTTGAAACATCCAGAGCATGTAGACTGCTGCAAGGATGATGCCAGATGTTGCAATGGATGCGTACAGAATGCGGGACTTGAATGTACCCACGAGAATAAGAAACTCCCCCACAAAGCCGTTTAATCCAGGCAATCCTATAGAAGAGAGGGTGACGATCAAAAAGAAGGTGGCAAAGACAGGTATCTGTTTGGTTAAACCTCCAAAATCTGCAATCATGCGTGTATGTCTCCTCTCATAGAGCATTCCGACGATAAGGAAGAGCGCCCCGGTGCTGAGGCCATGATTGATCATTTGAGTAATACTACCCTCGATACCTTGAATATTGAATGCAAATATACCCAGCATGACAAAGCCTAAATGGCTCACGCTGGAATAGGCAACGAGTTTTTTCAGGTCATCCTGCACCATAGAGACCAGTGCACCATAAATGATACCAACAATAGCCATCCATGAAATTACAGGAATAAAGGCATGACTTACTTCCGGGAACAGAGGCAGACAGAATCGTACAAATCCATACGTTCCCATCTTTAAGAGGACTCCTGCCAGGATTACACTCCCCGCCGTGGGCGCTTCTACGTGGGCATCGGGCAGCCATGTGTGAAACGGAAACATGGGGACTTTGACAGCGAAGGCAAATGCAAATGCCAGGAACAACCAGAATTGAACGGCAAAAGACAGATCAAGCCGATAGAATTCTAAGAGATTAAATGTATATTCGCCCGTTGCCCGATGATTCAGGAAATACAAGGCAATAATAGCCAGAAGCATGAACACGCTGCCAGCCATGGTATAAATAAAGAACTTTACCGCTGCGTAAATCCTCCTGGGCCCGCCCCAGATGCCGATGAGAAGATACATGGGAATGAGCATGAGTTCCCAGAACACATAAAACAAAAATACATCCAGGGAGATAAACACGCCAATCATACCCGTCTCAAGCACCAGCATGGCAACCATGTATTCCTTCACGTTCCTGGTAATATGCCATGAGGCCAGGATGGAAATAGGGGTAATAAAGGTTGTCAGGAGTATCAGGAAGAGACTGATCCCATCGATTCCAACATGGTAGTGGATTCCAAAGGAAGGTATCCACTGCAGTTTTTCAACAAACTGCATTTCATAGGTATGTGCATCAAAGGTAAAATATAAGGGGAGGGAAATAAAAAATACCACTATGGAGACTAACAGGGCTGTGACCCTGATAAGTTCACTCCTTTTTGAATCCATCGAAAGGATAAAGAATACCCCAATGATGGGAAGAAAGGTGATTAATGTAAGAACAGGCATAAAATTCGGTTATTTCAAAAATATAACTATGAATAATTATGAATCGTAATGAAAGAACCTCAACATTAAATTAAGTTTGATTTTGCGTTGAAAAATGAAACGGCCAAATCTTCTTAAATACCGTATCGGTAGGAAGCGTCTCCAGACGGCGACCGGCAATCCACAACGGCGCGCAAGCACCTGGTCGCCAACGGGAGTTGGCTCCTACCGAAAACTTTGAAATTCCTTGAATGTTAGATTAAACACGAACAAACAGGCTTGACCGCGCCATCCGACCCGGTCTCAACCTCACTTTACCTTGCCCAACACGGCGAATACGATAATGAAGATACAACCAACCACGATATAAAAGGCATAATTGCGTATATATCCCGTTTGCAGGAGGCGCAGGACATTGCCAAACCCTCCTACAAGACGGGCGATGCCGTTTACAGAACCATCAATCATTTTAGCATCCACACGCTTCCATAATTGAACAGAGATAGCTTTTGTAGGATTTACAAAGAGGGCATCGTAAATTTCATCGACATAATATTTATTCAACAAGAGTTTATAGATTACACGAAACCGTTCTGCCAGTTTCCCTGGCATTTCAGGTTTTTTACAATACATTTGATATGCAAGGAATATACCTGTAAGAGCAATGGCTGTGGAAACGACCATCATCAAGTAGGGAAGCCATGCACTGTGGTGTACCCCAGCCTCTGTATCAGAAATTTCGGTGTGGACATGTCCATCGAATACTGGTGCCAAAAAGTTGTTAATGGCGCTTGCACCAGGAATACCAAGAAATCCTCCAAAAAGGGAAAGGACTGCAAGTATTGTTAACGGAAGCGTCATATTCCTTGGCGATTCATGGAGATGTTCCATTGCATGGTGATCTACCCTGGATTCTCCGTGAAATGTCATAAATAACAGGCGAAACATATAAAAAGCCGTTAAAAAGGCAGCAAAGGCTCCGAGCATCCAATATACGAAGTTCCCGCGGATAAGTGATTCCAATAAAATTTCGTCTTTGCTGAAGAATCCTGCAAAGGGTGGAATGCCTGCAATGGCCACCGTACCAACCAAAAAGGTCTTATAGGTAATGGGTATATGATGTCTCAATCCTCCCATCTTTCTCATGTCCATTTCACCGGATAGTGCATGAATAACGCTTCCTGAACCCAGGAATAACAATGCCTTAAAAAATGCATGGGTCATGAGATGAAAGACACCCGCTGTGAACGCACCCACACCACAGGCCAAAAACATATAGCCCAACTGGCTAATCGTTGAATACGCTAATACGCGCTTAATATCGTTTTGCACTAACCCTATGGATGCCGCAAAGAGCGCCGTCACGGCGCCAATACTGGCCACCACGGTCATGGCGAAGGGGGATAACATATAGAGGACGTTGCACCGGGCAATCATATAGACGCCTGCCGTTACCATGGTTGCTGCATGGATGAGTGCGCTAACAGGTGTGGGGCCCTCCATGGCATCTGGCAACCATGTATAGAGGGGTATCTGGGCCGATTTACCCGTTGCACCCATGAACAAAAGCAGGGTAATGATCGTTACCGTGAAACTACCCACCTCGAAATTTCCATGAGAAGCAGCACTAAATACCTCAGTAAAATCGATACTGTGGAAAGTCAGGAAGATAAGCATGATGCCCAAGGCAAAACCAAAGTCACCCACCCGATTGACCACAAAGGCCTTTTTGGCTGCATCTGAGGCAGACTTCTTCTCAAACCAGAACCCGATAAGCAGATAAGAACATAACCCAACCGCCTCCCATCCAATGAACATAAGGAGAAAGTTGTTGCCCAAAACGAGCAATAACATAGAGAAGGTGAATAAGTTAAGGTAGCAAAAATAACGGTGGTAACCCTTATCCTCGTGCATATAGCCAATCGAATAGATATGGATAAGGAATCCCACCCCGTTTACAATAAGGATCATGAGTGCAGATAAGGGATCTACCTGAAAACCAGCGGCTGACTTGAATGAACCTGATTCGATCCAACTAAAGAGTTGCTTTTCAAACAGCCGTTCGGCAGGTGGCAGTAAGAGGAGTCCGCAAAATACGAGTATCGAGATAAAAAAGGATAGCCCGATTGCCCCGCAAGCAATGTATCCAACGGTTTCCTTGTGCAACTTTTTACCAATCAGGCCGTTCATGGCCGCCCCAATTAAGGGAAATAACAAGATCAGTGCGACGAGGTTGAGCATGCAGTTCCTACCATTTCATGATATTCATATCGTCAATGTTTACGGTTTCTTTATTCCTGAATACGGCCACAATAATTGCCAGACCGACAGCGGCCTCGGCAGCGGCAACTGTCATGGTAAAAAATACAAATAACTGGCCTTGCATGGAATTGAGGTAATGGGCAAATGCCACAAAAGACAGATTAACGGCATTGAGCATAAGCTCGATACACATGAAGATTATGATCGCGTTTCTCCGTATCAAGACACCGACAACACCGAGTGTAAACAGGATTGCACTCAGTACCAGATAGTGGGTGATGGTAATCATTTATAATTTCCTCTTTGCCAGCATAATGGCACCAATAGCCGCTACGAACAGAAGAATAGAAGTTATCTCGAATGGCAGCAGATAATCAGTAAATAGTAAATTGCCGATCAGTTTTGTATTTCCGATACTATTAATGTATGCCGTGGTATATTCACCCTGTTTTCCCTGAAGGAGTTTCGATTTTAGAACTATGCAAATGACGGCGAACAAGGCAATCCCCATAAGAATAGC
>JBKBTA010000127.1:0-8424 GCA_046291035.1 Candidatus Brocadia sp.
ACATATTCCGCCATCTCGACATTTTCCGGTGTCCCATAAATTTCTAAAACACGGCCGCGCTTGTTTTTATGCTGGTTGTATCCGAACGTCCATATGGCCTCTATGAAAAAATATTTGCAAAGTATGGCACTGATTAGGGACTTTGCGGGGTCTCTCCTCCCTATTTCACCGACTTGCTTATGAATGTAGTTCCATTTTGTTTGAGTATCCAGGAGCGACAGGTTGTGTCTTAATAGCAACTCATGGGCCTTGGCCATGGCAGTCTGGGCCTCGTGTTCGTTGGGGCTTTGGGCCAGTGCCAGCAGCTTATGAACCTTATCCAGTATCTGGTGGTTTTCCGAGCTCACGGCGAATCTGTTTTTGCGTTTTTCTATCCAGGTTTGAATGTCACCCGTAGCCGTTGGATCAATTCCCTTTTCATGGCAAACCCTCCTGAACGCCTCTCCGTGGGGAAGTTCTTCGCGGATTCCTAAAACCTCCTCCACGTACTGGTGCACCATTTCATGATAAAGAACCTCCTGGACGTATTCCCAGGCATATGTATTGATCAGAACAATACTGATGGAGAGACGCCGGTAACAACCACCTTTCCACCTGCCCATTGCCATCGCTGAATAAGATAGTTCAAAGTTTGGGGGGCGCATAGAGTCTTTAAAGTAAAAGAAATTTGCCGTCTTCCAGTCTTCATGCAATTGCCTGATCCAGGCGGTTTTTAGCTTGTCGTTTATATCAGTCACGGGATAAAAAAAGATTTCTATTCGGCAAGAATCATATATTTTAATTAAGGTTAAACCGGTTGCGCATTCTTGTGACAAATTGTTTTATCGTCTTTGCGCCTTTTTTTACGGAGTCGGGGTGTTCTGCGTTTTCATAGAAGTTTTGATGCAGCCCCTCTGCTACGAGGGATACATTGTTGACGCTTTCGTCATTGAGTTCCCGTGCAATCTGGGCCAGGAAGAACTTTATACCCTCATGGGTTTTTCACCGTTTTTTTGCGTTGTGCAGCAATTGCTTTAACAATCGTGACCGTTGCGCCCCAGAGTTTTTCAGATGCCCGTGATGGGTCACCCTTCTTCGAGAGGATTTCAGCGTCATGTAAGTATTTTTCACTTAATTCCATATACTTTTTAATTCTCGCACTGGATTCCGTGTCAGGCACGGAATGACAGAGTGGTTATATTTCCAAATGGAAATTTACTATTTACCACCTCAGCGGTGATTGCCACGCCTCTTTGAGGTCGTAAATGTTTTCATTGATAACGGGTTTTTTGTTTAAACCGTTGATTTTGAGGATCGGTTCTGATGTAACCTTTCCGATTAAACCACAAGGGATATCTTTTGTAATCATTTCAAATTGTTTCTGATGCTCAGGTCGTACCTCAACAATAAAGCGGCTGTTTGATTCAGAAAAGAGAATGGTGTCATCTCTATGGATAGGCCCTTCTGTGATTACACCAGAAAGGTTAAGGACTATGCCAATTCCTCCGGCAAATGCCATCTCTGCCGCCGCAACGGCAAGACCGCCTTCCGAGCAGTCGTGACAAGACATTACAATCCTGCATTTTGTTGCCTGTGATAAGGCATCCATAACATTTTTCCCTAAAACAGGGTCTACCTTTGGGACGTTATTTCCTTTGTAGCCGTGGATGTGGTAATAATGCGAACCGCCTAACTCCGGACGAGTGAGACCCACGATATAGACCAGGTTCCCAGGTTCTTTGATATCCATTGATACGGCATTCCGAACGTCTTCCATTACAGAAACAGCGGAGATGAGTAAAGTCGGGGGGATTACAATCGTTTCTTTATCCGTGACGAATTCGTTATTCAGGCTGTCTTTTCCGGAAATAAATGGGGTTCCATATGCGACAGCGATATCATAACAAGCCTGTGCCGCCCTTACGAGGCTGCCGAGACGGTCTGGCTTGTTGGTATTACCCCAGCAGAAGTTGTCTAAAAGTGCGACCTGTTCTAAACTTCCACCAACGGCGATGATCTGCCGTAGCGCCTCATCAATGGCTGAGGCGGCCATGTGATAGGGATCTATGTCGCCGTATCGTGGGTTTATGCCATTGGATACGATAATACCTTTTTTAGAGCCTAGCACAGGGGTAACAACACATGCGTCACCCGGCCCATCATTCTGTAAGCCTTGAAGAGGTTTCAGTACGCTTCCACCCTGTACTTCATGGTCGTATTGGCGTATGACCCATTCTTTGCTGCAGACGTTCCATGAAGAAAGGATCTTTTTTAAATCGGTTCCAAAATCTTCTTTTTCGGGTAGAGCAGGTTCCTCAAAGACAGGTCTATGCCATGTCGCCTTGCGTTCCAACCTGGGTATGCCTTTGTGGAGAAAATCCATTTCTATTTCGCCGACCAGATGGGAATTGTAAAACAGGCGCAATATTTTATCGTTTGTGAATCTTCCTATGACCGTTGCCTCAACGTTTTCGACCTTAAATAGGTCAAGGATGTCATTTTCTTTTTCTGGTGGAACGGCGAGCACCATACGTTCTTGTGACTCAGAGATCCAGATTTCGGTGTAGGATAGCCCTTCGTATTTGAGGGGTACCTTTTCTAAATTTACTAATGCTCCCAGGTCTTGACCCATTTCCCCAATAGCTGAGGATAGACCTCCCGCGCCACAATCGGTGATGCAATTGTACAGTCCTCTGTCACGGGCCTGTAAAAGCACATCCAATAATGCCTTTTCAGTTATTGCATTGCCGATCTGTACAGCGCCGCCTGACATCTGTTCGGATTGTTCATGTAATTCTGCCGAAGAGAACGTGGCACCGTGGATGCCGTCGCGTCCAGTCCTGCCACCGGCAACAACAATGAGGTCATTGGGATGCGCCTTTTTTTGACACTTATTTTTGGGTATAAGACCTACAGTTCCGCAAAAGACCAACGGATTGCCAATATATCGCTCATCAAAGAAGATAGCACCGTTAGCGGTGGGGATGCCCATGCGATTGCCATAATCTCTGACCCCTGCAACGATGCCCTTAAAAATCCTTTTTGGATGTAAAACACCTTTGGGGATTTTATCCAGTGGGGTATCCGGGATACCGAAACAAAATACATCCGTATTAAGGATGGGCTTCCCTCCCAACCCTGTGCCCATTACATCCCTAATTACACCTCCAACGCCGGTGTTAGCACCTCCATAAGGTTCGATGGCGGATGGATGGTTGTGGGTTTCTACTTTGAAGCAAATGTTATAAAAATCGTCAAAACGGATGATACCGGCATTATCTTTAAATACAGAGACACACCAAGGTTTATTGAGTTCTTTTGTGGCCTTCATGATGGTATTTTGTAAGAGATTGTCGATTTTATTCCCATCGAAATCGATAATACCTTTGAAGGTTTTGTGGACGCAGTGTTCAGACCATGTCTGTGCAATGGTTTCGAGTTCGATGTCAGTGGGTTCCCGTTTCATGGACTGGTAATATTTTTGGATAGATTGCATCTCTGGTAAATTTAAAGATAACTGACCATGGATACTTATCTCTTCTAATTGCTTATTGTCTGCATGTAATAATGGTATGGTCTGCTTTTTAAAGGAATACTGAATATTGCCATGATCATAATTGGGTGTTTCTGGGTAAATAAAGATATCTTCTATCTTTGTATTTGCAAGGACTTTGGTTGCTATGCTGCGGATTGCTTCACCTGGTATATTCCCATCGATTACATACTTTTGGGCGGTTTTAACGCCATCTATGTTTATTCCTATATCACGAAGCGCCTTTAAAACCGATTGCTCGATAGGGTCCATGACGCCAGGTTTACGGCTGATTTCGACAATATGATGTCCAAAATCCAAAATCCGAGAGCTGAAATCCGAAATCTGATAGTCTTGTGTAATCGGATCTACCAGGAGTTTTTGGGCAATGGACTCCAGATCGTTTTTCCTTACATTCCCAAAAATGATATAAACCTGTCGGACCCTGACGTTTGTAACTCCCTGGAAACCAAATGCCTCAATTTCTGATCGTATATTGTTTCCTAAAGGATCAGGGAATTCGTTTTTAAAAAGTACTTCAATTCTTGAGTACATAGGAATTATTTGTTTATGCCTTGTTTTTTGAGTTGTTGTGAAACACGCTATCACGTGACAACCTTGCCTTTTTCAACCTGTCAAGTAACCTGGTATTATCTTTCGTCAAGAGAACGTTTCTAAATCCAGCAAGTTCAGCCATAAATTGGTCAATTGATTTTATAACGTTTTCGCGATTTTGATCAAAGATATTTATCCATAGTTCCGGGTCACCGGACGCTACCCTTGTGGTATCCCTTAATCCGCTGGCGCCATAAACGAGATGTTCTTGTTTGATGGAATTCACCAAACATGAGGCAATCAGGTGTGGCAGGTGACTTACGTACGCAAGTATCTCATCATGTTGTTCTGCGGTTAAATAGAGTATTTTTGCCCCCAAAAGTTGCCACAGAGAAGAAATTGTTTCCAGCCCCTTTGAATTTTTGTTTGATGGTGTTATGATGCAATTACAGCCTACAAAGAGATCTGGCGAAGCAAACTCAACACCTCTTTGTTCTGATCCTGCAATGGGATGCGCACCGACAAACGCAATGTCTTTTCTTATATTATGAGTAATCTGTTGAACTATGTAATTTTTTGTGCTGCCTACATCGGTGAGGATGGCGTTGCTTTTCATGAACGGGATAACTTTTTTGGCACTATCAATAATTTGGTTTACTGACGTAGCGAGTATTACAATATCCGCATTTTTTACAGCCTCCTCAGGATTTAAAATTCCGATATCAATGGCATGCATTTTAAGGGCACTTTCGATAGAGGAAGCCCTGTGACCGACGCCGATAATGGTTTTTGCCAGATTTCTTTTTTTCAGTCCCAGGCCAATGGAACCGCCAATAAGCCCCGGGCCAATGATGCAGATGGTTCCAAATTGCATATAAATCACTATAAATTGGAAAAATTTCCTACATAAAGAAGATCAAATGTTACCTATCGTGCATCTCTTTGTCAACTTTTTTAAGCAGTGAAATTAATAATTTTGAACAATATGCCTTTAATCAAGTAATATTGGCTGAACCTATTTTTTTAGCAAGATGGGTAAAATTTTGCAACGATAGAAATGCAAAGGGAAAAGCGGTTGTTACGCTGTGCTATGGTCTGCTCTAAACCACATTTCGTAAAGGGGGATAAAGATGTACGCCCCAAAACTCAGGATGAGGAGTATATTGGAGATGGTAAAGGTAATTACAAAGTGGGGTGATGCGTATCTGATAAGCCATGGGGCTGCAAGATTCAATATAATCCCCATAAATGAAACACCATATATCGTAATCTTTAATCCTTCGCGTGTATGCGTCATGGCCATAATGCGGGAGAGAATAAATACGACGATGGGGATCGAAAAGCTATGCGTGTGTGTTACTTCAAGCAGCTCCCGATAGGATTTGGGGAAAAACAACCCTTCTTCGAGTTTTAATCTATTTTCTTCAGCCGATAGGGGGGTATCGAGTTCTTCCTCTTTATCTCCACAATAGTACCGTATCGTTTTTTGTGCGGAAAAGCCAGTCCTCTCGTAATAATTCAGAAAGCCAAGTCCGATGGCAATGGCCATGATAGATAAGAAAAAAGTAAAAAAAATCTTGTTACTGATTGGAAGCGACCACATGCCACCTGACATTATCTCCTCCTTGAACACTGGTTTTTTTGAATTTTTCTTCAAACCCTCTCGTCATATCAATCATAAGTTTTCCATCCTTTCCTTCATACGCAATCATAGCATGAGCATCAGGGATATTCTTGATAAGTTTCATGCCATTTTCAGGGCCTAGGACGAAGATGCTGGTTGATAGTGCATCGACTTGCGTACCTGTAGGGGCTACTATTGTTACTGCAATCGTACCACTTACCGGTCTTCCTGTCCTGGGGTCTATGATGTGCGAGTACCGTTTTCCATTGATTTCAAAGAAACGTTCGTAATCTCCTGACGTAGCCGTTGCTTCGTCTTTAAGTTCCAGATAGCCCAGAATCTCATTTTTGTCACGCGGGTGTTGTATGCCAATCTTCCATGCATTTTTACCGGGTGGTGTATTGAGTACATAAATATTCCCACCTAGATTAATACAAGCATTGCTTATGCCAAATTTTTTGATGATTTCCAGCGCCTTATCTACAGCGTATCCCTTCCCAATAGCACCTAGATCAATTTGGGTGTTGCTATTTTTAAAAAATACCGTGCTTGGTTCTTTTGGATTGTTATTTTTATTTATAACGATGTTCTTGTAGGAGACGGCGGGTAAATGTTTCCCTATTTCTTTATCTGACGGGACATGTCCCTTTTCATTAAAAAATCCCCATAAAGCAACGATCGGTGAGATAGTAATATCAAAGGCGCCGTTACTTAGTTCGCTGTAATATTGTGACTGTTCAATCACGTCGAGAAGTTCTCCTTGACAGGGGAAAGGTGATTTTGGTGCCTTTTTATTTAATTGGGAAAGTTCACTATCATTTTTATAATTACTCATAATGCGGTCCATGCGTTCCATTTCATCCAGCGCTTCTTCAATGGCCTTACCAGCAGTTTTCTCATCACTTGAATATACTGATACCTCCGCAAAGGTGCCCATGATCATGCGAGTTTGTTTCAACAGTTTTATGTCAGATGATAACCCTGCGGGACTACTGCCCGTTTTTTTGTTTTGCTTCGGGCCTCGATTTGTTTTTTGAACATCGATTCCGTTGCTCTTTGTATTTTGAGATTCCTTTACAGTGTTTACGGATTTTTCATTTTCAGATGTCACTGTATGTCCAGTTGCTAGTTTGACGTTGTTCACACTTCTTTTGCCGCTGAGGTAATACTCATTAATGACGGCAAGTACCTTTTTTACGCCAGCGCACATATACTGCACGGACATAGTAGCCCCCGTGATGTTAATTATATCCTTATTTATACGAATCGGATTTTTGAGAGATTTGCCGATGAATTGATAGAGAAAGCGTTTCCTTGCAATCTCTCCGCCACGGCTTTCACGGTAAACGAGGACAGCGACGTTATTGATTTTTCCATTTGGGTTTACACCGACGATGAAGGTAAATGGGTGAAACTTTCCAATCTCCTCGGTAATAATTGCATAGCCCTGGACAACGCCTTTCTTTTTTCCAATATAAACCCTAAAACCGTCTTCATAGAGTCTTCTGGCAAGAAGTTTTTCAAGGTTGTTTTTTTCTTCGGAAGTCATTATAAATTCATCAGTTACAATCTCTTCGCAATCGGGAAAGACAAGGGCAAGAGCCTGTTCTTCGGTGAGATAAGTCTGTAACTGGAAATTTTCAGGGGGTTCGGCCTCTGTTTGAGCATTTACCATACATGGAATGAATGGTACTGGAATAAATACCAAAGAAGAAAGTATTGTGAGTATGAAGATTAGACGTTTTGTCATCATAAGAAATTTGGTTGATTAAGAGGTTCTTTTATAAATTTGGTTAATTGTCTTCAGCAAGTTCCTGTGTTATGCATTTGTCATTTCTTGAAAAATCGAAAGGTAATTCAAAAGTAGCTTGAGCGCCATCGTGAAATATTCATTGGTTATTAAGGATATTTTCTAGTTTTTCTAAAAATTCTTGTTCAATGAGGCCATCTGAAGCAACGCGATTCCACCGGTATGCCCGACTACCCCCAGGTGCCTTTTCTTCGATCTGGGTGTTTATGGAAACATAGGTTTTATTTTGTTCTTCTGCTACTTTAACTAATAAACGATAACGTTCTTGCCATCTTCCTTCCAGAAGGAGCCCTGAAGTCCTTTTTGTCGACCAACCCTTAACCCATCGTGTCTTTAAAAAGCCCTTTTCTTTATCCTGGATTTCAATTGGAATTCCCTCGACTGACTGAATTACTGCATTCCATACAGTATCTTTATCTCGGTCAAAATATCGAGAAACAGTCGCCATGTTTCTGCGACCCCAACTCTTCGTGGCACATCCCAGAAAGTTGGTAGCAAAAAGAGCAACCAATGATAATAATATTATAGTATGGTATCCAGTATTTAATAATCTTTTGCAGTTCATAAAGATAAAAATACTAACAGAAATAACAATTTTTTACAAACACTTTGTTTAGTTTAACTTCTTTGTAATTTACTTGCAATAGATTGGAAAATAAATAAAATTTAAATCGAATGGCCAATGGTCTTGAAAAAATAATGTTTTTTGTTGTAAAATGAATTTGCTGAAACTTTTTGGGATAATTAGAAGGGGGATATTTTTTGCCTGAAAAAACTGTAACAGAGCTAGAAAATTTGATATTAGAGATTGAGCATCGTATAGAAGATTTAGAAAGTGCCTCCTTAAAGGATAATTTTGATAGGAGTACGGAGATAAAATGTTTGAGAGAAAAGCGGGAGAGGCTTCAAACTCGGCTGTGCTCT
>JBKBTA010000012.1:0-35428 GCA_046291035.1 Candidatus Brocadia sp.
TCGAGTATCCTTCCGTTGTTACTGCCGATAAATTCTATGAAATTGCAGACCAGCCCTTCATATTGCTTACCCTGCCAGAGATAGCCAAAAACAGCCTCAGTTGCAGATATTTTTGTACATGTCTCAATCAGTTCCTTCCATGTCATTGGGGGATTCAGATTGTATTTTTCCAAAAGGTCTTTTCTATAGTATAAGAGTCCAATGTTGGCGTTCCAGGGGATAGCATACAGTGCGTTTCGAAAAATGTTGATTTTTTCGATTACGGGAATAAAAGATTCTCTCTGAGCCTGGTTGATGTAAGGATCCAATGGTTCTAACCATCCGGCAGATGCAAATTCCGCAACCCAGATCGTATCAATTCTTATTACATCAATATCTTTGGATTTTGCACCCAAAGTAGTAAGGTAATAATGATGTTGTTGATCTGTGGGTGCAGGCAAGACATTTAATTTTACTTTTATGGCAGGGTTTTTGGCCTCGAATTCTTTTATAAGTTCTTTTACAAAACTAATCTCTTTGGTGCCTGCTCCTATACTAAAAATGACCTCATCGAATTTTTCTGGTCTGAAAAAAGTATAAATAACCCATACCCCAAGTAAGGCATAAAGAGACAAAAGGATTACATTATGTGGTCTTACACCCATGTAAACAGCATATGCCTTTCTTGTAATAGTGCAATTCGCGCAAAGTACAAACGAATCGAAAAGATCATTCTATTCTTGTTTTCGTTATAGGATCAAACCAGTGAATATCCTCAGGATAGAATTGTAAGTCTACTCGATCATTTGTTTTTACCCCTTCTGCAAAACCTTTTACGTACCAAATTATGTTATTGATAATGTTAACATGAATTATTGATTCGTGGCCAAGGTATTCTTTGTGTTTAATTGTACCAGGAATGGTTAAAGGTGTATCGGTTTTTTTGTCAGAAGAGAGATTTGCCTGCGCGATGGTTAATTTTTCAGGGCGTACGCCAAGGATGAGGGTGTTTTTATTTGGGAAGGTGGTTGGGTATTCGATGATGATTTCTCCCAAAGCAAAGGAATGTGCGCTGTGCTTGGTTATCTGTGCCATGTTCATTGGTGGTGTTCCTATAAAACCTGCAACAAAGGTGTTTTGGGGTTTCTGATATATCTCATGGGGTGTTCCGACCTGTTGTAAAACCCCTTTATCCATAATAACTATGCGATCTCCCAGAGTGAGCGCTTCTTCTTGGTCGTGGGTAACATAAACAGTTGTTATACCGCGATCACTTTGGAGTTTCTTTAATTCTCCCCGTGCCGAAAGTCTGAGTCGTGCATCAAGATTACTCAGGGGTTCATCCATCAGAAAGACCTGTGGATTCCGCACAAGCGCCCTTGCCAGCGCTACTCGTTGTCTCTCTCCTCCGGAGAGTTCTTTTGGATACTTTTGCAATAAGGCTTGTAACTCCAGCATCTCTGCCGTTCTGATAACCTTCTGTTGCGTTTCCCTTTCCTTTCGTATTCTCAGGGGAAAGGCGATATTGTCGTAGACCTTCATGTGGGGATAGAGGGCATAATTCTGGAAGACCACGGCAACGTCTCTCTTCCCCGGAGGGATTTGATTAACGAGATGTTCATTAAAGAAAATATATCCCGAAGTAGGTGTTTCCAGACCTGCAATCATATTTAATGTCGTAGATTTTCCACTACCGCTGGATCCCAGCACAACCAGAAATTCGCCGCTATTTATATCCAAGTTTAAATTGCTAACGGCGACGGTTTGTCCGTATCGTTTTGTAAGGTCTTGTAATCTTATTCTCATTCTTTCACTGCGCCAGATGTTAATCCCTGTACAATATATTTTTGAAAGAACGTCAAAAAGATAAGGAGTGGAATTGTTACTACCACAGAGGCCGCGGCGATATCTCCCCAGGGGACCTCATAGGTGCCTTCAAATAGGGCAATCCCCACAGATGCCATCCGTGTTGACTCATCCGGGGTAAAGGTGAGGGCAAAAAGGAATTCATTCCAGCAAAAGATGAAGATAAGGACCGCGGACGAAATAATGACGGGCAATGACATAGGTGCGATTATGTACCGAAAGGTTTGAAAATAAGTACAGCCGTCTATGAGGGCAGCACAGTCCATCTCTCCCGGTATTTTATCAAGATATTTTACCATGAGAAAAAAAGAGAGAGGAAAATTTTGGGCACAATAGGTAAAGATGAGAGAAACAGGAAGATTGATCCAGCCCAGGAGAAGAAATAGTTTATAAAGCGCTGCTACAAGACTTATTGAAGGGAGAGCAAATAAGATTATTATCAGAAATAAAATGACGGTCTTCCCTCTGAATGAAAATCGAGATACGCCGTATGCTGCAAGAAGCGACAAGGGTATTGTAGTAAATACCGTTGATAATGAAACCATAAAGGTATTGAACAGGTAATGAAGAAAATGGCTTCCCAAAAAAACATTTTTGTATGAAACAATACTATAAATTTTAGGAAATATCGGTGGCAATTGCATAATCTGGGAAGGGGACTTGAGAGAGGTCAGTAAAATCCAGAGAAATGGACCCATACTCCAGAATATTATAAAGATTAAAAAGAGACAAAAGGTGAATTTCTTAATCATAGCCTACATTAAAGGGTAATCCTTAAAAAAACAAATGATGCGTCATGACTTCGATTGAAATGTTTACTGTACATCCTATTGTAAGATTTTTTGTATTTCGTGTTATTTACTATATAGGGTATTATTTCCTGGGGAAAGATTGATCTTATAAGTAAACAATATCCTCAGGATGGTACATGCACTGAAATAGGAGCATGTAGTCTTTCAGGTGACGTGTTAAGAGGGAATTCTGCCTCACATGTTCGCGTCCATTTTCTCCGAGCCTTTTGGCATATTCAGGGCTGTTTAGTAGCTGTTTGACGGCAAAGGCCGCTCCTGAGATACTATGGCATAAGAGACCGCTGTATTTGTTTTTGATCTGTAACGGAATACCTCCTGTACTGGATGCAACAACCGGTTTTGCCTTCCATAACGCCTCAGTTATGGTAAGTCCAAATCCTTCACGCAGTGATTTTTGAATAATGACAGTGGATGCCCTCTGGAGCGCATTGATCTCAATATCGCTTCCAGAAGGGATGGAAAGGATATGTATGTCAGTATCGTTGCCGGCTGCTTCCTTTGTCTCTGCAAGGACCCTGGTCGATTCCGGGTCGTCTGTAGCAGTTCCACCGGCAATGATGAGTTGACAGTCAATACGCTTTTTTACCAAGCGATACGCCTCAATAACGCCGATAGGATCTTTTAGATAGTCAAACCGTGAAATTTGAGTAATAATGGGCTTGTCTTTTGGAATACGATATTTTTCTAAGACTTTATCGATCGTCTCTGGCGGCAAGTCCTTGTTTTTATCGCTTAAAGGGTCGATGGACGGCGGTATCAGAAATTGTCTGATGGGTAAGGGTTGCGAAAAATTTGGGGCAGAAAAGACGGTGGCGTCATATTGATGGATAAATGGTGTCAAAAAGTTCCACACCTGCATATTGGGCGTTGATACGTCGATATGGCAACGCCAAATCCATTTGCTACCAGGAATGGAGGCCTTTTTCTTAATCAGTGCGACGGGTTGCGGGTCATGAATGAACACGACGTCTCCGTAGATCTTCACCTCGTCAATATTCCGCTGGCTTGTTTCCATGAAGATTTCAAACATCCTTGGGGTAATCTCTTCGGGCTTACCGTGCAGGGCGTTATGAAATTTCTTGGTGACGTTGAAAAAATCTTCACCACCCTTGATAAAGTCCCATCGCGCATCTATCCCTAAATCGCGCAAAAGAGGCACCATACGATTGAGAATCTCTGCCACACCACCCCCAACAGCAGTTGAGTTGATGTTCTGAATGACTTTCCCCTGAAGTTTGCCTGCTAATAATCTCAATTCCTCAATGGTGCTGGGGCCTACGACTGGTTCATATTCGGTAATCTTTGGCATCATTTCTTTAAACTTTAGGGATTTTGAAGTGTTATCATCCTGGCAGGAAATTCCTCTAAAGAGAGTTCGACAATCCTCTTTTCAACTAATTTTACTAGAGCGAACCTCAAACTTTCCATGGTATGGGTGTACGGATCCAAGGAGGCGATTTTATTTGCAAGTTTGCCTTCTGATAGACTATCTTCAAGCCAATTGGAGAAATCATTGGTCCCTTTGCCTATACGAAGCCTGGCTTCAAACATGTGAAAATAGATAGATTCGAGCGTTATTCTTTGCAGTGCAGCCTGAAATTCCTTAAGGTCTGACGCAGTATAGGGTGTCTGGAAAACGAAGCTAACAGACTTTACAAAATGGAATTCCTCCCCCGGTATCGCAAATCTCTGGAGCGATCTGGGATGTCTTGCAATGTAATTTTCTATGGTACGAATGATTTCGTTACGGAGTTCGCGGATGGTTGTGTATTGAATGGTGTCTATACTAAACAACTCTTCACCGAGTATCCCTTCACCCAAAATATTGGTAATCCAATAAGCAAAATCATTTGGGGGCTCAGGTGAGAGATATTGGTGTTGCTGAAGAAAACGGTGTGTATGATGATAAATAACTGATCCTGGAACTATTTTAATGAAGTCTAGCAATTCCTGCAGATTCGATGCCTTTAGTCCTGTAAGTTCAGGTATAGAGACCTGTGTACAAAATCTAAACGGCTCTTTTGCCCTCTGTAGGGATCCCATGGTTGTCCTCATCCTTTCGCTGATATAGAAGTTCTAAAAACATTTTGACCTCTTCGGGGGAGTGGACGTAGTAATCTGCCTCAGATACATCCGATGCAGTTCCTACAAAGACCATCAGCCTTTCCCCGCTCAAGGCAGTAAACACTTCTATGTCTGCCTGATCATCGCCAAGATAAACAAGGAGTGCTTCTCCGCTGAATTCTAATGGAAAATAATTGGTCAATAACCATTGAATTGTAGTGGCCTTATTCCACTTTACCGGTGGACGTATCTCGTAAACCATCTTCCCTGTGCTCATGGACAGGATTTTTCTCTCTAAATAAGGCTTTGTAATACTGTCAAGGGTCTTTTTTATGAATTCCACATCACTTGCCTTTTTGACCAAACGGTAATGCAGACTAATGGTATATCCTTTATCTTCTAAATATACCCCTTTAATATGTCTTAAAGCATTAAAGAGCCGCATATAAATGTGCCAGAGATTACAGCGCGCCTTTTTGGCTTCTGAACTACTGAACCGTATGCCAGGTCCTTCCAGTTCTATTCCATGATTGGCCGCATATAATATCCCCGGAATATTAACCAGTTTTTTTATCTGACGGAGGGAACGTCCCGTTATTATGCCGAGAAAGAATGTTCTGTTATGAGAAAATTTTAGTAAGACCTGACGTACTTTTTCGGATAGGTTTGCAAGGTCAGGGTGTTCCTGAATGGGTGTTAAAGTACCATCAAAATCGGTCAAAAGAATGATTTTCTTATATGCCCGGAGAAGCTCGTTGATAGTATGAATATGGTCGAATGCGTATTTCATTGATGTAATTTGATTAATTCATTCACTATACTTTGCCCCCAGTTATATACATTATGTTCATGCAGATGTTTCCTGAGACGTTGCATCCTCTTCTTCTTTTCTTCGTGAGGCATTTCGATGGCGGTCTTTATCGCCTCAGCAAAAGTATCTGTAGCGTAAGGATTGATTTGAACACTGCCAGAAAGTTCTTCGGCAGCGCCAGTAAATTGGCTGAGGAGCAATACGCCAGACTCGTCGAAACGGGTAGCAATGAACTCCTTGGCAACCAGATTCATGCCGTCATGTAATGAACTAACGATGCAGATGTCAGACAAACGGTACAGGGCCTGTATACTTATCCGGTTAAAGTGTGATTTTAAAAGCCGTATGGGCGTCCATCTGCCGCTATGGTATTTATGATTAATCTCGTTCATGAGATCGTATATCGTATCATTATAATCGCGATAGTCCTCTATGTGGATGCGGCTTATGGTGCCTGCCTGTATGAAGGTAAACTTATTTCTGTATTCAGGGTATTTTTCAAGGAATCTGTCAATGGCCTTAAACCTTTCAGGAATGCCCTTGGTGTAATCCACACGGTCTAATCCCGCACCAATAATTTGACCTTTTAAACCTAGCTCTCTTTTGATTCGCTCCATTTCATTCTCAACGTCTTTTCCCTGGGATTGTAAGTTAAGATCATCAAAATCAATGCTTATGGGAAATGGCCGGATGTGGGTCGTCTTTCCGCCTTTTGTAACAGTAAATTTTCCATAATCTATCCTTGACTCCAGATTTCGGTCTACGGTATCGAGGAAATTGTTGCAATGGTACTGAACATGGAATCCCAGGAGGTCATTTCCCAGAAGTCCTTCCAGAATTTCTTGACCCCATGGGCATATACGGAATGCCTCCCTGTTTGGCCAGGGAATATGCCAGAACTGTGCTACAAGCAAATCCGGCCTGCTTTCTTTTAACATCCGTGGGAGTAAGGTAAAATGATAGTCTTGAATGAAAACAAATGCCTTGTCATTTCCAACTTCTTCCAGAACAATATCGGCAAATTTCTGGTTTACCGCCTTGTAGACTAACCAGTCCACCTCATTAAATTTGGGCTTGACATACACGATATGGCAGAGCGGCCATAGCGCCTCATTGGAAAAACCGTAATAAAATCTCTCTTCCTCCTCATGGGTAAGCCAGACCCTCCGCAGGGTGTATCGTGGATTATCAGGTGGGACGGCTATATGGTCTTTGCTATCTACCACCTCCTTGTCGGCATCGCCACTGCCGTAAGCAATCCATGTTCCACCTTCAGCCCGAATAATGGGATCCAGCGCCGTGACCATTCCGCTAGCCGGGATAATACATTTAATCTCCTCACCCACATAAGTATGACTGTATGGCTCACGGTTGGACACAATAATAAGCTTATAATCCTTGAGTTTGGATGCTATAAGTTCTTTTAATGTTTCTTTTGAATAAATCATATTTTATTCTGCTATGTATTTGACTTATGTTTAACTTCTTCCTGGTATGTTAACGATCGTAAACATAATTGTTGCTTTATTATAATCTAAGATTTATAATTTGAGCAAGCAAATTATTTTGCGCTTATACAGTATATAAAAGGAAATTCAATGCAAATCAGAAAACATACAGAGATCAGAAGGCAGCAAATTGTGGATATTATTCGGCACATTATTACTTCCAAAGGGATTGAGTATGTTACCATAAGCGAAATTGCAAGTCGACTAGGTACTACCAAAACTGCCATTTATCGCCATTTTAAAAACAAACGAGATATATTGAGTTTGTTGATCGATAACATTGAGGAAACCCTCATGAGTAAACTAGACAAGGCAATAAAGAGTGATGATCCTATTCAAAATCTAAAGAATGTGTTGCAAGCTCACCTCACCTATGCCAGGGAGCGCCGTGAGACGTCCTTCATTATCATCATGGGGGCTATGCAGTTCAGCGATACGTTTATACGGAGAAAGATATCTTGCCTTATTCAAAAGTATCTTCGAAGGATAGAAAAGATGATTTCAAGTGCCATAGAGCTAGGACGGCTAAAAAATTCTATCAATCCCAAAATAGCTGCAATTGCCTTTCTTGGACTCATCCAGTCAACCGTAACGGTATGTTTTTATAAAAATTTCAATTTTACACCTCAAAAAATTCACGCCCATCTGTGGAATATTTATTGCAATGGAATAGGTGCCTCGTTTGATGCTTAGTATCTAGTAAAAAATATTTTTACATTTTTTGGTAAAAACAATTTAGCGCCGACTTTTGAGCAGTGCGAACTTCAGTTCGCAGGACAGCGACATAAATGTCGTCATACATGTTCCAACTCGTTCGGGTTAGGAATCTCACGCTCCATCCATCATTTTTAAACTGACCATACCTCTAGGCGATTCCCTTCTGGATCAAACAGGAAAAATGCCCGCCCACCCCATGGATGATCAGCAATCTTGCCCACGTTTACACCCCTGGCCGTCAATGACTGCCATATCGCATCAGCCTCATCCACTTGAAATGCCAGCGTCAAACCCCGTCCCCCGGCACTTTTAACTGATGCGCGCTGTTCATTCGCCACACTCAGGTGGGCATTAGCCGTTACTTTGAACTCTACAAACCAATCGTTCTCAAACGTTACTGGAAGGCCTAAGGTATTCCGGTAAAAGGAAACCGTTTCCTGCCAGCGATTGCAGTACAATATTGTATTGATAGCACGAATGTGTTCTTTCATCATGTACAGATAAACTCCATATTACGATTGTGGATGCCTGGTTGCATGAAACTGTTTTATTCTCGCTTCATTATAGAAAAAAGTGCCGATAGGTCAAAGACCATTTGGTCTTTTCATTTTGACAGTTTGTCCAACACAGGAATTCACTCGACTTCTGTATTTCTTTCGTCTTTTACCCAAATTCTTGGGGATTATCTCGGTGATAGATTCAACGATGAGGGAAAATTAATGGCACTTTTTACAGCAATTGTACTTATTATAGCCGTATTTCTCAATTTAAACGTATCACTGGTAACTTCACTCGTGGTGTTCTATATTATGGGAACATGTCTCGGTATTGGCAACGGTATCGTGTACAAACTCGTGGCAGAATATTTTCCGAAAGATACGGGGACTGTGGGTGGTCTGGTAGGTGCATCGGGAGGTCTCGGTGGCTTATTTCTTCCTATAATTTTAGGCACAATTAAAGATTACACCAACAATTATTCTCTCGGATATATCTTCGTATCCCTCGTATGTCTTATGTGTCTTTCATTTATAGAGGAAAAAACCCTGACGAATGCACACCGTAAAGTAGTAACGAGTGCCCCTGCAATACAATGAAGGCAGGAGCGTTTTAATTTTTAATGTAGAGCGAAGGGGCCCTTCGCTCTACACCTCAAATTCCGCAACATCAAGCTAAGATACCGGACGATAATCGATTCCATCTCTTCCCTGTAATTGTCGATATACAACCCAATAATAGAAAACCACCACTAATTTCTTTTTTGACAGTTAAATTCAGGTATTTTTCTCAAGTCTTCAAGTTTTATTTCCAATCTGTAATCTCATCATTTATAATAAATTATTTGATTTCTTGTAATATACTAATATCAGACAATAAATTATGTATAGTAATCACTAATAGTAACTTGCCATTGGGAGGAAGCAAAACTATGAAGCAATCTTAAACAGGGATTGTTGTTTTGTTATTGCCCACAATAGCAATTTGTATATCAACTTATTCAAGAGGCTCAATAAAGATTATAAACAAAAGGAGGCACCGTGCAGATTAGAAAATCTACAGCGATCAGGAAACAGCAGATTGTAGATATTATTCGAAGCATTATTTCTTCTAAAGGAATTGAACACGTTACCATTAGCGAAATTGCTGGAAAAATAGGAGCTACCAAAGGGGCTATTTACCGGCATTTTAAAAGTAAAAGAGATATATTAAGCCTGTTAATAGATAATATTGAGGAGACTCTCATGGAAGCCTTAGATAACGCGATGGTAGAAAAAGACCCAATACAAAATCTTAAAAATTTTAACTTTGTACCTCAAAAAATTCATGCGGATCTGTGGAATATTTACAAAAGTGGAATAGGTGCTTAGCTTGTTAGATTTTCGTAACTAATGTGCAGAAATGAAAAATGAGCATGAAGTGTGGGGAGAATCGATCATGGTTTTGGAGTACACAATGTTAGTAAAAAGAAATATTTTTACACTCATCCCATATTCCAAAAATGGGTTGCTGCTATATCTGAGTATTTGCTTCTTTTGGTTGGGCTTATGTATTGATATCCAGGCACAAACTGTGGAAAAAAAGGATGTTGAAATAAAACTTTCAGAAACGGGCGTAATAGTAACAGCGGAAGATTTTAAAAAGGCTAAAACAAAAGAAGAAGAGGTAAAAACTAATGTTGCCAAATCAATAGAAGAGATAAATTCTTCAATTGCCAATTTAGAACGAGACATAAAAACAATGAATACCTATCTAGAAAGTCTCCAGGAGGAAAGAATCGACTACCATGGTAAGGGAGTTAGCCAAAAATTCATAGAATTACTGGATGAAGAAATCGCAGTCGTTAAGGAAAAGATAGATTTAGACAACGAGCAAATTGAGACATATAAGGACCGGATTGAAGTACTCCATGACCAGTCAAAGGCATATGATGAAATCGTTGTTTTATTAAAATCGATATTAAGGTTGGAAGAGACACTTTTAACTTCCCATGAACAAGTCCCCATTGTAAGAAAAGAGGCTGACATTGCGAAAAGTTACATTACAGCCGTGCAGGCCGGTATCAAAGAAAAGGAATCGGTGATATCTTTTTTTACGAACAGATTGGAAGAGATTAAAGTCAAGGTGTCTGAAGATGAAAAGAACCTTGCAAAGTATCTGGAATCTTTAAAAACGGAGATTGAAGACACTGAACTTGTAAATAGGATACAGGAAAAAATTGATAGCATTTTACTATGGAAAAAGGCCATCGGCGCTCAGTGGATCACCATATTTGAGACACGATTGGGGACGTCTAAGATCCGTTATGATAAAGCCCAATTAGAATTGAAGTGTGCAGAATTCAATGCTGCTTTTTTAGCCGAAAAGGCAAAGCGTCTGGAAGAGAAGTTAAAGGCAGAAGAATTGATAAAAAAACAGGCAGAATTGGAGGCTGCAAAAAGAGCAGAGGAAGAAAGCCGAAAGATCGCTGAAAGGACCAAGGCCGAGGTAGAAAAGACCTTGCAGGAAGCGGCAAGGAAAAGCGAAGAAATTACCCTGGAACAAATAGCGACGACCTCCCCGGAAAAGAAACGGGTATTGGAGTTAGAGGCTGAGGTTCACAAACAGGTTGGACTTGTTGCCAAGAGAAAAGACGAGCTTATTACCGAAGGCGCACAGAGATACAGGGACTTTACCGAGTATAAAAAGTTAGAGGCGGATATTGGCCTTTTATTGAGCAGGGAAGGAACAATAAAAGAGATTGACGAATCATTGAAAAAAATAGAAGTTGATATAAAGCGGTTCTCTGAGTCGATTACGGCAGTAGAAAGCCTCATCCCTTCGGTAAGAGAAGAAGAAAAGCTCGTTTCTGACAATTTAGCCAAGGCCAAGGATGAAATATCGAAAGTTGAAAACGAGGCAACCTCTTTCACGGACAGAGAATTGGCGCGTCAGGCAATAGAGTATGCAAATCAAAGAAGGAAAGCGATAGAAGAACAATCTGGACTTATATCTACCAGGCTGGATAGATTACAGGAACGATTGGAAATCAAAAAAAATGCACTGGTACTGCTGGAAAAGACCAAAGAAAAGTTGATTACTATGAAGGCAGCCAATGTTTGGACGAGGATAGAAAGTACCATTTCTTCCCAGACAGTAAAAGCAGTGTATAAGGATTTAGTGGATTGCTATGATCGACTGGAATCGTTCTATAACATAATTCCGGCTCATGCAAAGAATTTCATATCATATATCTCCATTAAAAAGCATACAGTTACTTTTTGGATAAGATTATGTGGATTAATCGGGCTTATTGCCGGATTTTATTTTTCAAAAAAATACGTTCGCAGATGGAGCACGTTCAAAACGCAGGCATTGTATGAAGCGGCCGAATTATCCTACTATAAATCAAGGCTGTTTCCTAGCCTTTTAATCGTGCTTCAGAAGAGTATAAATGCCATCTGGTTGGCAATCCTTTCTGTATCTATACCCGGCATTCTGGGTATAAAAACTCCCGTAATAACAGCGGCAATATACGTATTAACCTTTCTTGCGGTATATAGAATCCTCAAGTACCTTCTTTTTGAGTCGTTTAGCCCAGAAAAGGGGGATAAAAAATTGGTCACCTCTTTGGCATATATCTCTCCAAAACACCTTTATAAATCATTAAATATTATTGTACTATTTTCCTTTGTTTCTTTATCCCTAATCGCCGTTTTAACTTCATTTGGGTACAGGAACGATGTCGTTGAATTACTTTGGTTCATATACCGGGTGGGGATTTTAATCCTTTTACTGTGGCTTGCAACACAGAAAACGCTGATTTTCAAATTATTGCCGAGTGCAGAAACTCAATTTGGGAAACTTATTCATCGCATAATTACAGTAATCTATCCAATTTTTATTACCTTCGTTGTATTGTTATTTGCGATAAGGACGCTTGGATATCCAGTACTTTCCTATGTGTTATTGAAGACATGCATAAAGAGTTTTGTTGTCGCCTTTATCGCTTTTTGGATATGGAAATATTTATATCATCGTTTGGTTCATATGAGAGAAATGCGTTTTAAGAAGGAAAATCTCAAAAAAGGTACTCCAGAGGAAAAAAGTTTTCATGCTGTTACAACAATATATCATATTTCACTAAATTATCTCGTTTCGATTATTGCAGCAATAATTATTATTCGCGTATGGGTCGGGACCTTTCGTGATGCGGTAGGTTCACCTGCTGCTCCTTATCTGGTCCAAAAAATATTTGGACAGATTGGAATAATTTTAGGGGCTATTGGTAGTGGACTAAGGTATCGTTTCTTCTTTGAAGAAGGCAGATACACTACGCCTATTAAGATTATCATAGCATTAATCGTACTGTTTATATCCTTTTTTGTTGCACGGCATATAAAAAAGTTGCTTGATCAAAAGGTATTTTTAAAGCTTCGCATGGAACGTGGGCTGAGGCAAACGCTATCTACCATTACACGATATATCATCATAGGTATCTCGGCGCTTATTGGCCTTAGTATAGCTGGAATTCCATTAAGAAGCCTGGCGTTCTTTGCAGGCGCTTTTGGTATCGGTATCGGATTTGGAATGCAGAATATCATCAGTAATTTCGTAAGCGGAATTATCCTTCTCTTTGAGCGTCCCATACGCGTTGGCGATGTTATTACTCTGGAGGATGGCACATTAGGTACAATTGAAAAGATCAGTGCAAGAAGCACAACGATTAACACTCCGGATGAGATTACCATAACGGTACCCAATTCAAAGTTTATTGAGAGCAGGATAACCAACTGGACACATCCGTCAGCACGCATGAGGGGTTGTGTAAAGGTGGGAGTTGCGTATGGCTCCGATACAGCGTTGGTAAAGAAGTGTCTGCTGGAAGTTGCCAAACAAAATCCTAATGTAAGGACGTATCCTGAACCTTTTGTGCGGTTCTCTGAATTTGGTGACTCTGCACTGAAATTTGAATTATATTTCTGGGCAGACGATCCGGGGAAACGCTGGTTTATTATGAGTGAACTCAATTTTGCTATTGACGAGGTATTTAAAAAGAATCATATCGAAATTGCCTTTCCGCAAAGGGATATTCACATACGGTCAGTGGTTCCATTTTCTTTCCACGACATGCAGGGGCATGTTAAAAAAAATGACAATCAGGATAATAAAAAGACGGATGTATAAGTTACGATATTTATTTTTCTTATTAGCATACCTATGTCTTATGGATAGGACATTTCCTGACGAGATAAAGACCATTGATGGCGATATAATAACGGGGGAAGTGGTTGGTGTCGATGAGGAATATCTTTCTATCAGACAAGGTCAGGATCATATAAGCTTTCTTCAATGGCGCATTATCAGCCTTATTTCAAGGGACAAGGAGGTCATTATTGTAAATCATGACGAAACCCAGAAGAAATTCTCTATCCTTAAAACTGCGAATAGTTTATCTGCCAAGGACATACATCTTGCGACAACTGATAAGATATCAGATATTTATCCTAAAGAGAAGATAGCGCGTCGCCCGTTATTTGAGCAAGGAGTGAAACAATCGGTACAAACCGGCGCTGCTGCTCCAACTGTTACAGATATGAAAAAACCAGGGCAAACAGAACAGCCTGGTACTTCTCCTGGTATCTCGGAAACAAAAGTTTCATCTGTGGAGGGTCCTTCCACCCCTTCAAAGACGTGGAAAGGAAATATTGGCGCCGGTATAAATATTAAAGACGGAAATACCGAGTCAACTTCAACGAATGTGAAAGGGGAGTACACGAACGAAAGAAAGCGGGACAATATCTATTTTAATGCGCTTGCCCTTTATGAAGTGGTAACTAACAAAGATACAGATGTAGACGAAGAAACTATTAATGAGCAACGAGCAACCGCGAAATACGAATACAAACATACCCTTAGGTTATATTCTTTTTTCAACCAGTACTTTGAACATGATGAGATTGAGAATTTAAATTACCGCCTCATTTCGTCACCAGGTATGGGTTACCGGTTTATTCTTAAGGATGCCCTAAAGTATAAGGCTGAAGGAGGGCCTGCATATGCCCGAGAAAGGTTTCAAAGGGGGACTTTGGAGGAAACATTGGGTATAAGGGTGGGACAATATTTCGACTGGAAGTTCCTTCCTACGACTGCATTTTATGCAAAAGCTGAATATGTACAGAGTGCTCAAGATCGTGCTGATTGGCGATTGGATTCAGGTATGGGAATAAAGCATAACCTTACAAAGTCTTTAACATTAAATCTGGAATTGCTCGACCAGTACGACAATACGCCAGCAGAGGGAAAAGAAAAGGAGGATAGGTCGGTAATCGGTAGTGTGGGGTATAATTTCTAAGTAGATCTTGAAATTTTATGATAAAAGACCAGGAGCTATTAAAATGCCTTCATTGTGGTAAAGTATTTCAACTCGATGAATACAGTCAGAATAGGAGTATGAAATGTTTTGGCTGCGGTATGGAATTGGTTCCTCTTATAGCCGGCAAAAGAATCCCAGGGAATACAAATGAGTTCTGTGTGTTATTAGGATTTTTCACGATTATTGCCTTTTTGGGAGCGCTTGGTGGTATTATGCTGGTACATGGATGGAATTTCTGGGTAACTTTTGCCATGATAGGTGGAATGACCTATTTAATAGCCAAAATTTTTATGGGTAAATATAAGATTATTGAAATCGATAAGTATTTATCAGGAGAAATGGTTCCAGATGATTGCAATGTAAATCATGTAACAGTTTTTGACCAGTTGGTGGTTGATGCGATTAACGAATTGCCTCAAAGGTTAAAGGAGAGCTTATCAAACGTGTCGATTGTTGTGGAGGATAAGCCAAATACTCATATATTGGAAAAATTGCGATTAATGTCAAATACAACATTGCTTGGTTTATTCCAGGGTGTGCCGCTCAATAAGAGGAGTGTTTGGCAGTCTGGTACCATGCCAGAAAGGATTACCCTATTTCAAAAAAATATTGAAAAGCTCTGTCATTCTGATGACGAGATTAAGGAGAGGATAAAAGAAGTAGTCCGTCATGAAGTAGCACATTTTGTTGGTTTTACTGAGGAAGAAATAAGAAAGATGGGTTATTAGTAAAGGGATAAAAGGTTTCCCCAATCGGTATGACAAGCGTCCCCGCTTGTCACTATGATGTCAACCGGGGGCGGTTGACCTACCTCAGGGGATTTAAGGGTGTGTTTGATACGGGCAAAATGCCTTACCCCTTATAAAGATCGGCGGCTTTTTGTAACACTAAGGTAGGAGCCGTCTCCTGACGGAGACCGTCATTCCACAACGGAATGCAAGTGCCCGGTCGCCAACGGGAGTTGTCTCCTACCAAAAACTTTGGAATTCATGAACAGAACATAGATTTTGAGGAGATACCAATATGGCAGAAATGCATTCATTTGACATCGTATGTAAGGTAGAAATGCACGAGGTTAATAATGCAGTTGATCAGGCGAAGAAACAGATCGCAGTACGATATGACTTCAAGGGAAGTAAATCGTCTATTACTTTAAATAGTGACAACTCTATAACACTAATTGCTGATGACGATTATAAGATGAGAAGCCTGACAGATATTTTAAAAGAGAAGCTCGAAAAAAGAGGAATTCCCTTAAAAGCGCTTAATTTTGGAAAGGCAGAGAAGGCATTAGGGGGTACCGTCCGACAGGTACTTACCTTTCAATCGGGCATCCCTATGGAAAAGGCCAGAGAAATCATCAAATTTATAAAAGGCTTAAAACTCAAAGTACAGGCCCAGATTCAGGAAGATAAGGTGCGGGTATCGGGGCAAAAGATAGATGATTTACAGGCAATCATAAAGGCAATTAAAGATCAAAATTACGATTTTGCCATGCAATTTATAAATTATAAATAAAATTTTTAATTGACATTTTATTTATTTTTTTCAATTAACCCCTTTTGTTCAGAAATTAAATTGAATATTTCAAGTGCATTATGGTGGTTTGGGTCTATTGATAAAACCATTCTGGATGCTTCGAGGGCTTTATCGAGTTGTTTATTATTGAAGTATGCAACGCTTAGATTGTAATAAGCGTCTTTATAACGGTCATTATATTTGATGGCCTCTAAACATTCCTGTATTGCCTTTTCATAAAGTCCTTTCCTTATATAGGTGGCTCCAAGATTGCTATGGGCATCAGAATAATCAGGCTTGCTTGAAACCGCATTATGAAATTCAGTAATAGCCAAATCTAAGAGATTGGATTTGGCATACAGGACACCAAGATTATTATGGGCATAGGGATACCGAGGATTTAACCTCAACGCCTTTTGGTATTCAAGCATGGCCTCATCAAGCATACCCTTTTTCCGGTAAGTAACTCCGAGATTATTGTGTGCATCCATATAGTCATCATACAATGTTAACGCATGTTTAAATTCGGCTATTGCCTCATCTAATCTACCAGCATCCCGATATATGTTCCCCAGATTATTGTGGGTCTTAAAACTATCAGGGGATCTTTTCGCAGTATCTGACCATAAAACCGTTTGATCCATCCAGATAAAGTTTCTCCTTATCGTTGTAATAGAGAAAATTATTAACACGATGGTTAGTGTGGTAATGGCGACAATGTCCCGTAATAAAAATCTGTTTTTTTTATCAAATAATCCAAATTTATTGTTATGATGCACTATGCGTGTCCCACATAACATACAAAATCCCATAGTTGGTAGATAGAGATATCTCTCCGCCATGATGTTTTCAATGGGTACAATGTTTAATACGGGTAATAAACTGATAAAAAACCATAGGAGGGAAAAGAATGCTTCTTTTAAGTAAAAAAACATTCTATAGGCAATAACAGCAACTGCAGAAAGGAGCAAGAACGACAAGATAAATGAAGTATCTAAAAGAGAAGGAGTATTGGGCATGATGTAATCTGCACAAAGATCGAAAGGGAAAAAAAAGAGTTTCATATAAGAGGCGAGCACCCTGGACATAGTCAGAAAGTTAACAAAGACGCTATCGCCAGGGTATGAAATATGTGATTCTACCGGGTTATGCAAGATTACAAATCTTATCATGAGATAAAAAACAGCTACAACAATATAACCTGGATAATAATAGATAAGTTTACGGCTGAGGTTGGGTTTTTTGGTAAGTATGATGTCGTAGAAGAAGAGAAAGAATGGCAGTGTAATCGCCATTTCCTTGGAGAATACACCGTATAGATAGCATACGAGAGAGGCAAAATAAAGTGGGGTGAACCGTCGTTCCACCTTAGTTGTTTTAAGGTAGAGTAAGAAGGCCGCTAGAAAAAAAGTTGCCCCGAGGAGGTCTTCACGATAACTAACGGCATTAACCGCTTCTGAAAGGACAGGATGGCAGAGAAATATAAGAACTGCTATCAAAGAAACCATCCGGTGATTAAGAACCTGTGTAAAGAAGAAAAAAAGTAAAACGGCATTGATGGTATGTAAGAGTGTGTTGGTGAGATGGAACCCAAAAGGATTCAGTTTCCAGAAGGTATAATCGATAAAATAGGATAGCGTGACTATTGGACGATAACTTAGTTCTCCAGAAAATTTGAAATATTCTTTGTTAAAAAGTAACGGCAAATTATTCCATGTTTTTATAAAATGATTATTCACGATGGTAAATTCATCATCGTAAACAAATTGATTTGATAAAGAATTTAAATAGACGAGTTGTGACGTAGCCACGATGATTAGCATGAGAATAGGGATGTTTAGGGATTTCATTATTTTCATGTTCAAATACCTTATGTCCGGGTATGGTTTCTGGCTGAGTAGTTACTAAAAATTGTGCTAGATGGTCCGGCAAGGTCTTGTTTCAAAGAATCATAGCTTGCCGAATTCTTTTGAAATGATGCTATAGACTTGTTTGAGAGGAATACCCTTTTCCTCGGCAACCCTTTTACAATCTTCATATTCAGGAGAAATGTTTTTGATGTCACCGTCAAATGTCCCGATCTTGATTTTTATTTTCCCCAATGGGCTATCCAATTCTTTAAATTCCCGTGTGAGTACCTTACGGATTACTTTATATTTCCTTATACCAAAGGTGGTTGTTTGATTGAACAGGACTGATTCAACCGAGGGTAGATTCAATTCAGACACGATAATGCTAATGATTGTTCCCGGACGCCCTTTTTTCATCTGAATTGGTGTAAAATAGACATCCACGGCACCGGCTTGAAATAATTTATCCATGACATAGCCCAGTATCTCACCCGACATATTGTCTATGTTTGTTTCGACAATCCACATTTCATCAGATCCGGTTCCAAGAGTTGTTTCCCCGATAAATATGCGTAGCAAATTAGGGATGTTGGAATTATCAGCACTGCCGGCGCCATAACCAATCTGAAGGATTTTCATCTCTGGATTTGTACACAGTCCTTCACCTAGTGTAGTTATTATAGCTGCGCCAGTGGGTGTGGTTAATTCCTTTTCCACATTGACAGATTTTAGCAATTGGTTTTTCAGAAGTTCCGCCGTTGCAGGAGCTGGAACTGGAAATGTGCCATGTTCACAGGTTGTGTACCCGCATCCCGTAGGAACAGGAGAAAAATATATCTTTTCTATTCCCAAGTGCTTGATGGCAATTACAGAGCCGACGATATCGATTATTGAATCGATTGCGCCAACCTCGTGAAAATGGACTTTCTCTATCGAGGTATTGTGGACTTTTGCCTCGACCATTGCAAGTCTTTGAAAAATCTTGATACTATCATCTTTGATGTCACTGCGGAGGGTACTTTTTTCTATGACGGCCTGTATGTCAGAAAGTTTTAAATGTGAATTGTGATGGTGACCATGATGGAATCCGTGAGTATGGTTATCCTTCGGAGAGATTGTTACATGGACCTTTGTACCACTTATCCCGGCGCGTTTTACCTTTTCTGCGGATATTTCATACCCATGGAGGTGGAGTTGGGCAAGTTGATCACTTAGCAGGTTAATATCGAGTCCTGCATCTACGAAGGCACCAAGGGTCATGTCTCCGCTAATACCGGAAAAACAGTCAAAATATGCTATCTTCAATTGAATTCTTTCTGCCTATGTGGAAGAACGCTCGTAATAGTCATGAAAAGTACTTCAAATGCTAACACACGTCTTATCATGAGTCAATGAAAAACGATCCCATTTTTATTGACTTATACACATTCGTTTATATAATGCAACTTTTTGAAAACATAACTTTGCACAGCGTATTTTTGAGCCTTAGTGACTAAAATAATTACAAAAAATGGATATCGGTATATTTGGCGGGTCATTTAACCCAATTCATATAGGTCACCTCATTGCTGCCGAAGAGGTTTATCAGCAGCGGGCATTAGCAAAGGTGATATTCATGCCGACAGGAATATCTCCTCACAAAGAAGTAAAGGATCTGATAGATTCTTCTCATAGGTATCGGATGGTAAAAGATGCCATAAGTGATAACGAACATTTTGAGGTTTCTGATCTGGAAATAAAACGATCTGGAAAATCATATACCATAGACACCATTGGTGTTTTAAAAAAGATGTATGGAGAAGATCACCGTTTGTTTTTGATCGTCGGAACCGATATGATTAATGAAATAAGCACCTGGAAAGACATTGACACGCTTTCCACGATGTGCCACTTTGTAGTTGTCAATCGTCTTCCAGTTTCAACCAATGGCAACCTCCATGAATCCATTTTTCCAAGAGGGGAGGCGGGGGGGATAAAGGTATTTTCAGATGAAAAAAAAGCGGAGATCGAACGATTAAAAGTTATCATTCCACCCATCGGTATATCTTCAACTGAAATCAGGGCAAGATTAAAGAGCGGGCGAAGCATAAGATACCTGGTTCCACGCTGTGTGGAAAATTATATCAGGACTCATAATTTATACACGAGGTAGTAAAATGAAATATATTCACTATGCATTGGTAATATTTCTTCTTTTCACAATACATAATGTCAGCCTTGCTCATGGAAATATTGTAGATTATTTCTTAAAAAACCCGAATGCTTGGGATGATACAAAGAAAATTGTCCACAAGACACCAATAAAGGTTATCATTCCAGATGGACTGGAGGGGTTGGGATTCGACCTTACAGAATTAACGGAAGGGGATGAGGTAGCCTTGATTTTTATAGAAACTCAAAAGGCCGAAAAACTGAAGGGGAAGGGATTTTGTAATGCGGGTGATAAACTCCTGCCTGGGAAAAACAGGGTCGTGTCCGTCATTACCCGGAATTCAGGGAACCGTACCCAATTTCACTACAAATTCATGCTTCAAAGAAATATCAATAACGTACCCATTACCGTTTACAATAATGGCAATGCCGTTCTGGAAAGCAGATACGACGGTAATTCGCCCGTAAAAGACATCTCAAATCTCTCAGGAATTGAACTCTGCGAGGTTGAGATTCGTTAGTTAATTTGTATTATAGCTATCAGCTTTTAGTTGTCAGCAATCAGCCAAGGCTGAAGGCTAATTGCTGACCGCATCCCTTTATGATAGTTTAAAATTCAATGAAATACCCCATTTCCGGCAGATATGAATAAGATGGAAACTGCAATACTTATTTATGATGCCAGGTGCAGTTTATGCTGCGGATGCATGAGATGGATTGAACTCCACGCTATTCGAAAAGACGCCTTTGAGTTTATTCCATGCCAGTCAGACGAGCGCCGGGTCCGATTCCCGGATATAACTGATGAAAACTGTTTACAGTCCCTTCACTTAGTGCTTTCAAACAATCAATTTTTCTCAGGCGATCAGGTATTGCTAGAAATAATCAAGCGGTTGAGGTGGTTTCGGTGGTTGCACCTATTATTTAAAGTGCCCATAATCAGGGCATTTTTATATACTATTTATCGATGGGTTGCCAATAACCGATACATCATTTCGCAGACGATAAAACCTCTCATCAGGGATTGATTGTGCCCCTTTTACAGGGATGTCGCCATTGTGTGACGACATCCCTATAAGAAGGAAGATGAGAAGGAGGATATGAATTCGTGGCCGGGTTATGGGTTTGTTAGATGCTCCAATACCGACTCACAACGGTATTATGAGCACAAAATATACCAACTAAAACGAAAATATTTATCACTAACAAAACAATTCTCCCGGCACTTCAAAGAGAATTCTTACGTGTTGCTATATATTGCATAAACAACGAGCGGTAGTACAAAATGTAGTATGACCAAGGCGCTATATTTTCTAATTTTTTAATTTAAAAGACTTTAAGGGTGAGGATTAGCAATTCCGAGCATCAACGTATAAATTGGTGCATTTTGTAGGTGTATTGTACATAAATTGAACAATACTACAGCTGTACACGAAAAAATGGGACGATTTTGTGATGTCATTTTGAGGAAAACGCAAGAAAGACAAACAAGGATTTGACAAATTTGACCATTTGAAGGGGGGCAGTTGGAGTGTTTTCAATATTTTTGTAACTTGTTCATAAAAGTCGGAAATTCTTGTCTTGTTTTATCCAATTTCGTACATATAAACCTCACAATTGCCATAAAAATCCATGATGCTGTTTAAATTTTATACAGTATATTTCAACAGCGTTGAAAATTACAACAAAACCCTTCGCACAAATCCACCATGCGCATCAAGCCTCTTTTTTGCTTCTGCATAGTCAAGACCCAGTTTTTGCATAACAATGGCAACCTTTGCATTACCAAAGGCAGATGCCAACAACTTCCTGGCATCTTCCCGGCTGATACCCGTAACGGTCATAATTATGCGTTCGGCACGGTCGGCGAGTTTTGCATTCACAGCGCGTAGATCTACCATAAGATTTTCATAAACCTTCCCTATCTGGATCATTGCTGTAGTGGTTAACATATTTAGTATGAGCTTGGTAGCCGTGCCAGCCTTCATACGGGTAGACCCGGTTATGACCTCCGGCCCTACGATGGGCCGGATGATAATATCAACATCAAAACTTGGTTTGGTTTCTAAATTACAGCACAAAAATATTGTCCTTGCATTGCGCCTTTTCGCCTCAAAAAGGGCACCCATAACATATGGGGTTGTACCACCGGTCGTAATGCCCACAACAATGTCCCGGTGATTAACCTCTTTTTGCTGGATATCCCTTGCACCATTTTCGGGAAAGTCTTCAGCGCCTTCTATCGATTGAAACACCGCCTTCTCACCGCCTGCAATGATTCCCACAATCATATTAGGATCGGTGCCAAAAGTAGGGGGACATTCTGCAGCATCCAGTATGCCCAGTCTTCCACTGGTTCCTGCACCGACATAGATGAGCCTGCCACCTCCCTTAAAAGCATCGACGATCATATCGACCGCCTTTGCTATGGATTCCCTTTCGCGATGTACAGCGGTAAAAACCCTCGCATCCTCGGCATTAATAATGTCAATAATCTCCAGGGTTGTCTTGCAGTCAATATTCATGGTGCGAGGATTGCGCTGTTCGGTTAGCAGTTGAGAACGGTCTTTGATCTCCATAATATTCGCATATTATCATTGATGCCGAAGATTGTCAAAGAATATTTACAAAAGAAGAGTGGCATGTTATAAATTACTTTATGAACTTAGAAAATAAACTAAAAAATCTTCCCACCTCGCCAGGCGTCTACCTCATGAAAGATGCCGAACACAAGGTAATCTATGTGGGTAAGGCAAAAAATTTGAAAAACCGTGTGAAGAGCTATTTCCAACGGAACATAGACGACAGGCTCTATACGGAATATCTGGTCCGACACGTTGCCGACATTGACTTTGTGCTTACGGAAACAGAGAAAGAAGCGCTCATTCTCGAAAATAATCTGATCAAACAATTTAAGCCAAAATTTAACATTAACCTCCGTGACGATAAGACCTTTATCAGCATCAAACTCGAAATCAACAAGAAATTCCCGTATCCAAAGGTGGTACGGCAGATCGACGATGACGGTGCCATGTATTTCGGTCCTTATGCCTCTGCCAGGGCTGTAAGAGAGACATTACGGTACATTCATGACACCATTCCCATTCGTAAATGTCCGGATAACGTATTTAAAACGAGGGTAAAACCCTGCCTCTATTATCAAATTCATAAGTGTTTGGGGCCGTGTTGCGGTCTCGTGGATGATGCTACTTATCAGGGTCTATTAGACCAGGTAATCTTGATTCTCAAAGGTAAACAGGACGATCTCATCAGGGTGCTGGAACAGCAGATGTATGAGGAATCGAAGGCAATGAGGTACGAAAAGGCAGCAAAGATCCGCGATCGGATCCGGGCGATTGAAGAAACGGTGGAAAAGCAGAGAATCCGCTCCATGACCTTTGTAGACCGCGATGTTTTTGGTTATTATATGACAAGGAATGAGGTGTATATTGAGGTCATGTTTATCCGAGCGGGTAATATGGAAGATGTAGCTTCCTATCATTTTTCTACAAACCATACTACTATCGAAGAAGTGTTCAGGTCTTTTTTAAACCAGTTTTACAGTCAAACACGATTTATCCCATCCGAGGTAATTATCCCTGTGGAATCTGCGGATGCGAAGTTGCTTGAAGAATGGCTCACGGAAAAAAAAGGCAAAAAGGTCGAAGTAATACATCCTCAGCGCGGTGACAAGGTGCGGCTTATTGAAATGGCACAAAAGAATGCTGAGAATGCCTATCAGGTATCCCGGAGCCATGAAGAAGATTTTACGAGGACATTAAAGACCCTGAAAGAAACGCTGATGCTAAGACAGATACCCGAACGTATAGAGTGTTTTGACATATCCAATATCTTTGGTAAACAGGCAGTGGGCTCCATGGTCACGTTTGAGCAGGGGAGACCTGACAAATCCAGCTACAAAAGATTCAAGATTAAAACTGTGGGACAAATCGATGATTATGCCATGATGCACGAGGTGTTAACCCGGAGATACAAACGGGCGGTGGAAGAAGGTGATTTGCCAAACTTGATTATGGTGGATGGAGGCAAGGGTCAGTTGGGTGTGGCCCTGAAGGTGTTTGAGGAGTTGGCCATAGGGAATGTTGACCTGATTGCCCTGGCTAAAGGCGGGAAGGAAGGCGATGCGTTGGGAGAAAAGACCGGAGAACATGTCTTTGTGCCGCATATGTCAGATCCTATCATATTGACTCCATCTTCACCGGAACTCTTATTCCTTGACAAGATTCGAGATGAGGCCCACCGATTTGCCATTACGTATCATAGAAAGCTTCGCGATAAGGAATATTACAGATCGCCTCTTGATGAAATTCCCGGAATCGGGATTGCACGCAAAAGGAAACTCATGAAATGTTTCGGTAGCATTGAAGGTATACGAAATGCTACAGTCGAACAATTCATTGAAATCAGTAGAATACCACCAAGACAGGCACGTGAGATATTTAATTACTTCCATAAGTCTGAAACTGCAACTACCCAGGCCACGAATTATCAAAAATAAATCCAGATATATATGAGAGATACTTTTATGACGACAGCGGAGATTATTACCATTGGAACTGAAATCATAACAGGGCAGATTGAGGATACAAACGCCCCGTATGTTGCAAAGAGTTTAACCGAAAAAGGAATTCAGGTACTCTTCCAGACATCCGTTAGCGACGACAAAGAATTATTGAAATCTGCCTTGAAGATTGCCGGAGATCGAGTGAGCCTGATTGTTACAACTGGGGGATTAGGCCCCACGGCAAATGACATAACCCGCGAGGCCGTATCAGAACTTTTTGGCGTTACACTGGTGTACGATAAAGAAGCCTGTATTCGGATCCAGAAATATCTGGGGAATCAACATGGAAATATACAGGATGGCTATATGAAGCAGGCCTTAATTCCTGAAGGTGCATTTGTGATCTGTAATGACAACGGAACAGCAACCGGGTTTGTCCTTCAACACAATAACAGAGTAATCGTTTGTTTGCCAGGTGTTCCGAGAGAAATGCAGTCTATGTTGAATAAGTATTTACAAGAGTACGATATGCACCGCAAGCCGGACGAAGGATATGCTGTTATAAAGAATTTGCACACCTTTGGCGTTTCCGAACGATCTGAGGAGGATATATTAAGGGAATATCTTAAAGACAAGGGACAAATTAAGGCAATGACATTAGTTCACGATGGCATTGTGACAATAAATATCCTTGCAACTGCAAGGGAAAGAGAAGATGCTGAGAGAATATTAGACAGGGCAGAGCAGGATATTCAAAAGAAGCTTGGTCATGCAATATTTGGAGTGGGCAACGAAACACTTGAATACGCAGTCTCTGTACTCCTGAAAAAATGGAATAAAACGATTGCCGTCGCTGAATCCTGTACTGGTGGGCTGCTTTCAGATAAACTCACCAACATCCCTGGGATTTCTGAATTTTTTTTGGAAGGCGTTGTTGCTTATAGTAATAAGGCCAAAGTTGATGTATTGGGCGTTCCAGAGGAATTAATTCAGAAGTACGGTGCGGTGAGTTCGCAGGTAGCTCTGGCCATGGCGAAAGGTATTAAAAAAAGGGCTTCTGCAAACATTGGTGTTGGTATCACAGGGATTGCGGGACCTACTGGTGCTACAAAGGAAAAACCTGTGGGTTTGGTCTATATTGCCATAGCAGGGGATAGTTTTGATGAGGTAAAAGAATGTCGGTTTAGAGGTTCCAGGATAGATATTAAAAATTTTTCGGCAAATACGGCATTGAATATGATACGCCTTAAATTGATGAACGTCTGTTAAATAACGTTCTTAGAATCTGTAATTAAAATTTAAGGCTATAAGATGCGTAATGAGGTCGTAGCGTCCATCTATGGCCCCCCCAAGGGCGTCGCCGACTGTATTATTTATCTTCCTGTTTTCGTAAAATACCACGCCGTAAGCAATATCTATCCATTTGTTTAAATGTTTTCCCCAACCGTATCCAAGTCCTGTAAACAACGCATGCCGGCTGCTCTGAGGAATAGAGGGCTCAAAGGTTTCACTCGGAACCGGTGACTCATGGAAGGCATAACCTCCCCTTACTTTCAGCGTTTCATATAGCTTATATTCCCCGCCCAGCGCAAACCCCCAGGTGTCATTCCATTTACGGATGTCCTCAATTTCTGTCCCGATCAGGGGATTTGGTGGATCAAGACCAATTTCAAGGACGTCAAAACGTGACCAGTTGGTCCATTGAATGTCGACTTCAATACTCCAGAGATTCCCATGTCTATACGCATACCCGAAAGAGAGCATCTCCGGTATTGTGGCCGTTGTTTCAGCATTTGAATCGAAACGATCGAAGCCGGTTACTGCAGCAGTCAAACCGCTTAGTTCCAGCTCACCATCAAAGTCTATATCTGCCTTGCTCCGGAAAGAAATACCGATACTGTGTTGCGGGGTGATATTACAGAGTATCCCGGCATTGTATCCAAAGGCATCACCGTGCATTTCAAGGTCACGAAATCCTTCAGGAGTGCCTGATACTAAAGAAGGAATACGACTTTCCTGATTGGAATCGGCATAATAGTAATCAAGTCCGGCGCCGATGGAGAGAAAAGAAAGGGGTTTAAAAGTAACGGTTGGGTTGATGTTAATAATATTCAGATCGAAATCCGTTATTACAAACCGGGAAAATCCGTCTTCATCCCACTTCCCCTGAAGGCCGTAAGGAACTGTTACACCAATGCCGGCGGCTAATTTATCTCCTATGATAGGACTGGCAACATATAAATTTGGTATGATGTTTATGCCCGTGTCCATTTCTTCATTGATACCATTGCCGTGATATTCTACTGAAGGGAGGACAAAACTGGCACCCGAAGAAATCTGAGGTCTTTCTAATTGTGTCAACCCGGCCGGATTAAATGCAATTGCAGATGCATCGTCTGCACGAGCAACAAACGCATTTCCCTGCGCAAGCGTTAAAGCGCTAAAGACGGGGTTGTGGAATCCTGAGGCTATCTGTGCCAGGGCGTCTGTTCCCCTGGAAGAACAGAGAAGAATAAAAACACAAACAAAAGCGAGTCGTTTCATGGTTATCTCCTAATACGTGAGAACAGCGCCAGTGAAACAGGTTGTTAAAGAAATTTCAGGATTCTTTTTCCTGTTCGTTCCCAGCGTTTAATTCGTGGTATTTATCAATGATAGCAAGGACCTCTTCAGCCAGGGTAGGCACAAATTGAGTACTTATTCTCTGTTTAATAATTTCACGGGCCTTCTGATGTGAATATTTTTTGTGGTAATGCCTGTCGGTAGTCAAGGCATCATAAGCATCTACTACGGAGAGAATACTTGCCTCAAAGGGAATTTCATCTCCTTTCAGGCAATCAGGGTAACCAGTGCCATCATACCATTCATGATGGTGTCGTACTGTGGGCAAGCATTCTTTTAAAAAATCTATGGGTTCAAGAATTTTATAACCTATCTCAGAATGACGTTTCATGATAAGGTATTCCTCGTCTGTAAGGAAGCTTGGTTTCGCCAGTACAACGTCACTAACCCCAATTTTCCCTATATCATGAAGGAACGCACCGTATCGTAAAACTTCAATTCGTGACTTGTCCATACCCAATCTTTCAGCTACAAAGGTAAACAGCAGAGATACTCTTTTCGAGTGACCGGCAGTATAGGAATCCTTCGCATCTATGGCAAGCAAAAGGGCTTCCGCGGTTGAAAAGAAATTTTGTTGAACAGCCGTTCTCAGGTTCTCTACTAGCCTGTCTTTCTCCGATAATTCGATACGGCGGTGCAGCGCCTTCTCTGCAACGTTAAGTATTTCTGAAGGTTGGAATGGTTTGATTATGTAATCAAATGCACCGTTTCGTAAGGCTGTAATGGTGGTTTGCGTGGAAGGAAAGGCCGTAATCATAATGACCGGAATGGTGGAATTCAGCAAGCGTATCTGCTTGAGAAAATCCAGTCCATTCGCCCTGGGCATTTTTATGTCGAGGAATATCATTTCTGGCTTTATACGATTTATGCCATCAATGGCTTCATCAATACCCGACATCGTGGAAACACAAAACTTATCCTTCAGGATCATCTTTAACGATTCCCTTACACCAAGGTCATCATCAATCACAAGCACGTTTGCCGATTTCTTTTTTTGATCCATAAGCTTAAGCCTCTAAATTATCGCCTGTCATTTTTTGTACCAAATCCGTAGGGAAAATTCAACCAAAAAACTGTAACGTATTAAATTATCAAGACTAATGACTATTCTGCTGAATCAGTAAATAAGCTGTAGTTTACGTGCTATTTTACAATATTGTTCGTTGTTTCTCGTTTTTAGAAACAACTCCTTCCGTTTTTGCTCATAATTGTCCATTTCTTTTGATTTTTTGGATAATCCGGACATAAATCTTACAAAAATGATTATTTTTGATTTATTTTCCCATAGCATTATACCTTGATTAATTCTAAATGGCTAATTTTGTCAACATGCACTGAAAGAGGTAAAATATTTCAACAAACCTGTCGCAAAAATGTACAACATTCCATCTCAGGCATTTAAGTACAAGTCATCAGTCCAATCGGTTGAGGTCATAAGTATACAATGAAAAACAACTTTCCATTGACAAATAAATTATTTAACAATTGGTACTAAAATTGCGAGTTGCGCATAATTGTTCAGAAAGAATTACCGTAATTTAAAAGACCTCACTTTTGAAAGGAGATTGATATGCACTCTTTTTTAGTGGTCTCAAACGATAATTCGGTGTATGGCTTATTTAAAAAGTCTTTAAATGGGGTTAATATCGTTTATACTGCTAAGACACCAGACGAGGCATTACAAATATGCCTCAGGAGGGATATTGATGTGATTTTTTTAGACCTCCTGTTAAATGATGATGGAGCGAACAAACTCCTGGAGAAACTGAGACAAACAAATATTGACCCGCCAATCGTTATGTTAGTCCCTGAGTCGCAGCCCATGCTATCCGAAGAAGCCCTGAGAATAGGTGCGTATGAACTCCTTGAAAAGCCCCTCAGGAAAGAGGAAATTCAGCAGGTCTCACAGAGGGCGCTGGAAAGGCACGAAATAAGGAGAGAACTGGGTTTTCTTCAGTCTCAAATAAAAAATTTAATACCGGTTAGTAAAGATAATGGGTTGTCCGAATCGACCGGTAATAAGCAAACAAGTGCCAGTGACATGCATCTTCCTTACAAAGAGGTCTTCCAGAAGTTCTCGAAGGTATTAACGCGTGTTCATGATCTAGGGAAACTTGCCGATATGACGGTTGAGGCAATGGCCGAAATATTCGGGGTGGGTAGGGTCGTCTTTATGCTGATATATAAAAAGGAGGGCATGAGCCGGCCGTACCGTTGTCTGGGCTTCGATGAGGCAGCAGCTAAAGAGATTTGCTTCGATATTAATCACGGAACCACCCTGTGGTTGGCCAGGAATCATCAGATATTAAATAAAGAATTTATCGAGAGGGAAGTTGCTGCAAACAAATTAACCATGCGCGAGGCGATAGACATGCAGAGGGAAATAAGCCTTTTGCAATCACAACTGTGCATTCCTGTCTTTGCTCATGGAAATCTTAGCTGCGTAATCGCTTTGGGGAACAAGATTACCGGAAAGGCATTCTTTGACGAGGATATCGAATTGCTATCCATGCTGGCTGGATATATTGGCATGGCAGTGGAGAATGCATTTCTTTACCGCGAGGTAAATCTCAGGAAGATTCGAAATGAGAATATCCTGGAAAATATCCCATGCGGTGTCATTGCCATAAACAACAACGGTAAGATTAATACTTTTAACAAAAGTGCTGCAAAGATGCTCAATACTTCTCCGGATGATGTAATAGGAAAGGATGTCAAGCATATCGGCTCTCTGTTTGCAGATATTATCCTGAGAACCCTAAAAGACAAAAAAACTTATGAAATGACGGAGGTTGTGCATCCGATTACCCATTCTGCATATGCGGTAAGTACCTCTTTATTAGATAGCGAGGGCGAGTTGGGCGCGATTATCATATTTTCAGATATAAGTGAGATTAAGAAATTGCAATCGAGCTTAGGCGAAGTTAAGAAATTAGAAACAAAAATAAAGAATTTAGAAAGCCGTACATTCTCACCTGGTATTTCGAATATTTTAAGTAATGAGCTTGTTACACAGCCGGCTTGATAAATAAAATAATTTCTCAGTCTTACTAATTACTCCGAATTCGCTATGAAGACTATATTATTAGTAGATGATGAGTCCAGTGTAGTAGAGTCCCTTCGACTTATCTTAAAAGATACCTACAAGGTCATAGGTACTACCAGTGGAAAAGAGGCCTTAAAGATACTGGATAAAGAACGTGTGGATCTCGTGCTGCTTGACTTGAGAATGCATGAAATGGGCGGAATAGAACTGCTGAGGAGGCTGCAACCCTATTATCAGGAAACGGCAGCTGTGGTGCTAACTGCGGTAAATGACGTTAAATCAATTGTTGAGGCCGTTAAGCTTGGTGCCTTGGATTACATCGTCAAGCCGTTCGAAGTTGAGGAAATTAAGATAACCATTGAAAAGGCATTAGAGTTTAAAAATTTAACGAGGGAAGTTCGTTATCTTCGCTCAGAATATAGATATCATTCCATGGACAGGCTAATCCATGGCCACAGTCGAATGATGAAGGATATACTTGATGTAGTTTCCCGAGTATCAAGAGTAGATTCAACGGTTCTTCTGAGGGGAGAAAGTGGAACCGGCAAGGAATTGGTGGCGCGCGCAATTCATTTTGATAGCAATCGAAGGGAAAATCCGTTTGTTGTTGTAAGTTGTCCAAATTTAGCAGGAGACCTGCTGGAAACCGAACTCTTCGGTCATGAAAAGGGATCGTTTACAGGTGCATACGAAAGAAGACTGGGCAAGTTTGAGATAGCTGAAGGCGGCACCATATTTCTCGATGAAATTAGTGAGATAAATCTCCCTTTGCAGGCAAAGCTTTTACGGGTTTTGCAAGAAAAGGAATTTTCCCGGTTAGGTAGCCATGCGGTAATAAAGACAGATGTGCGGATAATTGCCGCAACAAATAAAGATTTGGAGGCAATGATCAAAGATGGCCGCTTTCGGGAAGACTTGTACTATCGTATCAACGTAGTCCCTATCTATCTTCCACCCCTTCGCGAGAGGATAGAAGACATTCCACAATTAGTTGAACACTTCTTCAACGTCTTTCGAAAAGAGTGTCACGCAAAAACAGAATTTATTTCCAAAGAGGCTATGGATGCATTGTTGAAATATCAGTGGCCTGGAAACGTAAGAGAACTGAAAAATATCATGGAGAGAACTATTGCTCTCTATGGCGGTGAGCCCACCCTTCTTCCCGAGCATCTTCCTGTAGAGATCACAGGGATTGCTGGTAATCCTCAAAGGGTAAAACTAAATATAAACTGTGAAATTTCCCTGGAAACCGAAGTGGCACGGGTTGAAAAGCAACTCATTGAACAGGCGCTTCGAGAGACTGGAGGTGTGAAATCAAAAGCAGCAAAGCTCCTTGGGACTACTCGACGCATTATTAATTATAAGATGCAGAAGTATGGAATTAGTGATTCTGGGAATCAGATTATTTAAAAATATTTTTATACGTATTTTAAAAATAATAATAGTATAACTAAAGTTTGGAGAGCATAATCCTACTACTTTCTCAGCCTGTGTATCTGTGATAAAAAGTAAGGATGCTAATTTATGAAAAAAAGAGTAGTGGTAACTGGTATAGGTATTGTTAGCCCATTAGGCATTGGTATAAATGAAAACTGGGAAAGGTATCTATCCGGCATATCAGGAATTAAAGGATTTGAAATAGAGGGTATGGATACAAAAACATATGCCGGCAAAGTTTCTGACAATGAACTCGAAACATTTATTCCTGAAGCAAAAAAAGATAAAATAGATAAATTTACCAGTTTTGCCCTTGTTGCTGCAAAGACTGCATTACATGATGCAAAAATTGATGAAAGATTTAATAGGGAAAAGATAGGGGTTTTTATCGGCAGTGCTTTTAGTGGACTGAACATCATTGAAAAACAAATCAAAATCCTTTATTCCGATGGCCCAAAAAGAGTCCATCCCCTTTTAATGCAAAATAATCTTACAAATGCCCCCTCCGGTGAAATTGCAATAGAATATACTCTAAAAGGGCCTAATATAGGCTTTTCAAGCGGTGCATGTTCCGGGAATTATGCAATAATTCATGCATTTAATACGCTACAACGGCATGATATCGACGCAATGGTTGTTGGCGGTACCGAAGCGCCGCTATGTCCAAGGGTTTTTGAGGAATTAAGACATAGAGGTCTGTTTCAGTCAAATAACTCCGGTTTAATTCGGGCTAGCTGCCCATTTGACATTGACAGAAAGGGCTTTGTTTTGAGTGAGGGAGCCGGTATTATCGTTTTAGAGACACTTAGTAGTGCAGAGAAGAGAGGTGCAGAGATTTACGGTGAACTCGTTGGATTTGGGGCCTCTTATTATAACAACGGCGAAGCAAATCAGAAAAATCCTGGTTTTTATTCTAAAGTTTCCTGTATAAAAGAGGCATTGGAGTCTTCTTCCATTGACCCTTCAGATGTTGATTATATCAGTGCAAGTGGTATATCGGGAATAAGAGAAGACAGCGAAGAATCTGAGGTAATAAAGTCAGTCTTTGGCAAAAATACCCATAAGATTCCGGTAAGTTCAATAAAGGGTAGTCTGGGATTCTCAATTGGCGCATCTGGTCCAATTGATGCAATCTTTTCATTATTATCTTTAAAAAAACAGGTTTTGCTGCAAACAAATAACCTTGAGGATATTGATCCAAAATGCAGTTCAATTTTTATTCTTAAAAAACCCGATTTCAGGTCTGTAGACACAATACTATTAAACAACTTCGATTATACCGGCAATAATGTATCAATACTATTTAAGAGGTACTAAGAGAAAATGGGCAAACACATTGAGAAAACTAGAGTCGTGGTGACAGGGATAGGAATCATTACGCCGATCGGAATCGGAATAGATGAGTATTGGGAATCTGCCATAGGTGGAAAATCAGGCATATCAGCAATTTCAAGATTTAATGTAGAAGGTTATCCAACAAAGATTGCTGGTGAGGTAAAGGATTTTTGTCCTGATGAACATATGCCCGAGGAGGTAGCTAATAATTTGAGCAGATACTCTCAATTGGGCTTAGCGGCTGCCCAAATGGCTGTAAAGGACGCAAGGTTGGATTTTTCCGGTATAGATAAGAGCAAAGTTGGGGTATCGATCGGGTTAGGCGACGAAATCTTGTCATACTACGATGAAAAAACTGCGATTGGAAACAACAACTATTTCCTGCGGACCAGACCTCCCATGGATAACAGGAATACATCAAACATAATCTCAGATTTTTTCGGTTTTTCAGGTCAAAGTTTAATTGTTGCAACAGCTTGTTCAAGCGGAAATCAAGCTATTGGAATCGCAAGAGACATGATTAAATCAGGTCAAGCCGACCTCGTTTTGACAGGCGGAGTTGAGGCGCCGATCTTTCCACTTATCTTAGCGGCTTTTTGTTCCTTGAGAATAATGTCAAAACGAAATGACCAACCTACAAAGGCCAGTAGGCCTTTTGATAAGGACAGGGACGGGTTTGTAATGGGCGAGGGCGCCGGCATATTGATACTTGAAAGAGAAGAAAAGGCTTGCGAAAGAGGGGCATACATTTATGCTGAAATAGCCGGCTATGGAGCTACCAGTGACGCCTTTCATATGACCATGCCATCGCAGGACAGGATGCAAATATGCCAGGCAATGCGCCTGGCAATTGAGGATGCCGGACTGAATATTAACGAGATTGATTATATTAACGCGCATGGGACATCAACACTGGCAAACGACAGGGGAGAAACGAAGGCAATAAAGACGGTTTTTGGAGACAACGCTTACAACATACCGATAAGCTCAACAAAGTCAATGACAGGACATTTAATGGGTGCTGCCAGTGCGGTCGAACTCATAACATGTATTTTAGCAATAAAAAACGGCACACTCCCACCTACCATTAATTTAGAACATCCAGACCCTGAATGTGACCTGGATTATATAGCAAATATAGCAAGAAAAAAAGAAATTCATACTGCCCTTTCGAACTCCTTTGGCTTTGGAGGTAATAATTCAACGATCGTAATAAAAAAGTTTGATAACTCCTTTAAAAATTAACCGCGGATATCTCAAACGCATGATTCAGGGAGATGGGGATTTGTTATAATTTCAAGGCATTGTTATGGCAATCGATGACATTTATAGCGTATGTCGAAGGGAAAATTTAATGTTAAGGTAGTAAGGTGCGTCCTACGCACCAAAACAATCCAACGTACGGATGGTGCGTAGGACGCACCTTACAAAAACATGGAGGTAGAGAACCATGGAAATTTTGACAGAAGACATGATTAAAGAAGGTCTTAAAAAAATACTGGCAAATGAACTCAAGATAGAACCTGAGGATATTACCGATGATTCACATATTGTAAATGATATTGGCGCAGAATCTGCCGACATGATTAATCTTTTGTATAATATTGAAAATGAATTTAATATAGAAATTTCTAATGAAGAGGCTGATAAAAATTTGACAATACAAAAGATGGCTAATCTGGTAAAAGAAAAAATGAGCATAAAATCTGCAAAATAAAATTTGTGAAAAATTCAATAATCTGCTACTTCAAACCAACTTTTTGTTTTTAGGGGACTTTCTATGAATGATCCTCGTAGCATAGACCTTCTCTTATGGAATTCATTTATGGGAAAGGCCTATTCCGTTAGTGATTGCTTTAAGGAAAATGGTATTGGAATACTGGCCAGGGTATGTAAGGATGCGGGTTTTAATATTGTCATTGAAGATCCGGCAAGAATCGAATTTTATACCGCATTCACAAAAAACGATCTTATGCCAGAATTATCCAAACTCTCAAGGCGTGTCTTTGACTTTAGAAACGGGGAAGATATTATATCCTTAAGAAAGGATTGGAATCTTCTCCAGGATGACCTCACGCATGTTATCAGTGAAAAAATGGAGAAATACATTGATGATCTGGCTCGACGGGTGAGAGAGGAACAGGTAAAGGTATTAGGGATTAAGACCTGGCTTGGGGATCGATTTGCATACTCTGAAAAGCTTGCACAAAGGGCCAAAGAATTGAGTCCAAATACTCTAATAATTGCAGGAGGACCACAGGTCAATCAATTTAAGACACACGCATTGGAAAAAAGTCCCTTTGATTTTTGTATCGATGTTGAAGGGGAAGTAACTCT
>JBKBTA010000128.1:0-8388 GCA_046291035.1 Candidatus Brocadia sp.
ATTCCCACGACGATTTATCGGCCGAGTATTATTGTAGGGGATTCTAAAACTGGCTTTACCCATAATTACGATAACATCTATGTGTTTGGCAAAGGATTGAGCCTGCTAAAAAATTATGAAATACGGAATAGACACAAAGACGCAGGATGCAGTAGCAGAAATAGTATCGGCTATCCGCCATCCTTGAGAATTCCTGGTGACAAACATGCCACGATAAACCTGGTACCGGTGGATTACGTCACGCAGGCAATCGTTGCCATCTCCGGACAGGAACAGAGTATAAACAAGACATTTCATATTGTGAATCCATCCCCTCCCACACTTGGTGAACTTGGGGAGTGGATGACGGTTGCAACGGGTATCCATCGGATAAAGATAGCGCCCATGTACGAATTCAAGATTCGACCTCATAGCCTACAGGAGAAGTTGTTTTTGCAAGGCACTGACGTCTTCCAACCTTATATGTTTGGAGAACCTCATTTTGATTCCACGAACACGAGGACCATGTTAAGCGGTACAGGAATTGAGTGTCCGTTGATTACCCAGGAACTTATCAACCGTTTTATTCAGTATGCTATTGATACAAATTGGGGTAAAAAAAACAAATCGGGGAAAAAGAATGGCCACACAAACAAGTTGGCAGTATCAATGCTGTGTGACAATTTCTAAAACATACAGTATACGTCCATGAATGAGAGACCTGAAATTCCAGAAAATATTACTCATGCTGAGTATTTCGATCGATTATTAAAAGACAGGGTAAATAATTCACCAATTCCAAAAATATCAGGTCTTAACGCTATTATCCGGTTCGAGATAACGGATAATGGAAACGGGATTTGGAACGTTGTGATAGAAAACGGTTTTGTAAAGGAGGTAATGAAGGATGCACTTGTGAAACCCACGTGTACCTTTACATTGGACAGCAATACGTTTCTCTCCATCCTCAGGCGTGAAATAACGCCTCAAAGGGCATTTTTCAAAGGGAAGGTGGATATAAACGGTGATATGTTATTAGCGCTAAAGATGAATATCCTGGTTAATTATTTGTAATATTTGTAATAAAAGGAGGGATTGCATTATGCGATATATAATCATTAAGGGGTTCTTAAAATTCATCGTTTGTCTTTTAGGTATAACTATTTTTCTGATGGATGGGGATAGGGTGTCTTTTGCCGGTAAAGTAAAAATTGATTACGACAATGGTTTTTTCCATCGGGACGATGATGAAGATGATGGCGAGAGTGAAGGCGATGATGACGACAGCGATGACGAGGGAGAGGGTGACGATGAAAGCCACAAAGCAGGATGGAATTGTCTAACCAGTGGATGTCATTCCAACGTCAAAGAGCATCGTTTTTCTGTTGGAGGAACGATTTACATCAATGCCGATGGTACAGCAGCAAGAACCGGAGCAAAAATAAAGATGGTAGATGCGAACGGCAGTACGGCAATTTTAACGTCTGATCAGTTAGGGAATTTTTACTCTGAGAAAAATCTAAAAGCCCCTTTCACCATATCCGCATCGTATGAAGGCCGCGAGGTAAAAATGCCCATCCCCGCCCCTGATGGCGGTTGTAATGCCGAGAGTTGCCATGTGGTAGGCGCTGCTGGAAGGGTCTTCATCAGCACGAATGACCTTGACCTGACCGGCACGGTAACAGAGGCCGCGTCAGGAAGTGGATCTTCGGAAATAAGTTATAACGGCGACATAAAATCAATTCTTGATTCGAAATGTATTCTCTGCCACAGTTCGGAAGGGATTAAGAGTGATGTCCCCTTGACGACGTATACTGAAGTGACCGATCCCAGATTGGTAATACCTGGAAGTGCCGATTCTCTTCTATTAAAGAAGATCGATAAAAACTCGAGTATTGGCACTATGTGGCAATACCTCAACAGCAACAGCGATTACAAAAAAATAAAAAAGTGGATTGTCAAATATGATGCCCAAGAGTTTTCTTCCAGCCAAGCATTGTCAGGGGAAGCGGTACCCGATGCCGAGGTTCGCCTCAGTCAAGAGGGCAGTATCAAATACAGTGCAATTACAGACGCAGACGGTAATTTCGTCATTAAAGCGGTAAAGGCCGGTGAGTATAAGTTAAAAGTTTCTAAAAAGGGTTACAAAACTTATAAACAAAGCTATCAAATGAATCAAGGCAACGTTACACCTCTGGAAATTACGATGAAGAGGAAACAGTAAGCCATACCTCTGTATTAATGAAACATCCATGATCCTTCGGCTTACAAATGACAGTGAAAATGTCACACTGAGCGATAAAAGAGATTCTTCACTTCGTTCAGAATGACAAAAAGCGAAGGGTTCAGAATGGTAGCGCAGGAGGTATTTTCAGGTGAAAGATGACGGTAAGTGTACTGATTATAAATTGTGAAGATGTCGGTTATTTTTAAGGAGATTGCATGTTTAATCAAATAAAAAAATGTTTTATGCCCGGGGCTTTAATTATTGGTATATTTACAACGGGGGCTATCCTTCCGGTAGTGGCATCCGCAAAAGGCAAAATCGTGGGGGCGGTAAGCAGCCTGGATGAAAGTACGGGTGCGCTCACGATAATTGATAATCTGGTCCAGGTGGATGCCAGTAATGCAAAGATAAAGATAAAAGGGGTTGATAATGCAACCCTCTCAGATATTCAGGAAGGTGACATTATCAAGATTAAGGGCAGTGGAGATGACTCTGGCGTTATCGAGGCAACGAGTATCAAAGATCCTGTAAAATTAAATAAAAAATATGATGGAAAAATTACAGGAAGAACAGAAAAGGTAAACACCTCGGCAGATACCTTTTTTATTATGGGTCAAAAGGTAGACGCTGGCAATCTACCATATGTTATCATGGGTGGAAGAACAATTCCGTTTGATAGTATGCGTTCGGGTGTCAGTGTGGATGTATCTGTTATCGCAAAGGATAGTCAGTTGGTTGCAAAGAAAATGGTCATACGTTCTGAGAGTTGTAACTTCTGCCACTAAAAGGCTGAGTGACTTAATTTTAAAATTTTTTAAAAAAAGGAATAGCCCAATGAAATTTTTACTAAAAACTGTACTCTGTATTGGATTGAGTGTTGCCCTATACGGTTCTCTTCGGAATACCTTATTCGCATCGGCAGTCGGTCCGGTCGCTTACTGTACAGGAGCCCCAAATGACAACGGTACCTGCAATGCAGACGGTTGCCACAACTCCTTTAGCCTTGATTCGGGAAACGCAATATTTTCAATAACTGCCCCTGCCGTTTATACTCCAGGCAAGACGGTGAAATTGACGGTTTCCTTTAGTAATTCTAGCGGAAAAAGGCATGGATTCGAGATGACAGCGGTGGATGCTAATGGCAACAGGGTTGGAACATTCAAAAAAATAGGGAGTACTACCCAGGTTATTCCACCAAACGACTCCCGGGGGTTGGAACAGGTGGACAAGGGTAAATATATAGAGCATACCTTCAAAGGGATTAAAAAGAAAAGTTGGAAATTCAAGTGGAAGGCCCCCAGTGACGCCACTGATCCGATAACTTTTTATGCAGCTGGATGCGAAGCAAATGGTGACGGCGTTGCTACTGATGATTACATTTATACAGCAACGGCAGAAACATCTTCGGCTCCTTAGCCTGATCTTGCCAGCGCTATGAATAGAAGAAATACACAAACTCAACAACTTTACAAGAGGAGATTTATGCATAAGAAAGGATTGTTTGCAGTAACATCATTTGTAATTGATCTCAGTGCAATCGCTTGTTTTCCAACACTATCTATGGCAAAGGCAACCAGGATAGATGCCGTGAAATTGTATAACAAACATTGTAATGCCTGCCATGATAAAAACGGGAAACCAACCGATTTTGGTAAGGAACTGGTAACAACTGATTTTACCGATAAGGATTGGCAGGCAAATACCACTGATGAAAAGATCGTCAAACAAATCACCGAAGGTGCGCCTGAGAAGATGATGCCATTTAAAGGGAAACTAAGTGTTGACGAAATCGCTGCATTAGTGCCAGTCATTAGAAATTTCGCAAAGAAATAACAAGATTGAGGAATTTCAAAACTGTGATTGTAGAGCGAAGAGCCTCTTCGCTCTACATTAAAGATTTTCATTCGTTCTCTGTGGTTAAAGGTTTTCATCTTGAAAAATTACGTTCGCATCCTCCTTAAATTCAGAATAACGATTTTATCCTGTATAATCCTCATAACTGCATTTTTTGGTTACTATGCCAGAGAAATGAGGACGGATAATTCTATCGAAATCTGGCTTTCAAAGAATGATGACGACCTGGACTATTACAAGACATTTTTAAAGAAATTTGGAGATGAAGAGTTTTTGGTTGTAGCCTTCAGCGCAGCGAACATATTTACTAAAGATTGTATTCAGGAAATCAACTCGATTGCAGAAAAATTAAAAAAACTAGATGACATCGTAAATTTGTACTCGCTGGCAGATGTGTTTAAAGATAAGGTTACATCGCCCGTTTTTCGAGAAAAAATCAGGTCTCAGCAGGGTCGTCCTTTAATGAACATCTTTAAACAGCAACTACTTACAGACCCACTTTATCGAAATATTATTATTTCCCAAAACGGCAAGACTACGGCTATCATTGCTACCGTGAAATGTGCAGGACCAGAATCAAGAAAACAATTAGTGTCCAATGTCAAAAAAATACTTTATGAAACGACGGTTGGATCGGTGAACACGGTGAATAAAAAACATAGGTATCATTTAGCCGGACCCTCCGTAGTGAATGCAGAACTTGACCGTATGTCAAAGCGAGACATGACTAAATTTACGCCACTTATGTTTGCGATGTCGATTATTGTATTAGGATGCTTGTTTAGAAAAATTTCAGGGGTATTAATTCCCATATTGACCGTTGGGGTTTGTATCATATGGATTGCCGGTTGTTTTGCGCTCTCTGGCCAGACAATGAATATGATTTCAAATATGCTCTTCCCCCTGACCTTTATCATCGCCCTTTCCGCTTCAATCCATCTCATCGGTCATTACTACCATGAGAGTAAATTTTCCATGAGCAAAGAAGATGCTATTTACAATACCTTACGGCACGTCGGTATTCCCATACTTATGACCAGCATCACAACGGCTATCGGGTTCCTTTCACTGACGACCAGCAGTATCCCTCCCGTTTTTATTACAGGTTTATTCATGGGTGGATGTGCAGCACTTACCTTTATTATTTGCATGACGCTTATACCTGTACTCCTCTCCTTTGTCCCTTCGCATAGGTTTATGGATGCCGAAAATAGAGTATTACCTGAAAATCCTTTGGCAGAGAGGCCTAATAGGGAGCGAGGTTTTGGATTGCTTCTATCAGGATTAGGTCGTTTTATCGTAAATTACAAAGGATATGTCCTTATCAGCAGCCTCGTTGTAGGTTTGTTCTTTGTGTGGGGCATCTCAAAACTTCAGGTAGAATCTGACCTTATGGCCTCTTTCCCAAAAAACAGTCAGATTGCGAGGGATAATGCCCATATCGAAAGACATATCATGGGCTTGCTGCCTGTAGAAATCGTTGCTTCAGCAACGAATGGTATCAGCGTGCTTCAGCCAGGCATATTGAATAACCTGGTAAATCTCCAGAAATATCTTCGCGGAATACCTGAAGTGACAGGTTCACTTTCTGTGGCAAATTATATCCAGAAGACGCATCAATTCGTAAATGATGATAAGCCACAGTATTACTCTATCCCGGATACAGAAAAGGAGTCTAGGGACTATATAAAACTGGCTTCTGTATATGGCGATAAATATGTTAATAGTCTGTACACAAAAGGGCATACTGATGCCAGGATATCAGTTCGAATGAAGCAGGTTGGCTCGAACCGATATCAGGCTGTTATAAGATCGATAAAAGAATATATCCACAGACATCTTGATACAACTGTACTGTCATGGCACATCACAGGGATAGTTCCCCTTTTGATCAGTGTTCAGGACAATATCCTGCGGAGCGAGGTACAGTCCTTTTCGCTGGCCTTTTTGCTGACATTTATTTCAACGGCAGTCGTTCTAAAGTCCGTAAAAATCGGGCTTATCAGCGTTATACCAAATTTGTTACCCAGTACTATAACACTGGGTTTGATGGGACTCACAGGCATGAAACTTGACGCAGCAACGATTATGATTGCCAGTATTGCGCTGGGGATTTCCGTCGATAACACGATCCACATCTTTTATCGCTTTAAAAAAGAAGTGTCTGTCTCCGGAGATTATTCAACGGCAGTCTGTCAGACATTACAAGGGGTGGGGAAAACGGCCTTGTTTACTTCTTTATCAGCGGCCTTTGGATTTATGGTTTTTTCGTTTTCAAGTTTTAAACCCGTTCAGTATTTTGGCGTACTCACGAGTGTGACCATGTTAAATGCTATCATATCTGACTTGTTTATTTCTCCAAGTTGTCTGATGCTGTTTAAACCGAGGTTTTAACTGGGACGCAGGGGGGCAGGTTTGATACCTGCCCCCTGCCAAATTTAATGTACAGGAATTTCAATGTAGAGCGAAGTGACACTCCGCTCTACTCTAACTTTCTAAAAAAGTTGCCTATGGTCTAATTTAATCTTTAGGAGTTTCAAAGTTGTGTTTGTAGTGCGAAGAGCCTTTTCGCTCTACATCGAAAAGTCGCCGTAGACCTAATTTAATAAAAAGGGAATTTCCGATGATACATACTGAAAGAAGAACCAATAACACTAATACCTCGATAAATTCGGATCTTTTCACTGAGTACAAAAACAACGGCTTAAATCAATATCCGAACACATCCATTCTTCAAGCTGTAGAGTGGTTTAGTATGCCGGCAGATGAGTGGTTGAGACGGATAATATCAATACATTTTGATCCTGCCATGGGTTCGCCCTACTGGCTTCGGAAGGAAAAGGAGTTAGGTATCAATGCGAGAAGGGACGTCTCTTCCATGGATGATCTGCATATCCTGGGGCCGATGGAGGAAGAAGACCTTCGTCGTTACCCGATAGAATATTTCATTCCAAAAATCCATCTTAAAAATAAGGAAGAATTTATATTGGGTGAAACGGCAGGAACAACCGGTCTCCCGAAGGTAACGGCCTATTTAAAGAAAGAATTCTACGTCACATTCGTGGAATGGTTCCGTTACATCGCGGAATACAGAGGATTTCCCAAAGGAGCAAATTGGCTATGGGTAGGCCCCAGTGGTCCTCACATTATAGGCAAGGCCGTTGGTCCTGTAGCACAAAGCATGGGGAGCATGGACCCATTTTCCATTGATATGGATCCACGATGGGTAAAGAAGCTAAAGCCCGATTCCCTGGGATATAAGAGGTACCTTAACCACATTCTCGAGCAGGCGCTGGATGTATTGAAACGACAGCGCATCGAAGTAATTTATTCAACCCCGCCCCTGCTGTTCAGATTGGCTGAGGAAATGAATTTCGCGCAAAGAATGCAGATTCGCGGTATTCATTATGGTGGTGTTGCCATTGAACAAGAACAGCTCAAAAGATTCCGAAATGAATTTTTTCCATACGCTGTCCATATTGCTGGTTATGGGAATACCCTGTTTGGCCTGTGTATGGAAATTGAAGAATCTTTGAATGGTGATCTGGACTATTATCCTCCCGGACCTCGCATGGTGTTGCAAGTCGTTTCGACGAAAAACGGTATTCACCCTGACCGGCATCGTCTCGCCCATACAGTTGATTATGGTGAGAAGGGTCAGGTAGTGTGTCATCGGCTGGACGAATCCTTTTTCATCCCCAATATGTTTGAAAGGGATGAGGCCGTACGGATTGCACCCACCATAAATGCTCAGTCCCTCGGTATTTATCAGGACGGTGTCAGAAATCCATCGCTGTTAAACGGATTAGAAGCAAATGCGAAGGTAGGGGTGTATTAGGGAAGGAATATTATGAAATTATCAGAAACCAAAATCGAACTCCTTGCACCTGCCGGCCGCTGGGAGGCGTTGACTGCTGTAATCGATGCCGGTGCAGATGCGGTATATCTCGGTGGCAAACATTTTAACATGCGGCTTCACCGGTCGGATTTTAATTTTACGGATGAACAAATCGTAGAGGCTGTCCGATATGCCCATTCAAAGAGAGTAAAACTGTATATTACGGTAAACAACCTGCTTTGCAATGATGAGATGAACGAGGTGGGGCGTTTCCTTAACTTTTTGAGCGAAATTCAGGTAGATGCTATTATTATCCAGGACCTTGGAGTTTTACATCTGGTCAGAGAAATGGGCATTCCTATACCTATACACATCAGCACTATGATGAATGTTCATAATGTTGAGTCTGCATTAACACTGAAGGAATTGGGAGTGAGCCGCATTGTTACATCCAGAGATATCTCTCTTGCCCAGGTGAAGGAAATAAATG
>JBKBTA010000129.1:0-8380 GCA_046291035.1 Candidatus Brocadia sp.
ATTTTACGAGATATTACTTCTGTTGTCAAATCAGGGTGTGAAACCGATGAAGAATTCAAACGCCTTTATTCAATAATATCGGTTAAACGTGGCAAAACTTAAGAATATTGCAGGCGCTTATAAAAATATTTTGGCATTTTTCAGCGAAAATATTTTTTGGAGTTGCAAGGCGCGCCTTGCCACTACAGGCTTTTCCGATTCATTCGAGTCAGGTACTTACCCTAACTTTTTGGAATTTCGATTAAATTTATAACCGGAACCTTTAAAAGTGCTATGGGTAGGAGCCGTCTCCCGACGGCGACCGGCATTCCACAATGGCGTGCAGTGCCGGTTGCCAACAGGAGTTGGCTCCTACCTGCATAACTTTGAATTTCATTGATGTTCAATCAGGCCTTCGGTAACTTTCCTAATGTAGAGCGATGAGGCTCATCGCTCTACAATCTTCGCTGGAACTGCTTTGTTCTCGAGCTGGGTTGGGAAATGAGTATCATGTACTTGAGCGTGTTGCTAAAATGAACGTTCACTGTACAGAAACAGGACGCCTGTAATAAAACGGGACACTTGCATAAGCTAAAATTGGTAACTCAATCCAACAAAAAATGTCCTTCCCGGCCTTGGTAGATCGTCTGGTATAGAAATAGGCCCTGGGTCACTATAGTCCTTATCTAGCAAGTTGAATACCGTCCCCTGCACCTCCATGGTTTTAAAGAATTCTTTTCCCTTTTATTAAAAAGCGACACGGTAAATTTACCTTGCAATTTCAGTGTTGTTTGTATAATTTAAGTTACGCCCTCGGCTATTTTCTCAACGGAGAGCGAAGAGGCTCTTCGCTCTACAACCGCAAACTTGAAATTCCTTGTCTCTCACTATGTCCTACTGAGGGGAGAAAGGGAAGAAGTTATTCTTTTTCTTATGACTTTTATCGTCGAAAACCTCACGGAACCTGATGTGGAAGCGACTGTCAATCTTTTCCATATCATCATAGATGAATTACACGCCAGGAGCCTTGAGGTGGAACGTCTGCACTTCAAGGACATTTACCCTGTGGAAGAGGTCAAGAGACGACTCAACAACAAGGAATGTGTCTATCTTGTTGGTAAGGAGGATGGAAAGGTCGTGGGTTTTGTTTTTGCCTGGGTATCGGAGGGTGTGGGGAATCTCCACTGGATGGGTTTGGCGCCGGGATACAGGAAAAAGGGATACGGAGATAAACTCTTAGAGGAGACGATAAAACGCTTCAGGGAAAAGGGCTGTTACGAGGCAAAGCTATTTACCTATCCTTCCGAGAAGGTTGCGTATCACCTCTTTCAAAAGCATGGGTTTAAGGAGACGGCTTTCATTGATAGCAGATTTTTTGGGGTGGGAATTATCCTTATGGTGCGGAAGATCACCCCAATCCCGGAGGAATTTAGAGCGAAAAAGATTGTCCTTGCCGGCGAGGCAGGCCAGGGTATCAAACTCATGGCGCATGCGTTGGCCAGTATTTTAGCAAAATTAGGGAAAGAGGTGGCGCTGAATCTTGTTTACGATGCCACCGTACGCGGGGGTAACATACGGGCAGAGATCGTATATTCCGATGAGCCAATTGATGTGCCCTTTTTTGAAGAGGCCGATATAGGACTTCAACTCTCAAAGACGCCTGACCCTGCGGTACGCGCCAAACACGTGCTTATCGAGGCGTCTGCCTGTGAAGGGGAATGCAAAAAGTGCGAACTCCGCTGCCCTGTAAGCGACCGTGTCCCTTTTGAGAAACTTGCCATAGAGCAGTTTAACAGCCCCATTTTCGTCAATATGATTGCCCTGGGCAGGTTGTTGAGTAAGATCGGCATTAATATCGAAACGGTGAATTTTGCCTCTGAATTCCCATCACAATTTCTCGACGAAAATATAAAGGCGATACGCTATGGTTACACGTACCAGGATTAGTGCGTCCGAAATAGTTGAAAAGGTATCTTATCTTTGCATGGATGCAAATTTTAATTTGAATGTGGACGTCCTTGATGCGCTGAGGGACTCATATGAGGAAGAGGTGTCTCCTGTTGCAAAGGAGGTATTTGCAGAATTATTGGAGAATGCAAAGATAGCCCGTGAATGCCAGATGCCCATATGTCAGGATACGGGGGTTGCTGTTGTCTTTGTTGAGGTGGGAGAGAATGTGGAGATTACCGGGGGGCATCTTTACGAGGCCATTCATGAAGGTGTTCGTCAGGGATATGAAAAGGGTTTTTTGAGAAAATCCATGGTTGCCGATCCCCTCAGCAGGGTCAACACGGGTGATAATACACCGGCCATTATCCATACAGAACTTATTCCCGGAGATCACATAAAGATTACCTTCATGGCAAAGGGTGGGGGATGCGAAAACATGAGCCGGATTGCCATGTTAACACCGGCCGATGGCAGGGAAGGGGTGATTAATTTTGTGGTGGAAACCGTAAAGATAGCAAAGGCAAATCCCTGTCCCCCCATTATCGTGGGTGTGGGGATCGGTGGTACATTTGATTACGCAGCCCTTTTAGCCAAAAAGTCACTTTTAAGACCTTTGGGAACAAAACACGCCGACCCCGACACTGCCAGGTTAGAACAAGAGATGCTGGAAAGGATAAATAACTTGGGTATCGGTGCACAGGGGTTGGGAGGCTGGATTACGGCCATGGCTGTTCATGTGGAACGTTATCCATGTCACATTGCAAGCCTTCCTGTTGCTGTTAATATCGAGTGTCATGCACACCGGGTGAAAACGGTTGTGTTAGGAAATTTTTAATAACTATTTACCGCAAAGAGTATCGTTAATGGTCTTTAAAGTTTTGCGCCTTTGCGGTGAACTATTACTTCCCGAAGTTACATATGTCAAATATAATCCATATAAAAACACCCCTGACGGATGATGACGTTATGCATCTCAGGATCGGTGACAGGGTCCTCATAAGCGGCATTATCTACACTGCCAGGGATGCGGCCCACAAACGACTTGTAGAACTTATCGAACAAAACAAGGAGTTACCCTTTGATATTCGGAATCAGATTATTTATTATGTGGGTCCGAGCCCAGCACGGCCTGGCAGACCAGTTGGATCTTGCGGCCCCACCAGCAGCTATCGGATGGACATTTATACGCCCAGGTTGTTGGAAAAAGGTTTAAAGGCCACGATTGGCAAGGGTAATCGCTCTGATGCAGTTATCGAGGCCATGAAACAATATAAGGCGGTTTATTTTGCTGCTACCGGAGGCGCTGCTGCCTTATTGGCAAAGTGCGTAAAAAAGGCGGAGGTTATCGCCTACAAAGATTTGGGGGCGGAGGCCATTATGAAATTCGAGGTAGAGGATTTTCCTGTAGTGGTTGCCAATGATATTTATGGAAATGATCTCTATAAAGAAGGCGTTGCAAAATATCAGAGGAAATGAAGGCAGGAAATAGGAAAGCAAGGTATTATTTAAGAAATGTGAGAATATAATTCAATGCAGAAAAATTTTCACCTGAAAATGAAGTCGGTTGTCTAAAAAATAAACATTTTCATGCCCTTCTGTGAGCCTGTGGGTCATGGATGTTTCATTTTGTTTATGCATGGTATGTGGCCATGATCAATACGATAATAACCAACGGAAGATCACGTCTTCATCCCTTCTTGCGAAGGAGGGGTGTTTATAAGTTTATTATACAAAGAATTTCAAATGTAGAGCGAAGTGCTACTTCGCTCTACACGAAAAGCCGCCGAAGGCCTAATTCAATTGCCTCTTACTTTAGGCATAATCGGCTGGTGCTTTCAATAAATTTCCGCAATTAAAGAATATATACGGAGATATTGGACATGAAAAAGATTTTATATATTGTGCTGGACGGTCTGGGGGATGGGAAATATCCTTGTAAAGAGCTTGGCAATCGCACGCCTCTTGAGGCGGCATCTACCCCGACCATGGATATGCTAGCAAGGGAAGGGCAGACCGGGTTGATGTATACGGTGGGAAAAGATATTGCACCTGAATCTGATATTGCGGTGATCAGTATCCTGGGATATGATGCTTTGAAATATTATACTGGACGCGGTCCTCTGGAAGCACTTGCCGCAGGAATCAAAATCAATGATGGAGATCTTGCCTTTCGTGCAAACTTTGCCACAAGGGGGACTGGCAGATCGATAAAAGACAGACGCGTCGGAAGAAATCTTTCTACTGAAGAAGCCACACAACTCTGCAAAGAAATTAATAAGAAAGTAAAACTGGATTCCGTACCGGCTACATTCCAGTTTAAAAACACCCTCGAATATCGGGGCGTATTAGTTATTCAGGGTAAGGGTATGAAAAACAAGCTTTCCGGATATGTCACCAACACCGACCCGGCTTATATAAAACATGGTCTTTTGGGGGTTGCAAAGGAAACCGGGACTTTTGAAAATATCGTTGAATATTGCATGCCCTCAAAAGATTGTCCGGATAACGGGGCTGCCTACAGGTCGGCATTATTGGTGAACGAATTTACCTTAAAAAGCTGCGAGGTGCTTGATCAATCAGAGATTAATAAAGATCGTATTAAAAGGGGATACCTTCCTGCAAATCTGATTCTGTTAAGGGATGCCGGCGACCGTCTTCCGAAACTTTCCAGCATAAAAACCAGGTTTAAGAAAAATTTTGGCTGTTTTGTGGAAATGCCAACTGAGGAAGGTATTGCATTACTTACCGGTATGAAGATTGTTCCGATTCCGCCCCCTACGAAAGACCTTGAAAAGGATTACACCCTGCGGGCCAATATGACCATTAAGCATATGCAAAATTATGATGGACTTTACATCCATATTAAGGGACCCGATGTGCCTGGCCATGATGGCGATGCTGCCAGAAAAAAGGCCGTGATTGAAACGATTGACCAATATTATCTTACACCACTCATAAACAACATAGACCTTGATAAGACCATTGTCGCAGTTACTGCTGATCATTCAACCCCTTGCCGATTAAAATCTCACTCAGACGATCCCGTACCTTTACTCATCAGTGGGGGAAACATCAAGCCGGACACTACCAATACCTTTTCGGAAAAGGCTTGTCTTACCGGAAAGATTGGGAGAATTCTTGGTACGCAGCTTATGCCACTCCTCGTCAAGTATGCAAATGCTAAAAAATAAAAGGACCTGGTTCAGATGGATTGTAATTTCGTGTGGTATAGCCCTTTGTATTGTTTTAGCCGTTAACCTGATCACACCGCTATTTATTTCCGGAGATTTTGTACAACGAAAAGTTGCTCAGACAGTAAAAGACAGATTTAAATATATTAAACAGGTTGGACCTGTTTCTTTTCACTGGCCCAACAGCGTCACGATCGCGTATCTTACTATTCAGAGGCAGGAACAAAGCGAAAACTCTCTGATAGGCATTGAAGATATCAAAAGCACTCTCAGGCTATTTCCACTACTATTTAAAAAAATTATCGTTAAAAAACTTTTCATACAGCGGATTAATTATGAAAACAGGCTATTGATAAAAGACCTTGTTACCGATAAATTTTCATTCATAGATGATGTTATTTCCACTCGCACACGATTAAGTATAAATGAAGGCCCAACTACCATCAAAGGGGTAATCGATCTTCATCAAAAAAAACCGGCCTTTGATCTTACGTTTGAGGCAAAAGAGGTCAACATTACCCAGGATATTCCAGCCCTCGAACTCCTTCCTCTGTTTACCGTCAAAGGAGGTGAGGTCGGGGGTATTCTGAGTATCACAGGTTCTCTGCAGGGCAAAGGCCTGGGCAGGGAAATTGTCAATGGAAAGCTTGTTGCACATGCTATGATTGAAGTACGGGATGGTTATATCCGGGGCAATAAGTTATTATCCTCCATCCTGGAAATCATAGGAGAAAAAGATTTATATTCATTTGATTCAATGAAAGCGTTAATCCAAATTAAAGATGGCAAGGTTTATACCCAAAAGATGGATATGCAGGGTCCGCTCATAAGCCTGAACGCATCTGGTATGGCCGAATTTGAAGGTTCAATTTCTTACGATGCAGTGGTCAGATTTCACAAGGAACCTCTGGGAAAGGGCGTCAAAAAAATTGCAGAGTTAGTTTTAAAACAAAATGAGTTGCCAATAGAAATCCGGGGTACTACCAAAGATCCCAAGGTTGCCGTAAAGCTTGATAAAGATAACCTGGAACACGTCATCAAAGGACTGGTTAATGATTTTTTACATACCTCAAAGGAAAAAACAGAAAAAGGAAGGGAAAAAGAAGTAATCGAAAGGATTATTAAATAATCTGTGGAATCGCCTTGTCAGAAATCTGTGTAATCTGTGAAATCTGCAGTTTCAAATGTTTATTAATCGATTTGAGCTCTGCCTAGCTGGTAATTTAAGAATCGGTATCTGTATTTATCCGCGACGATCTGCGTCATATTAAAATGAATTGGATTGACTACTCTATCTTTGCCATATTGTTTTTTGCAACGGTCTTTGGGCTTGCCAGCGGCCCGTTACTTCAATTTCTCAGGATTGGATGTTTATTGGTCTCTTTTTTTACGGCACTCTTTTTTTATGACATCCTGGGTAATCTCCTGAAAGGTATTTTCACCCTTCATACGGCCAACGTATTGGGCTACTTTGTTATCTTTGGGGTAGCGTTTATGGTTACATACACCCTCACAGATCTGGTAAAAAGGATACTGGGGAAATGGGAGATGGGGATTGGGCTGAGGTTATTTGGTGGATTGTTGGGGATTATCAAGGGGCTTGTCTTTTGCGGTGTAATAATCTTTGGCGTCTTATTGTTTTGCAGTAAACCGACCTGTGACAGGGTTCATGCCTCCAGGATTGCGACTCAGATTGGGAAAGGTATGCAAACGATCGTCTCTGCCATTCCGGAAAATGTCTCAAGCAAAATCAGGGGTTATGCAGAAGGCATCAGGAAAAAGAATTTATCGAAAGACACAAAGCCAGAGAAGTCAGACAAAGATAAAGATGAAGATTTTAAGCCGTCGCTGTGATCACCGCATCTATTTATCCAATCAAATTTTTATTTGACAATCCATATTTTTCATATATCTTAGCATTTTTGATGTTTTTATAAAGACCAATTTGTTATTCTTGTTACGTTAACCAAGGAGTTTTCACGTATATGAGTCCTCTTTCTAAAAATTTTGTGCGTGCAAGCCTGATTTACTTTTTCATTGCAGCTATACTTGGCACAATTATGATTTCTATGAGGAGCTACCCGGCGCAATTACTCTTCACCCATGTCCACTTAAATCTTCTTGGGTGGATGTCGATGATGATTTATGGAGTCGGTTACCACATCTTACCTAGATTTTCAGGAACACCGCTTGCCTACCCAAAACTAGGTAACCTCCAGTTCTATCTTGCGAATATCGGTCTTGTAGGGTTGGTATGTTTCCGTCCGATACATCCACTCGCAGAAATTTTTGCAGGTATACAAGTGGTTTCTGCCGGCTTGTTCGTATTCAATATCTGGATGAGTACGCTGCCGCCTAAACCCGAACCTGAATAACCATATATTAAAAAGGAGATTTCATAGAATGTATACGATAGGAATCGATATTGGTTCTATGTCCACTAATGGAATTCTGATAAACGAGAAAAAGGAAATCCTTTCTTCCATAATCATACCAACCGGTGCCAGTAGTAAAAAGGCAGCGGATAAAACCTTTCATCAGATCCTTACCGAACATAAACTCTCCGAGCGGGATATTGATTATATTGTTGCTACAGGATATGGGCGTATAAAGGTCCCGTTTGCTCATGAAGTTGTGACCGAGATTACCTGCCACGCCAAGGGAGCAAACTTTTTTTTCCCGAAGGCAAGGACTATTATTGATATCGGTGGGCAAGACAGCAAGGTCATTAAGGTCGATGGGAACGGGAACGTTCTTGACTTTGTCATGAACGATAAGTGCGCAGCAGGAACGGGTCGATTCCTGGAGGTTATGGCCAGAACGCTGGAGATAGACCTGGAAGAAATGGGACCGATTTCACTGAATGGAAAGGATAACGTTTCTGTTAGTAGTCTTTGCACGGTTTTTGCAGAATCAGAGGTTGTATCCCTTATTGGGGCAGATCACAGAACGGCAGATATCTGCAGAGGATTACATATCTCCATAGCCAAACGCATCACTGCGCAGGTAAAGAGGATCGGATTAGAGGAAGAGGTTGTTATGACTGGCGGTGTTGCGAAGAATATCGGCGTCGTAACAGAATTGGAGAAGAATCTTGGCTGTAAGATCAGGATATCGGAAGAGCCACAAATTAATGGAGCGCTCGGAGCAGCATTGATTGCCCTGGAAAAGGCACAGTCAAAGATTCAAACTTCTGTGTCTGTTTCTGGGAATTCATCCACTGGCGCGTCTATTGCGGAATTTTCGGTCGAAGACAGTAC
>JBKBTA010000130.1:0-8357 GCA_046291035.1 Candidatus Brocadia sp.
AACACGAACACGACATTTTTGTGGCCTGACAGATTACCTGTAGTAATCTTTGCCCGGCAATTTCTTTCGTGTTAACCAATCGAACGGCAAAACGTACCAAAGCCGCAATACAGTACGAAATTATGGAAAACATCATCCGATTAATTACGCAAGGGTCAGCAAACACATGTCCAGATTATTAATCTATCTAAAATTCCTGAGACCTTTCACCCTGTTTCCACCTGCCATTGGCATGATTTCTGGTGGAATAACTGCTTTTGGAGCATATCCGAGATATAAACTTTCATCAGAAATCATAATTAACATTGCATTGGGCTCACTGATGGCCGCATTGCTGAATGGGGCATCAAATGCCCTGAACCAGATCTACGACCTGGAGATTGATAAAATCAATAAACCGCGCCGCTATCTTCCATCGGGAAAAATTACGATAAAAGAGGCATGGATAATTGCATCGACGTTATTTATTATATCATTAACCCTTGCGGGACTGGTAAATTGGCAGTGTTTCATGATGGCTGCCATTGCAACTGTCATGACGTACTTTTATTCTGCCCCGCCGTTAAGGACTAAGCGATTAGGAATAGTTGCCAATATTACCATAGCCATACCACGAGGAGTACTTCTGAAGGTATGCGGCTGGTCTACGGTAAAAACCATCTATAAATACGAACCATGGCTGATTGGCCTGATCTTCGGCCTGTTTTTGCTGGGAGCAACCTCCACAAAAGATTTTTCGGATATCAAGGGCGATAGGGCAAAGGGATGCATGACGCTTCCCATCAAGTACGGTGTGAGACAGGCGTCATGGATGATTGCAGGATTTTTTGTCTTTCCCTTTCTTTTAATGCCATGGGGGGTAAGCAGTAAAATTTTAACGGGAAACCCACATATTTTAAGCACAGCCGGATTCGTATTGTCTGCATGGGGATTGTACGTTGCAGCCTTATTGGTACGCAGTCCTGAGGAGTTGACGACATCAGAGAATCATATTGCGTGGAAACACATGTATTGGATGATGATGGCTACCCAGGTAGTTTTCGCTGTGGCATATTTGATATAACAGGGGGGGGAATATATCGTCGCAAAGGCGCAAAGCACGCAGAGGGAGAATTAATGTGATGTTTAGAAATTTTCGTATTGAGGGGTTGTATGGACTTCGTCGTAAGCGTTCAGTCGAACGACTAACCATGTCCCTGGATTCTTTGAACAGGGATTGTTTGCCCGTGCTTAACGTAATACTTTGCGCTCTTTGCGCCTTTGCGGCAAGCGTGAACGTATACGCTACAGAAACCCCAAAGGTGATTGTTTTGGCCTTTGACGGGGCTGATATGAATCTGACCAAAAAGTGGATGCAGGGGGGACATCTGCCCAACCTCGATAGGTTGCAAAAAATGGGTTGCTTTAAGCCGCTTGTGCCACCCTGTCCACCACAAACACCTGTCTCCTGGGCATCTTTTGCCACAGGGAAAAATCCGGGAAAGACAACGATATTCGACTTTCTGAAAAGAGACCCCAATACCTACATGCCGGACTTTGCCATGAATTCCATAAGCAAACAACGGGTGTTGTGGGGGGAATGGACGCCCTTTATCATTGCTCCATCGATCGGGGTTATTTTGTTTCCCATGATATTTTTTAGTCTGTTCCTCACCCATCACACAAAGATAACATCGATGGCTTCTTCCATTGGAAGTGCACTAATGGTGTGCGGAATAGTATTCTTTACAATCGAACGATACCTTCCTCAAGAAAAACCCATCGTAATTAACAACCAGCGGGGCAAGACGCTCTGGGAATTATCGACGGAGCACGGAATTAAAACGCGCGTCATACGTTTTCCCAACACCTTTCCACCCGAACCCATTGAAGACGGCGAGATACTATCAGGACTCGGGGTACCTGACATACGTGGTACCATGGGCACCTTTTCATATTATACAACCGAACATACTGCCCAAAGCGAAAATACAGAGATGGGTGGAAAGGTTATCCGGATAACATGGTCTGAAAATAAGGCAGAGACCATCATTTATGGCCCACGGAATAAACTTTTCAAAAGACCCCCAGATGAAATAAACATACCTTTAACATTGGAAATTGTTCATGATAACACAGGCCGCAGTGAAATAGCCCACCATAATCCCCCTCAATCCTCCTATAGTAAAGTGAGACTAAGGGGAACCGGCGATTCAGAAGAGAAGGAATTACAAGGAGGCGAAACTTTTACTGAACAAACCATTAAAAATGATGGCAATAAAGGCACCCGCTTATTGAAAATCGAGGCATCGGGTCAAACCAGGCTTCTAAAAGAGGGTGAATGGAGCGATTGGTTTGTCTTGAAATTTTCTTTTAACCCATTCGTTAAGATGCATGGAATTGCCAGATTTCATGTTATTTCACTTGAACCGTTAAAACTCTATTTGTCCCCGATCAGTTTCCATCCCGAACGTCCACCCCTTCCCATTTCATACCCGTACCGGTATGCAGGGGATATAGCCAGGAAGATTGGTTTATTTAAGACACTGGGATGGGCTATTGACACGTGGGCACTGAATGAGGAACGGATTGATGAAGACACCTTTCTGGAGGACACCAATTTCACGGTAAACAAGGAAATAGAGATATTACATGGTTTTTTAGAAAAGTGGGATACACAGCTTTATATCCAGCTCTTTGAATTTACCGACCGGATACAGCACATGTTCTGGCGCTTCATGGAAGAAGACCATCCTGCCTATGACAAAGAAAAGGCTGAAAAATACAGGGATGTTATCTTTGAGTATTATAAAAAAATGGATGAGATTGTAGGGCTGGTAATGGGAAAGATGGATGACAAGACCATTTTATTGGTATGCTCAGACCATGGCTTCAATTCCTTTAAAAAGGCGGTAAATTATAATACATGGCTTGTAAAAAACGGATACATGACGCTCAGCTCAGAAGGCAATAGCAAAGAAAAGACACTGGAAGACCTCTTTGGCCGGGGACAGTTCTGGCCCAATGTGGATTGGCATAATACAAAGGCCTATGCCCTTGGTTTGGGAAATATATATATTAACCTGCAAGGACGTGAGGCGTATGGCATCGTGCGACCCGGAAGGCAATATGAAAAATTACGGGATGACATTAAACAAAAATTGGAGGCATGGATAGACGACGAAAATGCCCAAAAACCTGTGCGGCGTGTTTATAAACGTGAAGAGGTTTACAGAGATTTCAATCCTAACCTTGTTCCTGACTTAATCGTTGCCAACAATAATGGATACCGCGTATCATGGCAAACCTCATTAGGAGGAATTCCCAGGGATATTTTGGAAGACAATAAAAAGAACTGGAGTGCCGATCACTGTTCCCTCGATCCGGAGATTACCAAAGGTATTTTCTTAGCCAATCTGAAATATGATGAAAATGAGGCCTGCATAGTTGACATCTTTCCCACTGTTCTACAATTGCTACATATCCCTATTCCGGATGATATTGATGGAAGGGTATTGCATTAATTAATAACCTTTATAAAAACACTTGCCTTCAAGCTGTTTATATACTGATTCTTTAATCTACTAATTTCATCACGATAGATTTTCTTGTAAATTTCCTCCTGCACCTCCTCAAATTCCTGAATTTTTTCAGGCTTGATCACTTCCATTTTAAAGATATGGTATCCAACGGGTGATTCGAGAATTTTGCTGCATTCATTATCCCTTAAACTATAAGCGGCTTCTCGGAGGTCTTTTCTTAATTCGTTGACCTCCTCAAAAGTCCATAGACCTCCGTTTTCTGCATTGGGACCGTCCGAATATTGCTTGGCAAGGGCAGAAAAATCCTCCCCCCTTTCAATTCGTTTCATTACGTCTCGTGCCAGAGAAAACGTTTCTTCTTTATTATTGTTATGAGCGGAAAATTTAATCATGATGTGTCGCAGGCTCACCTCTTTTTTCTGCCGGAATTCATCGATATTCTCCGTATAATAGCGCCTCAGTAATTTGGGTTGTATTTTAACCTTGTTGTAGACATTCTCCTTCATAATCTTGTCTATCATAATGTCTTCTTTAAGTTCGTTTTTCTTTTCGATAGGATTTATCCCCTGAGATTCGGCAATTTCATAGTATTTTGATAAAGAACCCACATTCTTAACGGCACCTTTCATGAAGGAATCAAGGTCTTTTTCGACCTCTTTCATGAGCATCATGTCCGTACCAAATATCCGCTGAGCCTCTTTAATCAGAACCTTTCTGTTAATCAATTCGTCCAGTGTGTCCTTCAATATCTCGTCAACTTTCTCAAGAAACTCCTTTTCTTGATATCTTTCCTGCGCCTCTTTAATGGCTACCGCTGCACGTTTGACGACGTCTCCCTGGGTAATTATTTCGTCGCCCACGATAGCCTTAATAGAGTTAATACTATTTCCGCTCAAATCGCTCACAGCCCCGTAGGAAATGGATGATGCGATTAAGGCTGCCGACAAAAACAGCACGCTATATCGTATAAACACTTTCAATATAGATCCTTTGTTAAAAGATTCTTAAATTTGCGTTCCCACACGGAGTTAGGGAACAAGTTAAAGACATATCACATCATTAAAAATTTTGGAGAAATATTATATCTTCTTATCTTAAATTTTAATAGCTTTTTTCAGAAAGTCCAATAATTCCTCTGGCAGCATCTCTTTTCGGGGAAGCCTTACATGTATGATATTTTCATTAATAACCCGTATGTATTTTTTCAGTTTGTACAAACTCGTCTCCGCTTTTTTCAAATCAGCAACCTGCATAATTACAACACCATCTACCCGCACCATGGAACGGATTTTCGACTGCTGGGCAATAATCCTTAATTCGCTCTCTGAAAGGAGATTTCTTACCGGATGAGGCAAATTGCCAAAGCGGTCTGTCATTTCTTCGGCAATAGACTTTATCTCCTCAAAGGTGATGGAACGATTCAGTCTCCGGTAGATATCTATCTTTAACGCATCCTCCCGGATATAATTATTGGGAATAAAGGATTCCAAATTAAGATCAATGGAAACATCCAGAGGCTCGTTTATCGGTTCATGCCTTGCCTTTTTTACTGCTAATTCCAATAAGCGGCAATACATCTCATACCCTACTGCCGCAATATGACCATGCTGCTCCGTTCCCAGGATGTTTCCAGCGCCACGGATTTCTAGGTCACGCATGGCAATCCGAAATCCTGCACCCAATTCAGCAAATTCCTCTATAGCCTTCAGGCGTTTTTCCGCTTCGGGAGTGATCGGGCGGTCAATGGGTAATATAATATAGGCATAAGCACGGTGCTTGTATCGACCCACCCTCCCCCGCAACTGATGCAGATCAGCAAGACCGAACGTATCGGCACAATTGATAAATATCGTGTTGACATTGGGAATGTCCAGACCTGATTCAATAATAGTCGTGGACACCAGGACATCTCCGCGGCCTTCTACAAATTCGCGCATTCTTTGTTCCATGAGCTTTTCGTCCATCTGTCCATGAACCGTCATGATCCTTGCCTCAGGCACGATCTCAGATAAAGTCTCGGCAACACGCTCGATATTATACACACGGTTATGAACAAAGTACACCTGACCATCACGATTGAGTTCCAGTCTAATGGCATGGCGGATACGCTCCGGATCGAACCGGATAATTTGTGTATGAACTGCCTGTCTTCCTAATGGCGGTGTATTAAGCGAAGAGATATCTTTAATACCCATCAGTGACATATGGAGGGTTCGGGGAATTGGCGTAGCTGTCAGAGTAAGCACATCTACCATCTGTCGCAATTTCTTGAGCCTTTCCTTGTGTTCAACCCCAAATCGCTGCTCTTCGTCAATAATCACGAGACCCAGGTCTTTAAAATAGACGTCTTTCTGTAAAAGCCGATGGGTGCCAATGAGAATATCTATAGAACCGGCGGCCGTCTTCTCCAGGGTTTCCTTCTGCTCCCTGCGCGTCTTAAATCTGCTTAACACACCTATCTTAACGGGATAATCGGCCATGCGTTCTGAAAAAGTAACATAGTGCTGCTGCGCAAGAATCGTTGTAGGTACTAGCACGGCTACCTGCTTGCCAAACATTACTGCCTTGAAGGCCGCACGCATTGCAAGCTCCGTTTTGCCATATCCGACGTCGCCACAGATGAGCCGATCCATAGGCATCTTCGATTCCATATCGCGCTTAATCTCTTCTATGACTTGAAGCTGATCGGGAGTCTCTTCATAGATAAATGATTCCTCAAATTCTTTCTGCCATTCCGTATCTTTCGGATAAGCAATACCCTCCTTCGCATTCCGCAATGCCTGCATATGCAATAAATCGCTGGCAATATCGGCAACGGCATTCTCTGCCCTTTTCTTTCGGACTTCCCAATATTTGGAACCGATCTTGTCGAGCCTTGGTCTGTGGTCTGAACTGCCAATATACTTCTGTACCAGCTCAATTTTTGTTGCGGGCACGTATATCTTTGTTCCCTCATCAAATTCCAGTACAAGATACTCTCTTTTATGCCCTTCATCTTCCAGCATTTCCATCCCCAGAAAACGTCCAATGCCGTGGCTTACGTGCACCACATAATCCCCTTTTTTCAGGTCAAGAAAGGAATCTATTGCCCTGGTATGGACAGGTTTTTTTGACTCACGGCGCTGTTGATAACGATGAAAGATTTCGTGATGCGCAAGAAAAGCAATCTGGATATCAGAAAACTGGAACCCGCTGCTGAGTCGACCTATACTCAGCACTAATCGGCCATCACCTTTCACACCTGAACCGTCGATAATCTCCCGAAACCGCTGTTCCTCTGCTTTGTTGTTACAAAATACAACCGTCCGGTCATTGGCCTCGATCACCTTGACAAGTTCTGACGTGATCTCCTGAATATGTTGGGGAAAATTGTCTGCTGATTTAACACGAAATGTATAATCCCCGCTGCTTGATGTCAGGGGCAGTTTCGATAAGGCTATCTTCCTGAAAGTGCTGAACTGACGAAAGATTTCATCTGTTTTGAACAGCGACTCATTGTCATCCATACAGCTCAGTACTTTCTCTGCCCGGTCTTCTATACTTGCAGGTTCTTTAAGCACAACCCAGGTATCTTTACTAAGGTAGGTCAAAAGAGATGTCTTTTCTGATTCTGATCGAACAGTGGCAATATCATCCCCGGTAAAATCTCCTTTCCCGGTGAATCTTTCACCCCCCCTCTCCCCCCCTTCGCAAGGGAGGGAAACAGGTGGGGTAATTCCACCACGGCATGTTAAGCCGTAAATCTTATCCAGAGAAAGTATCTGGCAAGCATCTAATTCCCGGTCGGAAAGCTGAGATTCAACATGAAATCTGCGAATGGATTCAATTTCATCTCCAAAATATTCGATACGACAAGGAGCGTCTGAGGCAAAAGGGAAAATATCGATAATACCACCGCGCAAGGCATATTCCCCTGCATTTTCGACCTGGGTGGTTAACCGATAGTGGTGCTCCTGCAACCATGCAATGAGTTCTTCCAGGGGATATTCGTGATTCTTCTGGATCCTCAAAACATTCTGTGAAATGGATTCGGGGGATGGCACGGGCTGGAGAAGCGCCTGGATAGGTGCTACGATAATATCCAGTTTGTTACCGGCATGGGTGTCGCTATGAAATATCTGGTTGATAATTTGAAGCCTTCGCGCCGGTGCATCATCCCCATCTTCGAGGTCTTCCATAAAAATGCTTTCAATAGCGGGAAAGAGGCTCGCAAGACCATGGGAAAAGGTGTTCAAGTCTTCTGTGTCTTCCTCGGCTTCCTCAATACTGGATACAACCAGAAGTAATTTAGGTACAGCGCGGGTTATCCTTACTCGTTCACTGACAATCGCCGCTAGAAAGAAGGATGCAGACGATCCCCATAATCCATTGACAGAACAATCCTTTCCTTCCAGAAGATGACATACAATCTCCCTGAATTGTTTATTTTTTTGTAACTTGTCGATAAGACCCACCATGAGCAGGACACAACAATAAGCATTTGAAAAGTAGAATTGTCATGAGAAATTATACTATAAAATTACGATATTTTGGAGAGAAAGATAGTGGGTAGGAAAGGCTTTCGCCTCCATTCCGAACCGTACAGGCGGAACTCCAGCATACTGCTCTCCTGCCAGTGGTAGTCCCTTTGGAGTTGACAGGCTAACTCATGGGATTTGCTGGTTCAATCGTCCCCGATTGAACCGAAACATTTGGCATAAGTCCTTATCACAGTAGAGAGAGGTTTTAAAACTGTCTCTACTTAGAGTGCCATTCAAATTATATAGTATTACTCTGTAAAAACTTCTTTTTTTGTAAGTTTTTTAGTAACTAGCCCATTCGTCCGCTTAAGTAGGC
>JBKBTA010000131.1:0-8343 GCA_046291035.1 Candidatus Brocadia sp.
GGTTTTTTTACCAAAACTACTTTTACCATAAATGGAGGGCTTTTTCTATTCAGGTCTCTTGTTTTCTACTCTACCAAGAATTTCAATCACAGTTTCCCCTCTTTCTAGATGGGAGATAAAAAAGTCGCTGCCTTTTGGCAGCCTAATTTAAATAGTAAGGTTAAATCCGATATTTGAATCCAACATCATTGTAATAAATCAATAATGGAGATCTCTTGAAAACTCTACCGATAAATAGCTGCAAAATACCCAAAAATATTGTTTATTTGATAATATGCGGTGTTTTACTTTTAAACATTTTCGGTTGTGCACGTTCGCCGCAGCATGATGAAATAGAAGCATATTTCAGAGTCCTTGATAAAATTAAAGTTACAAAGAAAAATCAAATAGTCGACTATTTTCGTAAGATAAAACAAATAGTTAACGAGGTCAACAAGGACGAGAAGATATTACATTGTTTCAATGTAATGAGAAAATACTATAATTCAAATCCAACGAGGACAGATGCTCCTTCTCTCTACAGGTTAGAGTATGAAATGGATGTGCATTATGTGAAGAAATATGGAGATTTTTATGATATTCTCTTCGTAGACGATAAGGGTTTTGTTTTTCACAGCATCAAACATGAGGCGGATTACCACACAAACCTTTTTGCCGGACAATTCTCTGGTACACAACTGGCAAAACACATGAAAAATAATCCTGACAAAGAATTTGTGGATTATGAATTTTATTCCCCGTCAGACGAACCGGCAGCATTTTTTCTGAAACCGGTACAGGAAAACAATGAAATGCTCGGATGGTTGGTGCTCCAATTCCCCATCAACAAAATCAACGCTATACTCTCCGACCATAAAGGTTTGGGAAGGACCGGCGAGGTCTATCTTGTTAACAAAAATAAGCTCATGCTAACTGATTCTAGGTTTATCGAAGACAGTACTATTCTAAAACTGAAAATCGATACAGATGCCGTCAGATTAGCCCTTGCCGGAGAATCCGAAAAGATGATCATAAATGATTACCGGGGTGTAAAGGTACTCAGTTCTTTCGAACAATTTGATGTCTTCGGTCATTCGTGGATTATCATTGTTGAGATTGATGAGGACGAAGCTGTTTCGAATCACTACCAAAAATATAAGAAATTCTACCTCCCCAGGATAATAGAGTATTATTCCAGCATAGCTCCAAAAATTTACACATCTGGAAAGGAAATAAGCAAAACTTTGAAGAGAAAAAGGGTTGATATGAATGAGTTCTGTATGACAAGGTCAGGGGAAGTACTTGAAACGAAGGGAGTTGGACCATGTACTACAATAATCATTTATTATCCCAAAAGATTCGGGTATCTTGCCCATATTAGTCCAACTGATAAAATTTACCAAAAATCTTTCCTGCTAAAATATTTACCATGGGTGAGGAAAACGGGCTTTCTGGAAGAGTTAATAAAGAGGATACAATACTACGACATATATCCATATCAACTGAAGGATCTTCAATTTGTCATAATTGCCACCCATGATAAGAGCCTCCAAACTATTATCGATTCCTTATATGACATGGGAGTAAATTTAGCTCAGATAAAATTTTTGTTTAATCCATTGGCGAATTATGCGAATATAGCTTTCAATCAGTCAGATGATTCTGTTTCTGTAGAATGGCTGGCCGAAAATAGGAAAAATGCATCCTTTTTTGAACACGCCTCCAATATTGATTCAATTGGAACCACGGTAAAAAGGATAACAGCAAAATGATCGAGTAATAAATTATACTCAAGATGTTCATAAAATGTGAATTTTACATTGATACCAGGGTGGCACGGACAAACTCCGTTTGTCCATATTGAACTTGCAGAACATTGTTTATGAATCATCCATTTTTGTGCTGTCAGGAGGAAACTCCTGACAGCACTAGAATGTTTATGAAATTCAACGTTATACTGATAGGAGCCAACTCCCGTTGGCGACCGGGAAGGATGTTCGCCGTTGTGCATTGCCAATCGCCGTCAAGAGAAGGAGGGGAGCAAGGGGTGGTTATTTTTGTTGTGGCTGTGCTGCATGCAGTATTACAAAAACACGGACAAGCATAGCTTGCCCGCGCCACCCCGTTAGATTATGGTTTCTCCCTCTGTGTCAAATTTGTAAATCACAAATTGTGAGTCTCTTGGGTATAGGTCCCCTGCAACCCTTCTACATCACTAGGGCACCGAGTCACAAAGAAGAATTTATTTATCCCCCGGTCTCAAACTTTTCGGCCGCACATCAAAAAAAGTTTGTGGCCCGTGGGGGTATATTCCCTGACTTACCATCCCCATCATATTGTGGTCATGAGCTATACTGATGCCGGGTCCATAATTGCATGATAGGCATCCTCGTTTGGCAGAATAATCAGGGATTTTGTACAAAATGTCATATCGCTCACCCGATCCAATAAGTAAAGTATCTTTTTCATACGGATAGCTTAGCTTTCTCCCATCCGTCCCGATTACCAACCCATGAAACCCGTGCGAATGCCATGCAAATATGTGGTTATACCCTACGGCCATTAACCTAATCAAAACTGTCTCTCCCTCGTATGCTACGATCCTCGTTTTCGGGTCGTTTATCGTTGAGAAAGGATTACTCAAATCGTCCATGTATATTCTGCCGTTGAGCATAAAATAATTCGGCTTCCAATCTAACCCACGCCGTATGTTACCTTCGGCCCTGAGCATCTCCATATATTCGCTATCGACTTCGCTCATAACAAGGGTATATTCTCTATCAAATTTATATCCGTAAATTTCATTTGGACTTTTCTCTATTATCAATGGAAAATACATCCCCGCCATGAGATGATTGGTGGTATCCACATGGCAGTGACCCATATAGGACCCTTCAATGTCTTCCGGTATTGTTAATAAATACCGGTATTTTTCCCCTGGAAAAACAGGAGAATACGGCAAGTTCGGTACACCATCATAGGCGGGTATTAAATCTAATCCATGGAAATGGATGGTATGCGGTACACCATGAACTCCTGAATGCTTCTCTGTTTCATAAAAACCTGCATTGTGTAACACGACAATATAGTTCTTGCCAGACCTGAGCCGTATCTCGTCGCCAGGTACTTTTAATGGCAGTAATTTCTCGGCCCTTTCTTCTCTTGTTCTTATTTCTCCGACATCGGCAAAATCCTTCGCATGGGCAAACCCCCAGAAATAGATCAATTCGCCATCGGCCATTTCCTGAAAACCATCCGTTGCATACAGATGAAACTCCTTTTCTATCTGCCCTCTTTCACTTAATTCGGAAAGCCCCTCTTCCAATTTTGCATCGCCTGATATGAGTATTTCTTCAGGGGCAGCCACCACGGGAAGGCAACATAAAATCGTAACTAAGAAATATAATGCAAGGCATTTTTCTATCATATGCCGTATCAAAACAGATATGAATCGGTTCTTTTTGTTAGATATCATTGCAATTCTCCCCATCGTAATTTTTGGAATAAAGCATTTTTAGAAAACGTTTTACCTATGTATCCTCATAAATGAAGAATCAATGTGTTTTTTTTATATTACCTAACAACACCTGTTCTTTTATATCCTCCGCAATGGCCTTTCCGATGGTGGGCACCATCATCAGTTCTTCGCTCGTTGCGGCTTTAATGTCCGCCAGCGTCTTAAACCCTGAATTATAGAGATTTCGGGCCCTTACCCTTCCTACGCCTTTGAGAGATACGAGTTGAAGGAGTTCTTCTTTTATGCCGTAGAAAACCCTTACCCTCAAAAATGATAGCAGTTTCTCGTCTTCTTTCAGGCCAAAGACCTTGCATATCTCACCGGCTGAATAGAGGAGCCAATCGGAAAGTTCTACCATGGTACGAATGTCACCCGGTCCTACACTAAAATGACCCACAATCTTGTCTTCCGGTTCTTCCTCCATCCAGTGCATTAATAAAGAAGCAGTTTTTATTTCCGAAAGCATCTCTTTTGATGGATATTTTTCATTTTCGGGGATTAAAAGCTCATTTGCATGGGCATTGAAAACATCAAACATCTCCTCAGAGTCCCTTTTCCTCAATTGAAGTGTCATCATGTCAGGGGTATGCGCTATCATATGCAGGAGTGCAAATACCTCTTTCCCCTTCGGCTGATGCAAGGCATCTCTCATGATTACACCTGTCAAAGGGTCCAGGTAAAGGTCTGAAACCCGTCGACCAAACCGTGTAGCTACAAGCCCCCTTTTTTCAGAGACCATCTCTTCATCTTTAAGGAAGTCAACGATCTTCTTCGTTATGGATGCAAGGGACTCCATACCTTCCTGATGGGCGTAGAAAGTTTTCTGGAGGAAATCCGTTAATTCTGCCCTGCATTTTGTAAAGGCTCCCGCTATCGAAGCAAGGACGTGGGACCTGAGGGCAGACTCACTGGCAAGACGGGAGTTTACCTCTTCAGGTCTTCCACCTATGTAGTTTTCCATGAGATACCTTTTGTCTCTTTCGTTTCTGGCAATGACAATAGCTTCACCATACTTATCAAAACCCGGCCTCCCTGCCCTTCCTGACATCTGCTTTATCTCCATAACAGATATGGGTTGCATTCCAAGCCCGGATTCGTATCGCCACCAATCCCTGACGATCACTCTCCTTGATGGGAGATTCAGTCCCATCGCCAGCGTTGTGGTGGAAACCACAAGCTTTATTTTATTAGCCCTGAAGGCATCTTCCACAATCTTCCTTTGTGAAGAGGTAATGCCGGCATGGTGGAATGCAACACCATTGCTTACGCATTCGGCAAGTTTTTTACAGAGACGAGTTGGTTCCGCAGATACCTCTACGATTTGTTCTGAAAGGGTTTTCAGGAATTTTCTTTCCTGAACTGAGAGCAATCCGGCAACTTCGGCTGTGACCTTGTGCGCAACAGACTCTGCCGACTTCCTCGTGTTGACAAAGATGAGGGTTTGTCCACCCTCCTTTATGGTACCTAGGCTGAGATTTACGGTATCCAGCGAGTTTTCCTCTTCCACCCGTATTTCACTGCCACCATGAAAGGTTATGGTACCATTGAAATACACCCCTTCCCTTAAAGGCACAGGTCTCCAGGAGGATTCAACAAGCCGGGCACCAAGCCATTGGGCGATTTCTGACGCATTTGGTATGGTGGCACTCAATGCGATAAACCGGAGTCCAGGATTTAACCACTTCAATCGGGTGAGGACTATCTCGAGGGTTGGCCCTCTGTGAGGATCTCCGAGGAGATGTATCTCATCGGCCACCACGAGGCTTACGTCCCTCAGCCATGAGGCGCGATGCCTGATGAGGGAATCCATCTTCTCATTTGTTGAAATAATGAAATCTGCGTCATAAAGCCAGGGGTCTGCACTGTCAAAATCTCCCGTGCTCTGTACAACCTTCATCCCGGCGTATTTGTATTTCTTTGAAAAGTCATCATGCTTTTCCCTTGCAAGGGCCCTTAATGGCACAAGGTAGAGGATCTTTCCGCTGAGCTCAAGAAACACCTTCAGTGCCACCATCTCAGCTATGAGGGTCTTGCCTGAGGCAGTAGGTGCTGCAACAACAAAGGAGTCATACCCCTGTAAGAGACCGGCCTTTATAGCCAGGATCTGAGGCGGATAAAGCTCATTAAGGCCAGCTGCAATCAGGGCTTCAACCAACCGCTTTGAACCACCATAGATAGGTAAATCGTCCACGAACATATAAAGATTATAAACCACAGAACGAAATGAAAACAAAATAAAACAAAAGAATTTCTATAATCCCTTTAAAAATTTTTAGGCATGGAATTGGGCGACATTAATAAGCACCTATTTGAATAAATACGACAAATAGTATAGTATATAACCAATAAGCAATGGTTCACCGCCACTATGATCCTTCAAGAATGAAACAGTTAAACACATGAACACAAAATTATACAGAGAGTTAATCTCGGCCAAGAATTTTTACGACTTAACATGAATTTTCGTATCAATTTTCTTTTTTTATTTGTGCCCATTAGTGTCAATTCGTGGCCAAAAATTACTATTTACAGATTCAAGGAATGATCCAGGTAACAGAGGAAACTTTCGAACAGCTTTCACACATCGTTAGTGAATCACAGGAGATTGACCTAAAGATGTAGCCTTTATTGATCCTTACGGTATGGTCGGCCTCCTTGAAATCGGGGTACTCTTAAAATCAAATGACGTTCTAAAAACCGTCCTTCTTCCTAAATCGAAAGAAGTCCTCAAATATCTTGAAATGATGGATTTTTTCAAATTTGCTAATGAATATTTCAGACTTGAGCCGCCTAAACCACAAATATCGGGAAAATATCTGAGAAACATTAACTCAGATGTCCTGCTGGAGATCACACTTATAGAAAAGTCAGACGACATTCATTTCATTGTTGGAAGAGTCAAAGAACATGCCCATGCAATCCTCACAAGACACCTTCATTACGATGAAAAGGCAATTCATGGCTTTATTGTGGCACTTTCAGAGGTATGCCAGAATATCATTGAGCATAGTGAGAATAAAGGGTTTGTGGGTATCCAGAAGTATTATTTTCAAAATATCAATAAGAATGTGTGAATTAAACCCACTCCTTCAATTTATTGCAGACATAAAGGTTAATTCATGGGATGTCCCCCCTGAATTGCTTAATGAAACATTTTTGTCTATTCCTAAAAACTTAAAAACGTCTGCCCCTGAGTTTCTCAAATCAGAGAATCAATTCAATAAAGGAGTGTTAAGAAATTTGGAACTCCTCAAAGGTGGGATAGATTCTATCCCCGCAAAAACAAAGGAACAAACCGAGGTCAAAAATCTTATCCTACTTGCATTTTCTTCAATCCTGATTGATTGCAGTAATCTTAAGAGGACTCCATGTCTTGGGTATTGGAAAGGGAAAAAAGTCCCGGACAATGCCCCCCTGGATACTTATGGAGCATAAAATTCGAGACATTTGCAAAGACTTAGAAATTCTACGGAAAAAATATAAAACGAATATTCGGATAGAAAGCAAGGTCTTTCTTGCCAACGCAATGGAATACGAACATGAACACCTATTCGACCTTATTATTACCTCACCGCCGTATATGAATGGACTCGATTATGTTATGAACTACAAGATCGAGATGGCATGGCTCGGTTTTACAAAAGAGTCAAAGGATGCCAAAAAAGTAAAGGATAGTCTTGTCGTTTGCGACAATGTTTCAAAAGGATTAGTAAAAGCATTTGCCCAATCAAACGCTAAATATACGAATAGTTGGATAGAAGAAATAAAGGCAAACATTGAGAAAAATATAAAAAGAAGAGGCAATTATAGGCGAAGTGACATGCCTCATATCGTACACAAGTATTTTGATGATATGTATAAGGTCATGAACGTAGTTACAAAATCTCTCAGTGCAAACGGCCGTTTTATCTTGGTGGTTGGCGACAGCCTAATTGCAGATGTTTACGTGCCTACCGATTTATTACTAGCCAAAATCGGAACAGAACTCGGGCTTACCATTGAGAAAATAGAAAAGGCACGGGATCGTCGAACGGGTCAGATAAGAAACTATAGACTTAGAGAAACAATAATTACACTAAAGAAAAATTCAAGTGGAATGAAAACCAATGGAAGATAAATTTGGGTATCATCAAGACCTTAAAAACGGAGATGGCATAATAAGGGCTAGAACAACTGGACATTTACGTTCATGGGACATTCCAAGAACATTGTATGCATTAGGAGTACTTAAGAAAGAGTGGGGAAGCCTTGAATATCCAGGTATCTATATCCTCTTTGATTCTACAAGTAAAAAGGTATGTATCGGCGAGGCAAAAGATATTTACAACAAACTCAAAACTCATTTGACCTCCCCCGAAGATAAAATTAAAGACTGGAATAGGGCTGTTATTATTAATGACGGCAGGTCAGCAATGCAGTCCGATTTTAATGACTCTGTCATAAGGAAATCATTGGAATTGTATCTAATTTCGCTATTCAAAGCCAACCGATATGTCGTAGTTGCCCAAGGAGAGCCGCAAAAGCATAATCCACATCAGAAGTCTATGGTTCAAGCTTTTAAAGAGGAGTTTGATTTTTTGCTTTTGAAGAAAAACTGCATTACGAAACTCATTGAGAAGTCAGGACAGGAAGAAATTCTAAGAGACGATTTAAAGAAGATATTGGAGAGTAAAGGTTATAAATTGGAAGTATGGGGTGCTTACGAGACAGTAATTAATGGTAAAAAGGTTTATATCAGACCTGGAAGTAAGAAGCAAAAAGGATGGCAAATTACTTTTCGTGATAAATTCAAAAACACATTGCAAAGAGGAGAAGGGCGTGCCTTGAAGTATGGGATACCTGAGTGG
>JBKBTA010000132.1:0-8333 GCA_046291035.1 Candidatus Brocadia sp.
ATGAATTGCCACTACTGTGTATGCTACTATATTGTTACTAAATTATTACTGGAATTTTTCAAAAAACAAACTGTTACGAAATTCCTTATGTCTAAATTATATCCTTTCGCTTGCGATGATAGTAGGTATTTTCGCGCCAAACCCTCGGATATCATGCTGCACCAGTATCAGAACTTCCTCTGCTGCCTTTTCAACTTCCCGTGATAATCCAATGCCAGCCTCAAAACATTTTCCCTCAATACCATAGACGGTAAGGCGACTCGGGAGCAGGTTGAGTGCCCGGGCAAGCTCAATGGCCTCAGCAACACCGAAGGCATGTGTGGAGTAATGAAAAAAATTTGTCGGGATGGGCTGTGTATGTGCATCGAACCGGTGAATGGTCCCCGGCCTGGCCCCGGAATAAACAGCATCGATCAGAATAACTGTATCAGCATTCTTCCAGCAATACATTAATGCCGTGCCGTCACCGCTTTCTTCAATGACATGGACATGATCACGTGCCTGTTTCTTCAGATATTGGGCAACATGGAGTCCCACAGCGTCATCGCCTCGATATGCATTGCCAATACCAATTATGAGAATTCCGTGTTTATTTTGCGCAACTTGTTCGGTTACCATTTTGTAGATTAAGATTGTTTTGGTGCGTAGGACGCACCCTACATAAGCACCATCTGTGCGTTGGTGGGGTGGCACGGACAAACTCCGTTTGTCCGCGTTGAACTTACACAACATTGTTTATGAATCATCCATTTTGTGGTGTCGGGAGTTTCCTCCTGACACCACAAACATTTGAATAGACAATACAAGTCTGACCATTGCAGGTACAAAGCATTATTTTCCTTTGCGTTCTTTGCATCTCTGCGGTGAGCTATTACCTCATTTTTTATTCCCGGTCGACATGAAGCTTCAAAAAATGCGTGGCACATGAGATGCACGGATCGTAGTTGCGTATTGCCTGCTCACATTGTAACGTAAGGCTTTCGGAAGGGAGGTCCAGATATTTCGGGATAAACTGCCAGAGATCATTTTCGATGGTCTTCTGGTTTTGTGATGTGGGTGGAACAATCTTTGCATCAAGGATCACACCGTTATCATCGGTACTATAACGATGATAGAGAATACCGCGTGGCGCTTCTGTGCAACCATAGCCAGTACCGGCGCGTGGTTGAACTTGAATTGCCGGTTTCTCGGGTTTTTCATATTGATCAATGATGCGCAAGGCCTCTTCACAGGCATAGAGAATTTCCACGCTTCGAATGATAATACTCTGAAATGGGTTATAGCAGACAGGTGAAAGCCCGGCTGAACGCGCTGCCTCTTTTGCCAGCGGAGAGAGATGGTTGAAGTTTAGATTATACCTGGCCAGAGGGCCAACGAAATAAGCGCCGCGTCCTTTGATGACGGAATGTAACGCATTGGAATACTGTACGTGTTCTTCAACAAAGGAATCATCATAGTCACGCATGGAAATATCCAATCCCTTATTCGAAACAAGTCTCCCCTCGTTGAAAGGATATTCATCCGTATGACGAAGGGCGACAAATTCATAATCTTGCTCAAAGTCTGGGAAATTCAGTGTGGCAACCCATCGGACAGTCTCAAGGGCTGCATCCCGTGCCCATTTCAGACGTTCAGCAAGGGGAGCAAGTTCACGTTTTGCCGGTACTTTGTAAAATCCTCCGACACGCACATTGACTGGATGGATTTCCCTGCCGCCAAGGAATGCTACAATCTTATTCCCTATCTTTTTCAGTTGTAGTCCTCGCTGTACGATAGCTGGGTGGTCTTTTGCCATCTGGATCGCATCGGCGTAGCCCAAAAAGTCGGGCGCATGCAGCATATACACATGGAGGGCGTGGCTTTCGATCCACTCTCCACAGTAAACAAGGCGACGCAGTGCACGAAGTTGACCGTCAACCTTAACGCCAAATGCATCTTCCATCGCATGTACGGCACTCATCTGATAGGCGATGGGACAGATTCCACAGATACGGGCCGTGATATCAGGTGCTTCGCTGTAATTGCGCCCCCTTAGGAACGCCTCGAAAAACCGTGGCGGTTCGAATATCTTTAGCTTAACATCCGTCACGCTATTGTTTTTGATCTTGACATACAGAGACCCTTCACCTTCAACACGGGCAAGGTAATCTACTTTGATTGTTTTACTTTTCATGTGCTTCACTTTCCTTACGAAAAGGCTCAGAGTAACCATAGAAGCTACGAAAGCTTCTTACTAGATCCCCTTCCTTCACCCCAAGACGGCTAAACCATGAGCTTAGTGAAGCCGTGTTCGGCGTCTCCATCGGGCCGTAGCAACTGTAACAACCTCGGTTATATGCAGGACAGATTGCATTGCATCCGGCGTGGGTTACCGGTCCAAGACACGGTATGCCCTGTGCCACCATCACACAAATGGTTCCGCGACGTTTGCACTCAATGCAGACACTATACGCCGGGATATTTGGTTTACGTCCATACAGAAAGGCTACAAGTACTTCAAGGAGCTGATGTTTGTTGATAGGGCATCCCTGCAGCTCAAAATCAACGCGGACATGGCTGGCAATAGATGTCGACTTGTCGAGTGTCTCGATGTATTTCGGAGAGGCATATACGATGGAAATAAACTCTTTTACATCCTTAAAGTTGCGCAACGTTTGAATGCCGCCGGCCGTGGCACATGCACCAATGGTGACGAGTGATTTTGATGCCTTGCGAATCTTCAGAATGCGTTCGGCATCGTGTTGTGTGGTGACAGAACCTTCAACAAGGGAGAGGTCATAGGGACCTTTTACTACGGCACGGGAAGCCTCAAGAAAGTATGCAATTTCGACCTTATCGGCCACGGTAAGCAATTCGTCTTCGCAGTCTAAGAGACTCAACTGACAACCGTCGCAGGAGGCAAATTTCCATACAGCAAGTTTGGGTTTTTGTTTTTTATGCATAATATTTAGAAAAGATGAAATTATACCAAATGTTCCGGTTCAATCGAGGACGATTGGACCAACAAAAGAGTTCTGCATCTAATTTGTATAAAGCGATGATCTATTATTATATTTCTCGTTTATTATATTTCTCGTTTTCCAAAGATATCTTTAATGCGATCGTAGCGAAACACAGGGCCATCTTTGCACACAAAGGTAGGTCCGAACTGGCAGTGACCACAAAGGCCAATTCCACATCTCATGTTCCGTTCCATTGAGATAAAGATGTTTTCTTGTTTTACGCCGTATTTTTGCAGTTCCATCACCGCAAAGCGCATCATTACTTCAGGGCCACAAATCATCGCCACTGCTTGCAGGGGATCAAATTGGGCTCCAGAGATGAGCGTAGTAACGACACCGACAGTACCATGCCAGTTTCCTGTAGCACTATCAACGGTGACCTTCACTTCTACATTAAAGCGTCCGCGCCATTGTTCGAGTTCATGGACAAAGAGCAAGTCCTGCGGCGTCCTTGCACCGTAAAGAAGCACGATTTTCCCGTACTTTTCACGATTTGAAATGAGTTGATACATTGCCGGGCGTAAGGGTGCAAGTCCAATTCCCCCAGCCATAATAACAATATCTTTCCCCCTGGCCTCTTCTAAAGGCCAGTGACTTCCAAATGGTCCTCTTACTCCCAATACCTCTCCACGCTTTAGTTTGCAAACCGCTCTTGTCACCGTTCCCACTGCCCGCGTCGTGTGCTTGAGTATTTTCGGTATGGCAGGGTCTCCACTGATGGAGATTGGTACTTCTCCCATGCCAAACACATAGAGCATATTGAACTGCCCGGCTGCGAATGAAAATTCATCAATACCGTTCATTGGTTCAAGTTCTATGGTGAATGTATCGTGTGTCTCCTTTTTCACCCGCTGAATACGAAATGGGGTTGGGAACATCGGATTCTGGGTATCCATCGTCTTTGATTCCTTTTGTTTTTAATTAGACTGAAATTCTTAAGCATGGACGCCATAGACATCCAGAAGTTGCAATCTTGTCGCCTCCAGCCGTTGCGTAATGATATGGGCAAACCGTTTCAGCAGTTCATAACCCAGGTCATGGTCTTGTTCACATTTTGTCCGTAAACATTTTCCATCTAGGGCAATGGCCCGGGTGAGCTCAAGTGCCCGTGCATCGTAATGCCAGTGATACGGTGGAATAAGCCATGACCAGCCAAGCACCTCCCCCTCTCCGATAGTCTGGATGGAAATAGGGCCGCGGTCAGGGGTAAATATTTCAAGGGACACTTTGCCATGCCGAATTATGTAAAAATTGTTGGCCTCTTCGCCTTCGCGCAAGATAAACTGCCCGGCATCAAATCGTACATTGGATGCACATCCCACAATAATTTTCAGGTGCCTTGGTTCAAGACCTTTTAAGAATGGATGTTCTGCCAGATAAGGTTCGAGTGTTTGCATCTGCATTTTCGTTCTCCCGAATTATTTCATCACAGAAACCCACGGAATTCCACAAGATTAAAACAGCACTGGAGGGTCAGACCTTGAATATAGAAAACAAAATTCAGTCCGCATCTTTTTGAGTATTCTTTGTATTTGTTTTTGCAAGAAGACACTACGCCTTTCCCAAGACTGTGCATGGAAAAGGTAGCGCTAAAGCGCAGTAAATTTCTGAATATATACCCGGAGGCTCACAATGTGTGATTTATAAACTTGATACAGAGTAGGGGCGAAAAATATTTCGCCCCTACGATAGCCTCACATGTCTGAAGGGGGGGGTGGCACAAACAAACGGAGTTTGTCCGTGCCACCCCTCCAACGCACAGACGGTGCTTATGTAGGGTGCGTCCTACGCACCAAAACAATCTGAATCTTTTAGATCACTTCAGGTGTGCGACTCGCAATGGTAACTTTTTTTCTCCGCCCCCTCTGTGGTTTCCCTTTTTAAAACCGGTTCGCTTTCACGAATAGCACGGGCTTCTTCCGTGATATCAATCGCAACAGGACACCAGGTAATACAGCGTCCACAGCCAACGCAGCCCGATGCGCCAAACTGATCAATCCAGGTAGCAATTTTGTGTGTCATCCATTGACGATAACGGGCCTTCGTCGAAGATCGGACACTTCCTCCATGGATATAAGAAAAATCCATTGTGAAGCACGAGTCCAGCTTCCGCCATCGTTCGGCATGCTCACCCGTAAGATCGGTAACATCCTCCACGGTTGTGCAAAAACACGTCGGACAAACTAGGGTGCAGTTGGCGCAAGTCAAACAGCGTTCTGCGACATTATCCCAGCGCGGATGTTCATAATTTCTGTAAAGCAGGTCTTTAATGTCAGTAGTGTCCATACTCCTGCCCATTTGTCCAGCAGTTTTCTTTATAATGCTGTCGGCAGAAAATATTTCCCTTTCGTTCGCTTTCCTATACGGAACCGTATGGAGCACCTCTGCCCCCAGTTCCGTGCCTGTTTCAACTACAAAATAGTGTCTGTTGCCTTCCAGAATTTCGGTCATTGCGAGGTCAAAACCGAACGTCGTCTTTGGGCCCGTATTCATCGATACACAGAAACAGGTACCCCCTGCTTTTCCACAGTTAACAGCGAGGATAAAGGCATCCGCACGCCGCGATTTGTAATTTGGATCAACGTATTGTCCTTTTAGGAAGACTTTATCTTGGATTGCAATGGTATGCAGATCGCACGAGCGGACGCCGATAAAGGCAAACTTTTGGGTATTTTCATTTTCTGCCACAATTTGAAAACTATTGCCCACACGTTTGGCCTGCCACAAACGCAATGCCGGCGGGAGCAGGAATTTTTTCCACGAGTGCGGGCCAGCAACGTAGCCAAAGAACGCCTGGTCATCACGTTTCTTGAGCCGGTAGACACCTCCATCTTGTTCATCTGTCCACCCAATGGGTAAATCAGCAACCGAGTTCAACTCGTTGTATACAATCGCCCCTTCTCCTACGGTAGGACCCACAACCAGGTAGCCCTTTTGGATGAGAGTATCAAGGAGTTTCTGGAAGTGTTCCCGCTCCAAAACAAATCGATCTCTATTCTTTAATGGCGGTTCTATCATGAAACCCAGCCTCTTTTCCTGACGCAAAAAAAGACAAAATCGGATTTGCAATTGTAAGACTAACATTATAACCTATCGCAACGCAGACTCAATCAAATTTAGTGAAAAAATTTGAATATCGAATTGCGAAATTTTTTTATTTTTTACTTGACATTAAGAAATTACATAGTAAAATTGCCGCAAAAACACAGGTAACCAGTGTTTTTGAGTTAATATAAGTTGCATCTAACTTGCATCGCGATAAAGGCAAACCCTGAGTAATCAGGGGGCGCAAGGCAAAAGGGTCTTATAAGCCGTTTAAACAGATTGAACGGTTTAAAGCGGTTGAGTAAAAGACAGCCTTGCTGCCGAAGATATGCTGATTTGATATCTTTGCAGCAAGGCTTTTTTGTTTTTACGACATTTCGTTTTAAAAAGCATAATAACACAGGGAAGATACGTCAGGAAGTTCATGCAAGAATATGCTTTCAGGAGATAAGCCACAGTCAGAGAGAAATGGTTCGGGCCTTTGTGGATACCTGTAAATAGCCACCCCCTCCCTGAATCTTCCCATAAACTGGGGGACATAGGGGATAAATGAAGTCGATGCTGAAATCAAAGATGGACAAAAGAATGGGCTATCCACAATGAATGAGGAGTCCAATACATGATTTACGAACACGACAAACTGATTCGAAGAATCGTTTGCGCAGTTGATTGCCTTGCTGTGGTGGCCGGATTTTGCCTGCCCTATATCATGAGAGAACATTTCCCGTATTTCTCCCATAGAGCATGGGCTGGACTCTATAGACTACCCCAGTTGAACGAGTGTGCTTGGGTGCTGCTTATCATCGTACCGTTATGGATTACGTCACTTGCATATTCCGGCATGTATCAGTCTATGAGGAAGAGGAAGTTTATTGATATGTGGTGGAACCTGGCTGAGGGCTCGTTTCTCGCAATAACGGTCTTTTCGGTTATCGTCTTGTTTTCCAGATGTGATATAATATCAAGGACCTTTATTGCCAATCTTTGTGTTATGGCTACGCTTACCGCGGAGAAATGCCTCATCTTCTGTCTTCTCCAGTACATAAGGCAAAAAGGATATAACTCCAGGACGATCCTTATTGCCGGGTCAGGAAAGAGGGCAAGAAGTTTCGCCCATATCATTGAATCACATCCCCAGTGGGGATTTAGAATACTGGGTTTTATTGATGACGAAGAAAGAGTCGGTATGAAAGTTGGCAAATACGAAGTAATCGATTCGCTGAAAAATTTAGCAAAGATCCTGGATACGACGGTGATAAGTGAGGTGGTCTTTATCCTTCCCCGGAGATGGCTTCCCCATCTTGAAGACTACATAGGTATTTGCGAGAAGGTTGGAGTGAAGGCCACGGTAGCAATAGATCTTTTTAACACCACGGTGGCGAAGCCCATAATTAAGGAGATCAACGGAATCCCTCTTTTGACCCTTGACAGCACGCCCTGTGATGTATTTCAACTGTTTACAAAAAGGCTTTTGGATATCGTTGTGTCTCTCATTGTTTTTTTATCCTCCCTTCCTGTTTTTATTATCTCTGCCGTTGCAATTAAACTATCCTCGCCGGGCCCGGTGTTTTTCACGCAAAAACGCTGCGGGTTATATGGAAAGATTTTCTCCATTTATAAATTTCGAACCATGGTGGTGAATGCGGATAAGATGATCGATCAAGTCAGGCACCTGAATGAAAGCAAAGGGCCGGTTTTCCATGCAAGAAACGACCCACGGGTAACTCCGGTAGGCCGTATCCTGAGGATGCTGAGTCTGGATGAGCTGCCGCAGTTAATCAATGTCCTGAAAGGCGATATGTCTCTCGTTGGACCGCGCCCCGCCATCCCGGAAGAGGTGGAGAAATATGAAAGGTGGCAGAAAAGGAGGTTGAGTTTCCGTCCTGGCATCGTATGCACATGGCAGGTAACCAACAGATTTCAACCCGATTTTCACCGATGGATGCAGATGGATTTAGATTACATTGACAACTGGTCATTGGCTCTTGATATCAGGATATTGCTTAAAATCTTCCCGGCGCTCTTGAAAGGTGTTATCCATTGGCAAACCAGGACAGAAGAAACTTCTTGTGAGAAGGAAATCAAATTAAAGGACGAAAAAAATGAAAGGCGAGATTTCAAATCCCCCTGTAAACTGGGGACACAGGAGGTAATCAAACACAAGTAGCTGAAGGTCATAATGAAATTGTATGGGAATTTTTCACCTGTAATTGGCATTTCGACCGAAGGGAGAAATCTTGAAGATTCCTCGCTCCGCTCGGAATGACAGCAAAGGGGAGATTTCAT
>JBKBTA010000133.1:0-8271 GCA_046291035.1 Candidatus Brocadia sp.
AATGTATCACTTTTTGCCTACTGCCAACTGTGTTCTGCCTGCTTCATCTTTTTGGTTGAGGCGTAGCTGCGCTAGGAAACCTGTGATTGTATTTTCATGTTACTTATGTTAAAAATAACCAGAAGAAAAATGAAATAATAGACAACGGTTTGTTTTTATGGTAAGAACATGTTGTTTTGTTAGAAAAGATTGATTGATAAATATTCTTTTGTCATTATACGCAGAAGAAATGGAAAAAAATGGACAACTTTTTATGGGCGCTTAAATTTCTAACCATTATTCCTATCGATAAAGAAGATAGGATAAAACCGCACAGGCCTGGCTATGTGGTGTATTGGTTTCCCGTTGTAGGTTTATGCATAGGCGTTTTTCTATCTGTCACATATTTGCCACTCCATCATTTCTTTCCTCTCCTTATTGCTGATGCCTTGATTATCCTGGTTTATATATCCATTACCGGTGCATTACATCTGGACGGTCTTGCTGATACCTGTGATGGTATCTGGGGTGGCTGGAATAAGGAAAAACGGCTGGAAATCATGAAGGATAGCCGTATTGGTGGCTTTGGAGCCATTGGTCTGATTTCCTTGCTCGGGCTCAAATATGTTAGTTTGCTAAGCATCGGGGACATCCTGGTGGCGGAAGCTTCGCTCTTTGACGTCAGTGTAAAATGCGTTTCCTGTTTTATCTCGCCGGTTTTGATAAATAAATGCGTTGTGCTGACGGTAATGCCAGTTGTGGGAAGGTGGGCGCAGGTCTGTGCAGCAGGATTGTCTTCGTATGCGCGAAGTGGAGCGGGTACAGGAAGTTTTATTACGGGGGGTACTACACGGAAATGGGTGATCTATGTGTCACTTTTTCCACTATTCCTGTTTTGGTTTTTTTACAACCTGAGTGGGTTTGTAATATTTGCAATAATAATTATTTTCACTCTCGGTTGGATTTGGTATATTAAAAAGAAAATTGGTGGGATGACGGGAGATACTTTGGGCGCCACCAATGAGATTAGTGAAGTGGTGTTTTTGTTGAGTCTTTTCGTATGCAACGGATGGAATAGGTAACTATCAGGCGACGGGACATTTGAGATACGAAATTAGGTGAAAAAAGTAAGCAGTAAGCAGTTGGCGACTGCTTACCGCCAACTTAAAATGCTAGAAAGTACTTAGAAATGGATGTGTTTTATAACTGGTTCTTAGTGACAAAATGATTACGTTTTACTAAAATGGCGAAAATAACCTTTGTTCTTGGTGGTGCACGGAGTGGAAAATCTGCCTTTGCAGAGGGACTTGCCAAAAAGTATAATGATGTGGTTTATATAGCTACCGCTGAGGTTAAGGATGACGAGATGCGGGAGCGGATTCGGGTCCATCGTGCCCGGCGTCCCTTTAATTGGAAGACTATTGAGTCCCCTTATCACGTAGATAAGGTGGTATCAGACCTGAACGACAAGGCAGGCCTTGTTTTGATTGATTGCATTACCCTCTATATTACCAATATGCTTTTGAGTAGTGAAAAAGGCGTGAGTAGGGGTAAAATGTTGTTCGCCCCTGCGTCTCTTACAAAAGGGGTACAATCGCCCCTTCCCCTAACCACTCCCACCAAGGTAAGGGGAACGGGAGGAAGGGCAATTTACCCCATCCTTGATGGGAGGGGTGCAGGGGAGGGTGGGAAATCATTGCCAGATGAAATAGCAAATTCGGCCCATTGTTCGGACCCGCAGATGGGGCATCTAAAACAGCGGCAGACGCAGATCATTGATAAAATCAATAGGCTCAGCCGGGCGTGTCGCGAGTCGAGGTCGGATGCCATTATTATATCGAATGAAGTTGGACTTGGTATTGTGCCTGACAATGCCTTGTCACGTGTGTTTCGGGATGTTGCAGGCTATGCGAACCAGATTCTTGCAGAAGAGGCTGACGAAGTGTACTTCATAGTGGCTGGAATTGCTCAGAGGATAAAGTAATGGATATTTACCAGTTTAAGACGTTAATGAATAAGGGTAAGACCTTTCCGGTTTATATATTCTTTGGTGACGAAGAATTTTTTATCCACGAATCGCTTTCGGCGATAAAGGCTAATTTACTTAAGGATAGCGACCCTCGTATGGCATTGGTTGAGTTTGACGGAGATGAAATTTCCGGAGGTACCGTATTTGATGAATTGAGGACATTGCCTTTTTTTTCGATCAGGAACAAGGTGGTAATTGTAGAAGAGGCGGATGATTTTATTGAAAAAAACAGGGAAAGACTTGAAAAATATTTACTGGCACCCGCAAATCATGCCCATCTGGTTCTTGTCTGTGATAAATGGGATAAGCGAACGAAATTGGCAACCCTTGTTGACAAGGTCGCTGTATCGGTTGAGTGTAAGAAGCTGAAAGACCATCTCTTGCCGAATTGGGTACACACCCATGCAAAACTTTATAAAAAAGACATCGCCGCAAAGGCAGCTCAGAGACTGGTTGATGATGTAGGGAACAATTTAGCGATCCTGGATAAACACCTTGAAAAGCTATCCATTTACCTGGGTGAGAAGGTCACCATTGACGAAAGGGACGTAGATGACCTTGTTGGTGTGGACAGAAACCGTACCGTATTTGAGCTGACCGATGCCGTTGCGCAAAGGAATGTGGCACTTGCTCTAAAAATCCTCAGTCAAATGCTGGAACATGGAGAAGATTCGGTGAGGATTATTAGTTTGCTGGCATGGCAAATAAAACGACTGTGGAGGGCAAAGCAGATATTGCAGCAGGGTGGAAATGAACAAAAAATCGCATCAGAGTTACAGATAATACCATTCTTTGCAAAACGGTTTTTTGACCAGGTCAAACTCTATACTGAGGAAGACCTCATGAAAAATCATGCACTTTTGCTCGAAGCTGATGTGAAGAGCAAGACCAGTTCTTTTAGTACGCAATTGTTACTTGAACTGCTCGTGTATAAACTATGTGCTTATAGTGCGAGACGAAAATAATAATGCGCTGCCCAGGCAGCCTAATTTAATGTTTAGGAAATTCAAAGTTATGCTGGTAGGAGCCAACTCCCGTTGGCGACCGGATACTACCTTTGCATCTCGAGAAAGTAGCCGAAGGTCTAATTAAATGTCTGGAATTTCAACTATCCCCGTAATCTCCCCAGTAAACGCGGGACACAGGGGGGTAACCAACTATAGTGTATCTTTGAAAAAAGTGCTTTTTAGAAAGGAAATGGAATGAAGTTTTTTATTGATACGGCAGATGTAAAAGAAATCAGAGAAGCGCACAGTTTGGGCATCCTGGATGGGGTTACGACAAACCCGTCTTTGGTAGCCAAGACCGGGCGGCCTTTTCGTGAAACGATTGAGGAGATTTGTTCCATAGTAGAGGGTCCCGTCAGTGCCGAGGTGGTGAGCCTTGATACAGAGGGCATGCTCAAGGAAGCAAGAGAACTTGCAAAAATCGCTGACAATATCGTGGTAAAGATTCCCTTAGTAAAAAATGGCTTGAAGGCGGTAAAGAGATTGGCAGAAGAGGGCATTAAAACCAATGTCACTCTCTGTTTCTCTTCCAATCAGGCACTATTGGCGGCAAAGGCCGGCGGTACCTATGTTAGTCCCTTTGTGGGAAGATTAGACGACAGGGGGCAGTCGGGTATGGACCTGATCAAGGAGATTCGTACCATATATGACAACTATGGTTTCCAAACGGAAATCATTGTTGCCAGCATTCGGAATCCCGTTCATGTACGCGATGCTGCCCTGATGGGGGCAGATGTTGCTACCATTCCTTTTAATGTATTTGACTTGCTCGTTCAACATCCGCTCACGGATGACGGTGTCAAGCGATTTCTGGCCGATTGGGAGAAGGTGCCAAAAACTAAATGAATGCAGGTCTATGGAAGACGTCAGGAAACAATTTGACCTTTACAGAAGTACACAGTACGCAATATCGCTTGTACTGGCAGCATCGGATACCTTTGAAGATGCCGTGCCAAAAATCCTGAAGACAATGTGTGAAAGTCTGCAGTGGAGTTTGGCTGAGTTCTGGATAGTGGACAAGGGAACTAATAAATTGCGTCTTGCAGAAGTGTGGCATACTTCGTCCGAGAAGCTTTCAGAGTTTGTAGTACAGAGCAGGCAAATCACCTTTTCACCGGGAGAAGGATTGCCGGGCGGTGTCTGGGTAAGCGGGAAACCTAGCTGGATCGTCGATATCGGCTCTGATCCAGATTTTCACAGGGCAAAAATTGCTGATGAAGCAGGGTTAACAACGGCCATTGGATTCCCCCTTATAACAGCGTCTGCCATGAACGCACTGTTGGAATCGGTTACCATTGAAGTTGGATTGCGTGGAGCTGTCGGTTTTCCCGTGAGAAAAGAGGGTGAAGTGTTTGGCGTTATCGTATTGTTCAGTAATAAGGCAGAAAAACCGGACGAAGAATTGCTCCGGATGTTTCACGTAATTAGCGTTCAGATCGGGCAGTTTATTAAGTTAAAACAAACCGAAGAAACTTTAAGGCGTAAAATAAATTTTGAAAAGACAGTAGCAAAAATTTCAACGAGATTCGTTAATACCTTAGATTTTAGTAATGAGATTTCTGACTCATTGGCGGACATGGGACGATTGTGCAATGCAACAAGGGTATGTCTCTTTCAGTTTCATACTGATAAAAACAGCGTAACTGAAAAAATAGACAGGGCATACGAATGGTATGATGAAGGTATTATATCGAATATCCAGAATTTACAGGATATGTACTCTGCAAGGTATTCGTGGTTGATGGAGAATCTCAATAAAGGGACTATGGTCTATATTACGGACGTCTCCGATATTGCTCAAGGGGTTGCATTCGAAAAGGAAATATTGGAAAAGTCGGGGATAAAATCACTACTGATTATACCTGTACGGGTTGAAGAGAAGTTGTTGGGGTTTATTAGCTTTGATAATGTCCCAGACATTGATAACTTGCATGAAGATAACATAACCCTGCTTCACATGATTGGAGAGATCATGGGAGGTGCAATCATACGGAAACAGTCGGAGTCTCTTATCAGGCATATGGCGTATCACGATCCCCTCACCAACCTACCCAATCGTCTGTTATTTAGGGATCGTTTGCAAATCGGCATTATGCAGGCTAAGCGTGGCGGGAGGATGCTGGCTGTTGCGATCCTTGATCTTGATACTTTTAAAACTATTAATGATTCTCTTGGGCATCATATTGGAGACTTGTTGCTTAAGGTGGTTGCCGAAAGGTTGACAAGATGTGTTCGCGGAAGCGACACGGTTGCCCGTACCGGTGGTGATGAATTTTCGATCATCCTGCCAGATCTTACTCAGGTACCGAATGCGGCTGTTGTTGCACAGAAAATCCTCGATGTCGTAGACAAACCCTATTTGATTGAAGATCATAAAATACATACTTCTGCCAGTATAGGCATAAGTATTTATCCACTCGATTCGCACAATATAGATGACTTGATTAAAATGGCGGACAAGGCAATGTACTACTCTAAGCAGAGTGGTGGGAATACCTTCCGCTTTTATAATATTGCCATGAATAAACATGTTCAAGCCCACAAAGAGTAAACTGAGTATTTTTTCCCTATTCTTAACATTTCTCCCTTTGCTTGTCATGCGATTGGTGGTTTACCCCATTACTTTTCAGGCCTTAAAAGATGAAATTATCAAAAACCTGGATGGCGCCGTGCGAAAACAGACCGAGTTGATTACCAAATGGATGGAGGAGCGTATGTCTGATGCCCTGCTCGTCGCAAATAATCCCTTTATCCTTCTTGCAATCCAATCGCTTACTGCTAGAAATACTGAACATGCAGAATTATTAAAATATCTGGATGCAATCAAATACTTTGATTATCTCTGGAAGGAGTATGGTGGGAAAGAGGTATTTATTGCAGATCGTGAAGGTATTGTGCGGATTGCATCCAAAAAGGAACTGGTAGGCGTAAATATTTCAACAAAGGATTATTTCCGGTCCGCTATCAATGGGGCTTATTTTACTTCTAACATCATACCTTCTGATGTCCCTGTTGAAAATGAGTCTGGTATACCCGAAGTCGGTGTACCCACCATGCTGGTTTCTGCACCGATAAAAGATAAGTCGAATGTTGTCGTGGGAACAGTGACACTGCGAATAGGTGTCTCCGAAATCAACAAGATGATGCAGAATATCCATATCGGGGTAACTGGAGAAACCTATCTGATTGATGGTCACGGATACATGCTGACGGAGTCCCGGTTTATTGAAGACTTGAAGAGCCAGCAGCGGATCAAAAAAAGGTCTGCCCTTGAATTGAAGGTTACTGATCCTGGGACAAACAATTTAACAAAGGGTGTTCGTGAATGTCTGAAAGGCTCTGAAGGATTTGACGCCGATGGCTATACCGATTACCGGGGCGTAAAAGTATTAGGATTCTGGAAATGGATGCCAGATTATGGATGGGGGGTGATTGCCGAGATTGATGTCAACGAGGGCTACGGGAAACTTTATGAATTGCGGAATTACGTCTTGTTCATCTTCGGGGCGCTTGCAATGGGCGTCATTATTGTAGCCTTCTTTTTGAGTAAAAAAATTTCTGTACCGATCCATTACATTACAGAGACAGCAAAAACAATTGCCAATGGCAGTTACAACACAAGGGTAATTTACAAATCAAATGACGAGATTGGTGAACTTGCAAGCGCTGTTAATAAGATGGCAGAGACGCTGGAGACAAGATCTAAAATGTTCGCGCCTCAGAGCGATGAAAACTTGTCCTCATGAAGATGGGGAGGACATTTGAAACCATAGATTACACAGATTTCGCAAATTGCACAGTTGTATAAGACTGCTTCGTACAAAATGGCAATAAAAAAACAACAAAGAGATTTATTTAATGCAAGGGCAAATATGGTTAAAAAGCCTCCCCTGGCCGATCGTATGAGGCCTAAAAATTTAGAGGAGTTCGTAGGGCAGGATCACCTTATTGGACCCAATAAAATACTGCGGAGATTGGTGGACAATAAGGAATTGATCTCTCTGATCTTCTGGGGGCCTCCGGGGGTGGGAAAGACAACGCTTGCTTCAATTGTCGCACGGACAACAGATGCCCATTTTGTCGCCTTTTCTGCGGTATTGTCGGGGGTCAAGGATATTCGTGAGGTTATTGAAGATGCCAGGAACCAACTGAAATATTACAGCAAAAAAACCATCCTCTTCGTGGATGAGATTCACCGGTTCAATAAGGCCCAGCAGGATGCCTTCCTGCATCATGTGGAGGACGGCACAATTACTCTTATTGGTGCCACTACTGAGAACCCTTCCTTTGAGGTTAATGCCCCACTCCTGTCGCGTTGCAAGGTATTGGTGCTGGAACAACTCTCCGAAGATCATATCAAGACCATTATGACAAACGCCATATTGGATAAGGAGCGAGGTCTTGGCAATCTGAAGGTGGAAATTCAGAGTGATGCCTTTGATTTTATTGCGCGCCTTTCTCATGGAGATGCCCGTGTGGCATTAAATACCCTTGAGGCTGCTGTCATGCTGGTAAAGCCCAACCAGGAGGGAAAAAGGATTGTAACGTTAGAAATTGCCCAGGAGGCTATGCAAAGGAGGGCGATCCTCTACGATAAAGGCGGAGAAGAACATTATAACGTAATTTCAGCCTTTATCAAATCCATGCGTGGGAGTGACCCTGATGCAGCCATTTATTGGCTGGCGCGCATGTTGGATGCAGGCGAGGACCCGCTCTTTGTTGCGCGGCGTATGATTATATTTGCCTCGGAGGATATTGGAAATGCAGATCCGGGTGCCCTCCAGTTGGCCGTGGCAACGAAGGACGCATTTCATTTTGTAGGAATGCCAGAAGGATGGATACCTCTTGCCCAATGCGTTACCTATCTTGCCTGTGCGCCAAAAAGCAACGCATCCTATCTTGCTTACTTGGAAGCATTAAAAGACGTCAAGGAAAAAGGTGCCTTAGCAGTGCCATTTCACGTCCGCAATGCCCCCACAAAGTTGATGAAGGACCTTGGATATGGTATGGGTTACAAATATCCTCATAGTTTTGGGGGATATGTAGAACAGGTTTATCTGCCTGATGAGCTTCAGGGCAGGGAATACTATAAGCCCACTGATAATGGATTTGATAAGGTGATCAGAGAACGACTCGAATTTTACAAGAAAATGCGCAATCCTCCAAAATAATAAAATTCTGGGTCTTCTAAGTTTTGTGTGGGTAAATTTTCATAATTCTGGTAAGAATGACGATAGTATTTTAAGTTTGAGATAT
>JBKBTA010000134.1:0-8116 GCA_046291035.1 Candidatus Brocadia sp.
ATATTATACGCAGGTTGTTATTTAAATTGTGTGGTATGGAATGTGCGGTTGCAGCCTTATAATTATAAACGGCAATAATTGGGTTAAATTTGGGGGTGTTAAGGAAATTACCCGGAAATAACGACGGTATCCCGAACTCAGAAAGCGACAGTATAAAAACAATCATCATGCTAGAAAGAATGGCTGGGGCAACTAAGGGTAACGTAATTTGTTGTACTACCTGAAAAATACTCCCTACTATAAGGCCGCTCTCTTCAAGCCGTGGATTTACATTTTTTAGAGCATATTCAGTCATTAACATTACGACTGGAAAGAGATTTATCGAAAGGATAAACGAAGCACCATATAAACTATACATAAAGTTTGAGATTGACTCAGGAGAGAGCGGCGTATATTGAGACAGGACGGTATTCAAAAATCCCGTCCTTCCTAATAAATTTGCCCAGGCAATACCTACTATATAAGAGGGGATAATAAATGAGATAAGAAAACATATTTTAAAGACATTTTTCAGAGGAAGATTTGTTTTCGACAAAAAAAATCCTGCGGGAACGCCTGCAAGCAAAGCCAACGCGGTTGTGATAGATGCAAGGATGAGACTATTAAGGATAACCCTTACATACCTTTGTGTTAAAAAAATATCCCTGTAATAAACAAATGAAAACCTCCCATTCTCATAGAGAGAGCTTCCGAACATCCACATAATTGGTATGAATGTGGTACAGATAAACACCATAAAGAAAAAACCCAATGTCAACCTTTTTTGCATCTTTCAATAGTATCTCCAAAATTTAAGAACTTATTCCGTTTAAGTCCTCCTTAATAAAGGGGGATTCAGGGGATTGTCTGGTACGTGATGATACAAACTTTGAAATTCCTTAGCGTTAAATTAGTACCCAGCCCATTGCTTGAGAAATTCTCCAATCTCTCCTAACTTCTTCGCAACGTCATGATAATTAACATTCATACCTTTTACAGCATCGATGGTTAATACGTCCGCGGGTGTTCGTACATCGTGCCTCAACGGCATTTGAGCGCATGCCGCCCATGCCAGGCTTTTTTCGACTTCCTTACTGAGGAGATAATCAATCAGTTTCTTCCCATTTTCCTGGTTAGGGCTGTTTTTGATGAGACAAACCATGTTTGGCATAATAAGGGTACCAATACTGGTTTGGTCAGGAAATACGACCTTTACCGGACTTCCCTCCTTCAGAGCGACATTGGCATCGTCCGTATCTGTAATACCCGCCTTTACTTCGCCTCGTGCAACGAGTCGTTTTACTTCCCCATTTGAGGAAACGATCTTCACTCCATTTGCTTTCAAGTCATTCAGGAACTTTTTGGCCTTTTCATCTCCCAAAGTAATAAATAAGGCTGCCATGTGTATTGAGGTGGTTCCAAATAATGGATTTGCCATTGCTACTTGCCCCCTCCACATGGGTTTAGTAAGGTCGAATATGGACAAAGGTTTTTCGTCCGTATTTACCAGATTTGTGTTATAAATTAGGATGCGTGCCCGTGCGGAAAACCCCGTCCAATGACCATCCTCATCCTTATATATCTTTGGAATATCCGCTGCTACACTTGATATATAAGGTGCTGATATGCCTTTAATCTCGAGCAAAGCAGGACGAACAGGGTCGCCACTCCAGAATACATCGGCCTGTGGATTATCCTTCTCCGCTATTATGCGATTAACTAAACCGGTACCCTTGGTTTCTTCTACATCATAAATAGCCTTGACTTTTATACCGGTTTTCTTTTCAAATGCCTGGAGAACCGGCTCTGAAAAGACCTTATCTTCTGAGGTATAAACGACTACCTCATTCTCTGCATAACACATCGTTGCTGACATGAATAGTGCTATAAAAAGAGTAATAAATTTCATAATTCACCTCACTTTCGTTTTGCCGTAATAGTTTACTGCAGAAGTTGTGAAAAACGCAGAGAAGAATACGAGAAGATGAGAAACGGGGAAGCTGGAAAACTTACCCTCCCAGCCTCTCAATCTCCGGTTTTACCGCAACCTCAATGTCCTCTGCGGTAAAAAGGTCTACTGATAAAAAATGTTATACCCATGGTCACGCCCCAGTCCACACTTTCACTATTCAAACCAGTAAACCCGGCAATATCGTACTCCATATCCTTTGGCCCTTCCCATACCAGTCCCCCTAATAATTGATGATCGAGTATCGAATTCTCTACCTTTTCACCGCTATATTCCGTTACAAAATGAAGTTTTTTATATAAAGGAATTGGCAAATCAAAAATGACTCCGTAAATAAAGAGGCCGCGCGTGTTGTGTTCAAATGCCTCTTTCTCCGTGCCTCCACCCAGTGTCAGGTGGCAGGTGAGCTTTTCCAGGTACCAGGAAAGGATGCCGGTACCTTCGAAGTCCAATCCTGAAGTGTCTTTTTCTGTGGGAAATACAATACCCGTTTCAGTGGCGAAGTTGGGTATCCAATCACTTCCGTGCCACCAGACCTTCTTATAAAAGCCTGCCGTATTGGCAAATTGTTTCTCCTTTATGCCCAATGCTCCAACATATTCACCATCAATTAATTCACCCACCGTTTCCAGTACGATCTCACTATCCCACGGTAGCCCATAATTAAAGCGAATGCTTGGTACCTCCAATGTTATTTCATCGGGACCCGGATGTTTTTGCTCATGTAATCCAAACACCCCTAATTCTATTTCGATCACATTGAATTCGACCACGTCGGCATCCGTTGTAACAAAGGGTCTCAAGGCAAAGACCTTTGCAGGTAGAATAAGCCCTGCCAGAAAAAACAACGCCATGAGTAACGAACATTTCCACATATCCGTATAATGTAACGCAATAATATATAAATGAACCCCCTCATAATTATTTTAGTACTCATGAGCGCTAATTTTAATAATCGTGTGGCACGGACAAATCCCGTTTCTGTATATTCTCAACAGTGGTTATTTATCCGTGCTTTAGTTTTCCCAACCACCTTTTACGAGAGATGACCCGCCAGGGCGTCCCCTTCACTCAGAAAGCTTACGTATAGTCTACTTCATTTCCTGCATCACCAGGTCATCAAAATAGGTGTACGAATCTGATTTTGTCCAGAGTCCCACACTCCCGCTATCAAAGGTGTCATCTGACACTTCAAATACCTTTGAATTATTAAAGAAACATTGAATCTTGTCTGCCTTACAAACGACTTTTAATAAGTGCCACTCGTTCGACGGCACCTTTATGTTTTTCCCTGCAATCTGCCTTCGACTCCCATTAATTACTGTATACAACCGTACATTATTTTCTAAGGCATTGGCCCTGAGTACGTAGTAGTTATTATTATCTTTATATCTGAAAACCAGCCCACCGGCCTGATCTGCCTTCCCGCTAACAGCCCTGAACCTTACAAATGCCATAAAATCTTTATACGACACTCCATCCAGTATCAAGAGTGGAAAACGATAGTCCGTATCATCCAGTTTGGTCTGCACAACCACATTATCGGCTGATGGAGCGTGTTCAATTTTCTTAACTATCCAGCGTCCTGGTTCGCCCTTTCCTGTAAAGGCACTGAAACCCGACCGGTAATTCATCGGCTTTATTGTCATCAAAATAATATTCCTTCCTTTCCCCAAGGATTTCCGATGTGGTAATTTTTTGTCCTTGCTGTGCATAAGCATAACTCGAAACTGAAGTACTTATTACACAAACTATACCTGCCAAAAATAATTTTTTCATAAAAGGAAACCTCGCTTAAAAAAAAGTTAAATTAGGTCTTCGACAACTTTAACAACGTAGTAACAACTCATGAATTGTCACTTGAAGCCGTTTTGAAACTCCTTACCATAAATCTAAATAACGGTTACATAAATACTTGTATGCCATCTTACTTAAAACCCAATGCCCTCCTTCCTCTAAATTATTTACTTATGAAGACTCCCAGACAAGAGATGTGGACGTGGCAGACCACCCGTAGTCAAAATAAAAGGATAATAACAAACCACTCATAATTACAACAAATTTTCATGTTCCATCTTCTGTTTAAATACGAATACTTTTCCTTCACGAACTATCAGCATGAAAATAAATGAAGCAAGAATTAAGATCGTGGCAATAATGAGAAATGAGTATTGATAACTCAGGTGCGCCAGGAGCAGCCCGGCCAGGATAGGACCGGATGCATGGCCGATATCAAAGATACTCCCAAATGTCCCCATGGCGGCGCCATAGCGCTGTTCCTTGCAGAATTCGGCCACCATTGCCGCTGAGGATGAGGTTACGAATGCCTCACCGACACCAAAGAATGAGGCGAGAAATAGCAAGAGGTAAAAATTTTGCGTGAACGGAATACAGGCAAAAGGAATTGCACAGATCCACATCCCCAGGAAGATTATGGGTTTTCTGCCATACCGGTCAGAGATTTTCCCCATGACCGGTTTCGCCATGATGGTAGCGACCACCTGAACTCCCCAGAGAATCCCGGCCTGGAATGCCGTCAGACCAACAACAGTAACTGCATAAACAGGCAAAAATGCCTCTAAAGCACCCACCGACAGATTTTGTATACCTTCCATGTTGCTGGTGATAATGATGCGATAGTCGCTTATTACCTCTCTGATACCTTTAAAAAACCTCCGCCATACTTCACCCATGGAGTTTTTGATCTGTACGGTATATGCCCTTCCTGTAGCCATCAGCTTTATGGTAAAACCGAAAGAGATCAGTCCAATAATTCCGCAAACCAGATATGCAATATGAAAATACTGTAAAGAATTGCCTCCGTTGACGGATAAATAATTGAGTATGTAACCACCAGATGGTGCGCCAATGAGATTCCCGATGATCGTAATAGAGGAAAATAAGGAAAGTTTCGCGCCTTTTTGATCGCCGGCGGTATCAGCAATCATCGCCATGGCTACAGGACCATAAACAGAAGTAGCCAGACCGTGGAAAAACCTGATCCCTACCAGTTGCCAGTAATCTGTCACCAGATAGTAGATAAAAGGAGTGAATGCAAAAACCAGGATGCTGAGAAACAACATCCTGTATCTGCCATAAATGTCAGAAAGGGTACCAGCAGGTAATTTGAAGAAGATACCGGTTATGGTAGATGCACCAACGACAAACCCTATTGCCTTTGGACTTGCACCTAATGACAGTGCAAAGAGGGGCAGGAGCGGGGTCCTTGCCATGGCGTAACTCATCCGGGCAAAGAAACCCACGGTACAAAGGACAGCAAAAGGGGAAAGTAATCTGTTTGTCATTTGAAGAGCCCAAAATATTGGAGATTTTCTTTTAACCGGTGTTCCAGGTCTTCTTTTACGTGAAGTACAAATTCACGGACTGCCTCATCGCCCCACCTCTCACGGACATATGATATGTTTTCATGAATTTTCCCAAGGTCGTGGATTTCCGGTACCTTTATCTTATTGTCATTAATCCAGTGATGAAGCTCCTCATAGGTATTCCCAGTTATTTCTTTACTGTTTTTCAAATGATCATCAAGTGGTGGCATGTTTGTCTTCTCTTTTCATAGATGAAGTATAATACTGATACAGTATTGCAAATATTTCCATCCCTTTTTCGAGCAATTTGTTATCGTCTTTTTGTTGTTGTTTTAATCCCTTGATAATTTGTTCTATCCCTTCGGTCTCTTTCCTGTCGTATTTATTATCTTTTAGATCAATATCATGAACGATCTCTGCGATTGGCTGTAAGGCCGGGTCCTTTAAGTTAAATACCTTAATAAGGGTCTCAAAGGTGCAATCATCTCCATGATGGGTAAATTCCGCACCATACATGTCGAAAGGTATTGCATTGTTCGGTATTTTATCAGTATTTTTTGCTAAAAAAACAAACTTTGCCTTCGGGTCTATAAACCTTCGAATAAACCAGGCTGATGCTATCCGGTCGATGTAGATATCTTTCCGGGTAATCCATTTTTTACCCACATAATCCTTTATCCGATATATCTTATGAATAACACGTGCTTCTTTTTTTGGTGAATTAGCCCATTCCTCGATCTTATGCCGTATCACTTGTATCTTTTGAGAAACTCTCTCTTTTTGTAGTGCACTGAAAAAATCAATTTTAGCAATATCTTCAGTGTTTCTGATTATTTCGCTTAACCTTTTTTTAGAGTCGTATATAATGCCTTCTGTTATGCCTTCTGTTCCCTCTATCTGTTCTATCTTCTTCAATAAGTCATTGCATGCGGTAATTACGGTAAGATATTCCCTATCGCAAACCTCATGGAAGGTCTTAATAATCTCCTCGTCCTGTTTTTTGTCCAGGGATTCAGTAATGAATAAAGAGGCATCGCTGCCACTATCTTTGATCCGCTTACACAGCCACTTCATAATTTCTTCGTGTTCCTTCGTATAAGGAAGGACATATACGGCGTTTTTAAAAAGCACAGCACCATGCTTTTTCAAATCCCGCCAGACTTTTACCCTGAGATTCGGTGCATCCTGTGCAATTTGGTGGATGAACAGTATCCATTTATTCATAATTTGCAGAAGGAAATGTTATATATATTACAATATGTTACAAACATAACATATTCCTGTTGGAGCGTCAACAAATTATTAGTCCGGACTTCAAAAAGAGGCCTTCGTTGGAATGTCGGTCGTTATTGCATAAAGAAAATGGACATGTGGACAAAAATATCATGCGCTTCACAAATTTCCTTGAATACCTTACTATTACTGGTAAAATAAAAAAATTTGCAAGAGGTATCAATAGATAGGAAACAACAGAAATGCCTTGATAGATTTGACAAAATATCTCTCAACTATTACGATATAAACCTCGATTTTTGTTTAAAAAATTCATTATCGCTTATAAATAGTTTTACCTACTCCCCATGGAAAAGATTTATGTGACGACACATTCTCAGGCTGAGTTTATCGATATTACACAGGAAGTGAATGAAATCCTGGAAAAAAGCAAGGTTAAAGATGGAATATGCTGTGTATACGTACCCCATACCACGGCCGCCGTCACGATCAATGAAAACGTTGACCCTTCCGTTCGAAAAGATATATTACATGAACTCAACAGGCTTGTACCATGGAATGGCCACTATACCCATACGGAAGGAAACGCCGCAGCACACATCAAATCCACGTTGGTGGGTTCCTCGGTATCTGTACCGGTCTCAAGTGGGAAATTGGCCCTCGGGACATGGCAGGGTATTTATTTTTGTGAATTTGATGGACCCCGACGCAGAGAAGTTTTTATAAAAATTATTAAACGTGAATAGCGCCAAAATCAAATACAGAGCCACCCTCAATTGTTGCTGGAATCTAAAAGACGCCATAAAGGTTTTTCTCGCTTACGTAGTCCTTATGTTTGTCGGAATGCCTATAATCGTACGGTTTGTCAATACATTATTTGATTTCGATATTTTGAGCAACGTTGGACCCCGAAGCCTGATTCTTTTCATTTCCCTTTTTGTTAATTTATTGATTTGTGCCTACGTGTTGTACATTGTCTGCATTCAATATCGCCAATCAATTACCGCCCTGGGACTGTCCGTCGAAAATATATCAGACAATATAAAACAAGGTATCAAGCGATATTTAATTACACTCCCTCTCATCATCCTTGCGGGCTTCGTCATCAACCTAATCTCCAGCTATTACGGACAAACCCCGGAAATGCAAGATGTGGTCCGGTGGGTGCTGGAAGAAAAATCACTCTTTATCTTGGTCTGTTTAATAGTTTTCGGAATTGTTATTGCCCCGCTTATCGAGGAGATTATGTTCCGCGGATTTCTGCAACCGGCATTGAAAAATTCCCTTGGCAGACGATATGCTATTGTTGCAAGCGCTTCACTTTTTGCTGCTGTGCACATGGATATCTTTGCCTTTTTCCAGATATTTATCCTGGGAATGCTTCTTGGTTATTTGTATGAAAAGACACAAACCCTTGTTGCATCTGTCATGGTGCATATCTTACACAATTCTTTAACGCTGGTTTTTTTACTCTATTTTAAATATTTTTTAAAAGGAAAGGTTCCGGTATTCTAACTGGGAAGTGGTAATGATTTGGTAGCGTTGTCAAGTGGAGACCTGACAAAAGCCCTCCATTTCATATAGATCATACATCAAATCCGTTGTAGTA
>JBKBTA010000135.1:0-7634 GCA_046291035.1 Candidatus Brocadia sp.
GCTAATGTGGGCGTTGCTGCGTATGAAGACATGATTCAAACAGATGCAGCCATCAACCCCGGTAACAGTGGCGGACCCCTCGTGAATATCAGAGGGGAAATTATTGGCATCAATACCGCTATATTTACGAGAAGCGGCGGTTATCAGGGCATCGGATTTGCCATCCCCATAAACATGGTAAAAATTATCATGAAAGACCTTATCGAAAAAGGCAAGGTCACACGCGGCTGGCTTGGCGTTGTCATCCAGGACATCGATCCTGCTTTGGCAAAGTCATTTAACGTCACGGTAACTGAAGGCGTCCTGGTAAGCGATATTCAGGAAAGTTCTCCTGCAAAAGAAGCCGGCTTTGAACGTGGTGATATTGTGATTGAATATGATGGAAAACCCATCAGAGACGTGAATCACCTGCGTAATACCGTTGCACAAACGGAAGTCGGTAAAAAAGTAAAGATCAAAGTCCTGAGGGACGGCAAAGAGAAGGAATTAACCGTTAAGATCGGCGAACAACCAGCAGAACTATTCGCTGCCGCACCTGGCGCGGTGCCCACCGGAAAAGACCTTGGAATGACCGTGCAAAATCTCACAAAAGAACTTGCAAAGAATCTTGGTCTCGAAGAAGAGAGCGGAGTAATAGTCTCTGAAGTTCAGCCAGGAAGTCCCGCTGCCATGTCAGACATACGGGAAGGCGACCTCATTAAGGAGGTAAACAGGAAGAAAATCACGAATGTGGCAGAATTCAAAAAGGCACTGAGCGAGGGAGATAAGGAAAAGGGCATCCTTCTCCTTGTGAAACGAGGCGAGTTTTCCCGATACGTCATCATCAAGACAAAGGAAAAATAACTGATATTTTTAAGGAATTTCACTTCCACGGAAAACGGAAATCCCCCTAATTCCCCCCCTTCGAAAGGGGGATTGTAGGGGGATTTTTTATTTTCCTATGCACGTTTAAAAATACCACCGTAATTCGCCTTCTTTTCTATGCCCCTGCCGATATTCTGGTGGGTTGCTCCTTCACCCTCGTCTCCCTGCCGTAAGGCGATATTTCCCTCAACCTCTTAATAATTGGCGGAAGATGTTCAATGATGAAGTCAACGTCCTCCATGGTGTTATACCGGCTCAAACTTAACCTTACAGAACCGTGCACCGCAGTAAAGGGTACGCCCATAGCCCTCAGTACATGCGACGGCTCCAAAGAGCCTGAAGTACAGGCAGAACCAGACGAGGCACAAATTCCTTTTTCATTCAGGAGCAACAAAATAGCCTCTCCTTCCACAAATTCAAAGCTCAAATTGGTGGTATTGGGAAGACGGTGTGTCTTATGTCCATTCACCCTGGCATCTGGCGCCTTTCTTAATATTTCGTTCTCCAGCTTATCCCTTAATTGCTTTACACGGGTCTGTTCCTCAGCCATATATTTTTTCGCCAATTCGCATGCCTTGCCAAGACCAATAATCGACGGAACGTTTTCCGTACCACCGCGACGATTCCTTTCCTGATGTCCCCCGATGATAAAAGGCGTAAAGGTAATTCCCTTTCGAATAAACAGGGCACCCACTCCTTTGGGGGCATGTAATTTATGTCCCGATAGGGTTAATAAGTCTATCGCACTTTTCGAAAGATTTAATGGTATCTTTCCTACAGCTTGCACTGCATCGGTATGGAGTATAGAACCTTTCGCCTTCACAATGTGCCCAATCTCCTCAATGGGGAAAATCACTCCGGTCTCGTTGTTTGCATACATAATTGACACAATTGCCGTGTCTTCCCTTACGGCATCGGCCAATTCATTTAGATCAAGCATCCCGTTATTATCCACACCCAGTTCCGTTACGTGATAACCACTTTGAGCCAGGTACTTGCACAAATTATAAACAGCCGGGTGCTCCACCCTGGAAGTCACAATGTGCCGCTTGTGCGGGTTTGACCGAAGTATCCCCCAAATCGCCGCATTATCACTTTCCGTACCACAACTGGTAAATACAATCTCTGACGGGTCTGAACCTATGAGATCTGCTACCTGCTGTCTTGCCATATCGATCTTTTTGGCCACCTGTCCCCCGAAGGTATGCATACTTGAGGGATTGCCATAGTATTCGGTAAAATAAGGCATCATCGCCTCCACCACTTCAGGAGCAACCTTCGTCGTTGCATTATTATCAGCGTATACGACCTTCATGAAGCCACCTCCTCAACGATAAGCGTATCCGTCACAAACTCCCGTAGTTTCGCCTCCACCGTAGATTTCAAAGTAACCTTTGAACTGGGACACTCCACACAACTCCCCCGAAATGAGACCATAACCCGGTCGCCATCTATGTCGATCAATTCAATATCACCACCATCAGACTGAAGGGTGGGTCGGATCTCTCTTTCTATGGTCTCTTGTATCAACTTCATTTTTTGAATGTTTGTCAGTTTTTTAACCGGTTTCCTAACCTTTTCTATCATCGCCTTCTCTTTTTCTTTTTGCCATACCTCGTCAATAATGGCCTGAATCTGGGGATGACAAGAGCGGCACCCGCCCCCTGCCTTGCAATAATTTGTAACCTGCTCAATCGTAGTTAATTTATGCTCTCTGACTTCATGGGCGATCTTATTATCCGTCACACCAAAACACTTGCAAACAATCGTTCCCTCATCAACGGGTTTCTCTATCTTTAACCCCCGGTAATTTGCGATAGCCGCTTCCAGGGCCTCACGGCCCATCACAGAACAATGCATCTTCTGCTCCGGCAATCCATCAAGGTACGCTGCGATGTCACTATCAGTAATCTTTCCCGCCTCCTCCAGCGTCTTTCCTTTAATCATCTCCGTCAAGGCGCTCGCAGAAGCAATGGCGCTTCCACACCCAAATGTCTTAAACTTCACATCCACAATACGGCCAGACTGATCCAGCTTCAACATCAGCTTCAATGCATCTCCACAGGCCAGACTGCCCACTTCGCCCACAGCATCCGGGTTTTCAATTTCACCTACATTCCGTGGATGAAAAAAATGGTCTTTAACTTTTTCAGAATAATCCCACACCCTTATTCCTTTCCTAAATAAATGTTTAGGATTTCAATGCTTCGTTTTTTTCAGAATCTCAAGCACAACACCCAGAATAATATGCATAATATGGTTCAACATATTCAGTGTATATCAATATATTCTTTTCTCGCCGGAATGTCAAGGTTATGAACGTGACAACCTGTAGTTAAATTAGGCCTTCGGCAACTTCTTGTGTAGAGCGAAGCGACGCTTCGCTCTACATTTGAAATTCCTAACGAAGGACTCCTTTTAAAAACTTGCCCGTATAGGATCGTTCACTTTTCGTGATCTGCTCCGGGGTCCCTGTTGCAACAACCTCGCCGCCATTTACACCGCCTTCCGGGCCCAAATCGATTATATAATCTGCCGTCTTGATAACCTCCAGGTTGTGTTCTATGACCAGCACCGTATTGCCCAGATCGACTAATCTGTGCAACATCCTTAACAGCTGCTGTATGTCCGCAAAATGAAGTCCTGTGGTAGGTTCATCCAGGATATACAGTGTTTTGCCCGTCGCCTGTCTGGAGAGTTCTGCAGCAAGTTTGATCCTTTGTGATTCTCCCCCGGAGAGGGTGGTGCTGGACTGCCCCAATTTAATATATCCCAGCCCAACATCGTTGAGTGTACTTAAAATACGTTCGAGTTTTGGAATATTTTTGAAAAACTGGTGAGCCTCTTCGATGCGCATGTCAAGTACATCCGAGATGCTTTTCTCCTTATAGGTAACCTCCAACGTTACTTTGTTATACCTTTTCCCCTTGCATTCTTCACAAACGACGTACATATCGGGTAAAAAATGCATTTCTACTTTTTTGGTACCCTGCCCCTTGCATGCCTCACACCGTCCACCGCTGATATTGAAACTATACCTTCCCGCAGTGTAACCCCGAACCTTTGACTCCGGCGTCTGCGCAAAGAGGGAACGGATCGGTTCAAACGCCTTGGTGTATGTCGCAGGATTCGAACGCGGGGTACGGCCAATGGGCGATTGATCGATCTCTATAACTTTATCGATATATTTCGTGCCCAGGATTTTTGTATGTTCGCCGGGCATCTCATAACTTCCATAAAACAACTTTGCAAGGGCGCGATGCAGGATGTCGTTCACGAGTGTGCTCTTCCCGGAGCCGGAGACACCGGTGACACAACAGAAGGTTTTTAAAGGTATCTTCACGTCGATGGATTTCAGGTTATGGGCACGGGCACCCCGTATTTCAAGAGAGTGATTCAGATTAATATCTCTCCTCCTGGCGGGAAGTTCGATTTTCAGGGTTTGATTGAGGTATTGCCCGGTTAATGAATCAGGGTTATCAGCGATTTCTTTCAACGTGCCATGGGTAACGATACTGCCGCCACGTTCACCGGCTCCGGGGCCAAGGTCAATGATATAATCTGCATTACGAATGGTATGTTCGTCATGCTCCACGAGGATGACCGTGTTTCCGTTGTCACGAAGCGTTTTTAAAGTACGCAGAAGCCGTTCGTTATCCCTTGGGTGAAGCCCTATGGTGGGTTCGTCCAGCACATAACAGACCCCGACAAGGCCCGATCCGACCTGCGTGGCAAGCCGGGTCCTTTGCGCCTCGCCGCCGGAGAGGGTATCGATGCTGCGTCCCAAAGTTAAATAATGTAGTCCAACATCTATCATGAAACGAAGCCTGTTCTGAATTTCCTTCAGGATTTGTTTGGAAATGACCGCCTGTTGTCCTCCCAATCCCAGCGTTGTAAAAAATCCGAGGGACTCTTCTATGGTCATATCCATGATCTCATGAATTGATTTATGATTGATCTTTACTGAAAGGGATTCTGGTCGCAGTCTGGCTCCGTTGCAAACAGTGCAGACCCGGTAACTCATGTACCCGGAAAGACGTTTCAGGATCCGTTCGCTGGCCGTTTTTTCATAGATGCGCTTAAGGTTAGGAATCACGCCTTCAAAGTCCTTTGTACCAAAGAGCAAGGCATCCGTGGTCTCTTTCGGTAATTTCATAAAAGGCGTACTCAGGGAAATGGAAAAGGTTTTTGAAAATATCTTGACCTGATTATCATAGTGGGTCTGGGTCAATGATCCCCAGCCCCGCCAGGCATCGATAGCCCCGTCCTTGATGCTGATGTGTTTATCGGGGACAATCAGGTCCGGATCAAAATCAAGGGTATTTCCCAGTCCATTACAACCAGGACATGCACCATACGGACTGTTAAATGAAAACATACGTGGCGTCAATTCTTCATAGCCACTCCCGCATTCCGGACAAGCATACCGTTCACTAAGGATATGGTCAGTCCAGCCCTTTTCGTGTTCCTGGCTCACCAGCATAACACCTTCCCCTAATTTGAGACAGGTTTCGAGGGAATTGTACAGGCGCGTTTGAATATCCTCTTTTATGACCAGCCGATCCACGACCACATCGATCTCATGGGTCTTATATCGTGCCAGTTTGGGAATAGTTTTGAGGTCCATAATAACATTGTCAACACGGGCGCGGACAAAGCCATTTTGGATTATCGACTGAAATACCTCCCGGTGTTCGCCCTTTTTCCCTTTAATAAGCGGCGCAAGAAGCATAATCCTGGTTCCCTGTGGGATTCCCATGATCCTTTGTATCATCTGGTCGACGGTTTGGCGGGAAATGATGCATTTACACCGGTGACAATACGGAGTACCTATCCTTGCATACAACAAGCGTAAATAGTCATAGATTCCCGTAACGGTAGCCACGGTAGAACGGGGACTCGGCGGACAGGTGCGTTGTTCAATGGCGATCGTGGGAGGGAGACCCTCGATAAGTTCTACATCTGGTTTTTGTATCTGGTCTAGAAATTGCCGTGCGTACGAGGAAAGACTTTCAATATAGCGTCGTTGTCCTTCTGCATAGACCGTATCAAATGCGAGGGATGATTTTCCTGAACCACTGATACCCGTAATTACTGTAATCCGGTCGCGTGGAATATTGACATTGATCCCCTTGAGATTATGTTCCCTGGCGCCACGAATGGCGATGACGTTATTATTCATTACGAAAACCGAGTCCAGCCCTGAACTAATTGTACAAGCAATCGAACCCCAACGCCTGACGCCCCTTTCTGGGTATACGTGCTGTTTTTATCACACCAGGAAGTGCCTGCAATGTCCAGATGTACCCAGGGATACTTTTCTGTAAACTTGCTTAAAAAGCAGGCGGCTGTTATCGCCCCCGCATACGGCCCACCAACATTTTTGATATCTGCAATATCACTCTTGATTTGTTCCTGATATTCTTCCCAGAGCGGAAGCTCCCAGACCCTTTCCCACGATTTTTCGCCGGCAATTTTAACCCTTTTTTTCAACTCCTCGTTGTTTCCCAGCATCCCGGTAGCGACAGTCCCTAAGGCCACCACACAAGACCCCGTCAGCGTGGCGATATCAATTACCGCACTGGGTTTATATTTCTCCGCATACGCCAGGGCATCCGCCAAAATTAAACGTCCTTCTGCATCGGTATTTGCGACCTCGGCGGTCTTGCCGGAATAAAACTTAATGATATCGCCGGGTTTGATTGCCGAACCACCGGGCATATTTTCGGCGCACGGGATGAGACCAACAACATGCTGGGGGAGTTTCATCCGGGATATCGCCTTCATAGCCCCCATCACGGCAGCACCGCCCGACATATCGCTCTTCATTTGATCCATGTCTTTCGCCTTTTTTAGACAGATCCCGCCCGAGTCAAACGTAATTCCCTTTCCAACAAGTACAATCGTATCCTGGTTTTTTGCCCGTGCATTGTATTCGAGTATGATAAATTTCGGTGGCTGGGCGCTCCCCTGTGCAACACCCAGCAGCCCACCCATACCGAGTTTCTTGAGTTCCGGCAAGGATAATATCTTACACTGAATACCAAGTTCCCTGCTCAATTTCTTGGCAGTATCCGCTAAAACAGTAGGGGTCTTATCCTGAGATGGGGTGTTGATAAGGTCACGGGCAAAATAGACGGCATCCCCAATAATGTGCCCGCGCTTAACCGACTCCTGGGCATGCCTCAATTCCTCTTTGCCGGATAAAAGAAGCGTAAGTGCTTTAAGTTCCTGCTGCTCTTCGGGTGGAATAGTTTTATATTTTTGATACTGGTAAAGGGCAAGCAGGACCCCTTCACAATAAGCCTGATACCATTCACTTAACGGCAAAGGAATATCAATTGAGTCCATCACGCTCGTACCCTCACTGATACCCATGTCACGGAGAGTACTGGCGGTAGTGCCCGCCGCCTGCCGTATTTTGTCAAGTGTTACGTCCTTTTTCTTTCCCAGGCCCACCAGCATGATGCGTTTGGCCGGAATCTTTCCATATGTGGGCAGGATAATTGTCTTATTAAGCTTGGCAATAAATCCTTTTTCTTTGATCAATTCCGAGATAATATTGTCCAGGACCTTATTGCAATGGGCAAGAGGTCCTTCAATCGTCTCGATATCTTCGTGTAAGTAAAAAACCAATACCTCCGCTGGTTCCTTTTCAGCAATACCAATTTTGACGTTAATATCCATAAATATCCTTTTTAATAAGTTCTTTGTGGTGTCAGGGGTTATCGCCGGACACCACATAATAAATTTTGAATGTAGAGCGGGGA
>JBKBTA010000135.1:7644-8099 GCA_046291035.1 Candidatus Brocadia sp.
CTTCGCTCTACAATCACAACTTTGAAATTCCTATGCACAGAATTTAGTTCCTTGCAAAAAATATTTTGATATTTTTAGCAAAGAAAATGCAAAAGTGATTTTGAAATTTGCATTTTAACTTTTTCATTTTACACTTCAGACTTGTTCGGGTTAGGTAATACATTATTTTGATAATAAGATGTAATGCTAATCTATCAATTTAGCATTAACCTGTCAGGTGTGTCAACTATAATTGGGGGGTTCTTTGTGGTGTCGGGAGTTAACTCCTGACACCACATCAAATTATTCTGCCTTTGTGTTTAAGGCAGAATAATAACAAATAAAAAACCTTTGGGGGAAAAGATACCAAAAGTTTTATATGGGGTTAAATCGGGAAATCCGGTGAGCAGGACATTTTACTACACTTCTTTACCAGGGCTACGTCAAGCATAAATGCAAATAGTATCAGGTAAAAA
>JBKBTA010000136.1:0-4877 GCA_046291035.1 Candidatus Brocadia sp.
GTTATTCGTTAAGATAGAATCTTATAATATTCATTATAATTCATCAGAGTATTTTGGATTCTTGATTAGAGAACCCATGTTTGCTCTTGACATGGGAACCTCTTTTGTTATAATTCTGATTTCTTTTACTATCATCATACTTTTCGGTAATAGAACAGGTATATATCAGCTCATGGAAAATGCCATACGTAAGGCAAGTGTCCTTATAGAAGCCCTTCCTTATATACGGTCATTCAGAAACAAGGTGGTTGTAATCAAGTTTGGTGGGGGGGCAATGTCGAACGATGAAGTGTTGACAAGTGTACTTCAGGATATTGTCTTTATGAAGACAGTTGGCATTCTGCCCATCCTGGTGCATGGTGGTGGTCCTCATATCAGTCAGGAAATGACACGGAGGGGCCTGAGTCCGAGATTTGTTGAGGGACATAGAATTACAGACCGTGAGACACTGGAGATAGCAAAAGATGTCCTGATCAATCAGATCAGCGCTTCCATAGTAAAGAAGATTTCTGAGTTGGGTAATGAGGCTGCCTGTATCTGGGAAAATGGATACTGTCCATTAAAGGCAGAAAAATACTATATCGAAACGAAGACGGATCATGGCGAGTTGAAAAAATTAGACATTGGTTTTGTAGGGAAAGTTACTTCCGTTGATAAGGACAGATTTTTGAAATTATGTAATTCCTGTACAATCCCCATTGTACCGCCTATTGCAAAAGGTACGAATGGAGATGTTTACAATGTCAATGCAGACAATGTCGCAGCGTTTATTGCCAGGTCACTTGGTGCCGAGAAGCTCGTGTTTCTTTCAAATACACACGGCATCATGACGAAACCAAATGATGAGACATCTTTTGCCTCTACGTTGCATGAAGATGAAGTTCATGCGCTTATTGATAAAAAGATAATCAGTGACGGCATGCTCCCTAAGGCGTTAGCCTGTATCAGTGCGGTTAAAGCCGGGGTGAAAAAGGCACATATCATTAATGGCTTGATTCCACACGCACTTTTATTGGAAATTTTTACTGATAAAGGTGTGGGAACGCAGATTATCGTGTAGAAGATTGTTGTATCTGGTAATGAATATTGTATAATTCTGGGGATTGAAATCGGTTTGCTATTTCAATCCCTTTTTTCATTTTTGAGCAGAATCAAGGAATAAAGAAGCATGAATACGAAAGAAATTAAAGAAATTTATGATCGCTATGTCATTCCAAATTATATTCGGAATCCTATTTTACTGGTCAAAGGTAGTGGTGTAGATGTGTGGGATGCTGAAGGGAAGCGGTACCTTGATCTCTTTTCAGGCTGGGCGGTAAGCTTGTTAGGCCACTGCCATCCCAATGTTGTTGCAGCCATTCAAAGCCAGGCCGCAAAACTCCAGCACGCACCGAATATTTATTTTACAGAACCGCAAGGATTGCTGGCGAAACATATCTCTGAAAAATCATTTGGCGGTCAATGTTTCTTTTGTAACAGCGGCGCTGAAGCCAATGAAGCGGCGATCAAACTTGCCCGTATCCATAACTCACACACAGGGAAATACAAGATAATTACCTTCTCCGACTCGTTCCATGGACGGACAATTGCCACGGTTACTGCAACTGCACAACCAAAATATCACAAGGGATTCGCACCGCTCGTTGAGGGATTTTCCTATGTTCCCTTTAATGATCTGGAAGCGCTTAAAAAATCAATAGACGACAAGACCTGCGCCATTATGCTGGAACCTATTCAGGGAGAAGGCGGTATTAATATTGCTACCAAAGAATTCATGCAGGGTATAAGAAGGCTGTGTGATGAGAAGGGATTGTTGATGATCCTTGATGAGGTTCAATGTGGCATGGGGAGGACCGGTAAATATTTTGCCTATCAGCACTATGGTATAGAACCTGATATTATGACCCTGGCAAAGGCCCTCGGCGGTGGGGTAGCCATCGGTGCGATGACGGCTAAAAAAGAAATTGCAAAGAGCCTCATTCCCGGAAGCCATGCCTCTACTTTTGGTGGAAATCCTTTGGCATGTGCCGCAGGGGTAGCCGTGTTTGAAACGATTGAAAAAGACGGTCTGCTCGATAATGTGGGAAAAATGGGTAGTTATTCCATAGAGCGATTAAAATTACTTCAAAAAACGCATAAAATTATAAAGGAAGTACGTGGCGTTGGTCTCATGATCGGAATCGAACTCAACGTACAGGGGGCCGAAATCATCAAAAGTTGCATCCAGGCAGGTCTCTTCCTCAATTGTACTCATGATACAGTCATTCGGTTTATGCCCCCTCTTAATGTTAAGAAAGAGCATATCGACGAAGGTCTGAACATTTTAAAATCTATCCTTTCTAAACCTTAATTTATGAGAGAATGCCTATGAAATGCAAAGATTTACTTTCAATTGCAGATCTTTCGCAAGCGGATATTGAGGAAATATTTCATGCTACAAAGGAACTCAAGGAATGGCATAACAAGGGATATGATGAAAAGTGTCTGAATGGGAAAATCCTGGGGATGATTTTTGAGAAGAGTTCTATGCGTACACGCGTTTCCTTCGAAGTGGCAATGATACAAATGGGTGGTCATGCCATCTACCTGACTCAAAGCGATATAAACCTTGGGAAAAGGGAGGCGGTAAAAGACGGTGCCAGGGTGCTCTCGCGCTATGTAGATGGGATAGCAATCCGTACATTTGCCCAGGAGACTATTCAGGAACTGGCCCGATATGCGACGGTACCCGTTATTAATGCTTTATCAGATTATCTTCACCCCTGTCAGGCACTTACCGATATGTACACCATCAAGGAAAAATTTGGTACTTATACGCAGGTAAAAATCGTCTTTATAGGGGATGGGAATAATGTTGCGCGGTCTTTGGCGCAAATCTGTGCAAAACTGGGCGTCCATTTCCATATCGCCTCACCAAGAGGATATGAACTCACGCCAGATTTTGTTTCGAAAACGAAACAAATGGCAGATGGAAATGATGTCATACATTTGTATCATGATCCAAAAGAAGCGGCTAAAGATGCGCATGTGATTTATACAGATACATGGGTCAGCATGGGACAGGAGGCAGAAAAAGAGGTGCGCCAGCAAGCTTTCAGGGGTTTTCAGATCAGTAATGACATTTTGAAATTAGCAAAGGATGATGTAAAGGTAATGCACTGCCTGCCGGCTCATCGGGGAGAAGAAATCACCGATGAAGTTATTGATGGTCCGCACTCTATCGTCTATGACCAGGCTGAAAACAGGCTTCACGTAGAAAAGGCACTTTTAAAACTTCTCTTGCGTAAATAAAACTATGAGAGTTGATAACCGTGCACACGATGAGTTACGCCCCTTAATCATTACGAGGCATTTTACCAAATATGCACCAGGTTCGGTGCTTATCCAAACCGGCAATACCAAAGTCATTTGTACTGCTTCGGTAGAAGAAACCGTACCTCCCCATATCAAAAATACCGGTGAAGGCTGGATAACAGCTGAATATTCTTTACTGCCAAGTTCTACACCCATTAGGGCACCGAGGGAATCCACCAGGGGAAAAGTGGGAGGCAGAACCCATGAAATACAGCGGCTCATTGGCCGTTCATTGCGTTCCATCATCGATCTTGCCTTGTTGAAGGAACGGACTATCTGGATTGACTGTGATGTTATTCAGGCAGATGGAGGTACACGCACCACCGCTATTACGGGTAGTTACGTGGCATTGATGGATGCCATCCAATGGCTCAAACGCAAAGATATGATCAAAGAGAACCCTGTCCTCAATAGTATTGCAGCTGTAAGCGTTGGGATCGTGAATGGTGTCGTTCTGTTAGACCTCTGCTATGCTGAAGATGCTGCTGCACAGGTGGACATGAATGTAGTAATGACCGGGGACGGTAAATTTATTGAACTACAAGGCACGGGGGAAGAGTATGCCTTTGATGACGACCAATTATCAGAGATGTTGAAGATGGCAAAAAAAGGTATTCGTGAGATTTCTGAAATCCAAAAGAAGGCATTAGAAACAGCATAGATAAAATGAAAAATGTCGGAAACCACATAAAAACAAACCTGAGAATTCAACGAAATTCTGAATACTAAACTCTAAACAATATCAAATAATAAATTACAAAAATTAAAAACAAGAGGAGAATAATTATGACTTCCTTCGTTAATACAATACATACAAAGGCCATTTTGGTGGCGACACAAAATGAAAAAAAGATGGCAGAGATAAGGGAAATTCTTAAGGATGTGCCGGGGATATCGCTCCGAGGTCCTGAGGACTTTCCTTTTTTACCCGAGATAGAAGAAGTTGGAACTACCTTTCAGGAAAATGCTATAAAAAAGGCAACCGTTCTGGCAAAGGCCTGTAATACCTGGGCAATGGCAGACGATTCAGGACTTGAAATCGATGCCCTGAATAGGCGTCCTGGTGTTTATTCATGCAGATATGCGGGACCCGATGCAACTGATGAAAAAAATATAGAAAAGGTATTATCTGAATTAAGAGGCGTACCGAAGGAGAGACGCACGGCCAGGTTTGTTTGTAATATTGCCCTGGCTGGTCCTCATGGGTTGTTTTTTGTTGTCGAGGGTCGTTGCGAAGGGTTTATTACCGAAGAACCTAAAGGAAAATACGGTTTTGGATACGACCCCATCTTTTATGTACCAGATTACCATCAAACCTTCGCTGAATTACATCCTTCGATCAAGAACAGGATCAGCCATCGCGCCAATGCCCTGAAACAATTCAAGGAACGAATACGGCGCCTGGTGCAGATGATTTAGTTGTATAGGCGCTTATAAAAAACATTTTGATATTTTCAGCAAAAATATTTTTTGTAGTGGCAAGGCGCGCCTTGCCACAAAAGTATTTTACGATTCGTTAGGGT
>JBKBTA010000136.1:4886-8071 GCA_046291035.1 Candidatus Brocadia sp.
TCATCAAATTTATTTTCGGTCCGCCCCCCCCGCCCCCCCCCACTACAGTCTTTTCCGATTCGTTCGGGTTGGGAGTTTTTCAGCTGTAATTGTCATTTCCTAACTTAACATTAAGGATACCGCATGAGCGGTGAGCGATATGAAAAAAGATACCCTGCGAGAGACAGTCTATGCCTTTAATAATACGGATACTGTTGCTACGTATGACATCGACATGGACATCTGGCACCCAAACCGCGTCAAAATGGCATCCATTGTGTGCGAGGTATTACCTTTTGATAGGGCAGAAAAATTAAGCATATTAGACCTGGGTGTTGGCACCGGCTACCTGTCACAGAAGATCATTGAAACGTTTCCCCATGCAAAGATCATAGCAGTAGATGCAGCAGAACTCATGATAGAAAAGGCCAAATTAAGGCTTAAAGACTACCTTTCGCAGGTTACATTTCAAATATCCACTTTCCAGGAATTACCGGATAAAATAAATACCCTTTCTCATGTAGATGCTGTGGTTTCTTCGTTTGCACTCCATCATTTGTACAGGGAAGAAAAGTTAGTGCTCTTTCAGTATATTCACTCAATATTAAAGCCGCATGGATGGTTTGTGAATTGTGATGTCTTTAAAACCGCTGACGCCGTGCTTGAGGCCAGATTCCGACGTTTACATTATCAGGGGATACAGGAGAGGACGCGAAAGATCAAGCAACAGGAGAAGACCCTTGACCAAATATCATCAGAATTGGCAGAAAAAGAGAAAAAGGACGGCGACCACCTTTTATTCCTTATGGATGATCTTCAACTCCTGGCGGAGGCGGGATTCCGTACTGCCGAGTGTTTTTGGAAGGAATATCGGGAAGCAGTGTACGGCGGAATAAAATGATTCGTTTGAACAATGTCTGCCTGGCCTTCGGCTCTAAGACCATTTTTGATAATATTTCGTTACACATACAGAGAAATGCTCGGATCGGTTTGATTGGTCCCAATGGCGAGGGCAAATCCACACTCTTCAAACTCATTTGCGGATTCATCGAACCCAGTGCAGGCGATCTTATTTGTGCAAAAGATACCAACATCGGTTATCTCCCACAGGAAGGTTTTGTCTTCAAGAAAAAAACCGTCTTCGAAGAGGCCAGCTCGGCATTTGAAGACATTCTTCACGTAAAAAATCAGATCGATAAGATTCATACCCAATTGGATGATCCTTCCATACAAGGCGAAGACCATCAGTTGCTCCTGGATCATTACGCACAACTGCTACATCATCTGGAGGTTGTTAACGGCGCCAAGGTTGGCGCAGAGACCAGCAAGGTCTTAAAAGGAATGGGGTTTAAAGAATCAGATTTTGGAAAGGGCATTGGCACATTTAGCGGTGGGTGGCAAATGCGGGTGGCACTTTCCAGATTGTTGCTCCAGGAACCAAATCTGCTCCTCTTGGACGAACCAACGAATCACCTGGATATTGATTCAATCCTCTGGTTAGAAGAGTATCTCAAGGGATATAAAGGAGGACTGATTATCATTTCACACGACCGGGCTTTTCTTGACCGTAACGTTTCCAGGATTTGGGAATTGGAGAAGGGAAAGATTCATGAGTATTACGGGAATTATTCCTTTTATGAGGCTGAAAAAGAGAAACGGAAGGAATTGCAGACGGCGCGTTATATCAACCAGCAGAAAAGGATCAAAGAAGTGGAGCGGTTTATCGAACGGTTCAGGGCAAAGAATACCAAGGCCTCACAAGTGCAGAGCCGAATCCTTATGCTCGAAAAGATGGAGAAGGAAGAATTACCAGAAAATACGGTAGAACAGGTCAAATTTAGATTTCCTGCATCGAAACAAAGTGGTATAACCGTACTGGATATAAAAGATGTCTCACATAAATATGACGGACGCTTGATCTTTCAGGACATTTGCCTTTCGATTGAACGGGGGGAAAAGGTAGCCCTTGTGGGACAAAACGGGTCGGGAAAATCTACTTTATTACGTATCATAGCTGGCGTTGAGCAACCGTACTCAGGAACTATCAAGATGGGGCATAACGTCCTCTTCGATTATTTTGCTCAGGAACATGCAGAAAAATTAAATAATCAGAATACGGTATTACAGGAAATCGAGTCTGTCGCCCCGCTTTCTATGGTTTCCCAGGTGCGACACATATTGGGCGCCTTTCTTTTCTCGGGTGACGATGTTTTCAAAACTATCAACGTTTTAAGTGGTGGTGAAAAATCCCGTCTCTCTCTGGCAAAAATGCTCCTAAAACCCACAAATTTTCTCATCCTGGATGAACCCACCAACCACATCGATATTACCACGAAAAAGATTTTGAAGGACGCATTGCTGGATTATACAGGGAGCCTGTTGATTGTATCCCATGACAGAGACTTCCTGGATGGACTAATCTCCAAGGTCTATGAATTAAAAAATAATAATGTCCACGTTTATTTGGGAGGTTTTAAGGATTTTCTTGAAAAGAAGGCATCAGATTTAGATAGAGAAGCTGCAGATATCAAGACGAAAGCACCATCAACATCAAGATCGGAAGGGATCAGTTTACAGAAACAACAGTACTTACAAAAAAAAGAGCAAAATGCCAGGAAACGGAAGCTCACAAAAGAAGTTCAAAATATTGAAGAAAAGATTGCCTTGTTGGAAACACAAAAGCAGGAACTCGATAACATCCTTTCAGATCCAGCGCTTTACAACGACAAAGAAAAATTTATTGAGATCAATAAGCAGTATAAAGCTATTACTCAGGAATTAAACACCCTTTATAACAGATGGGAGACAGCCCACTCCGAATTAGAATCGGTAAGTGATGCTGGTGACAAATGACAAAACGAAACGCTGCAAGGCGAACATAAGTTCATAGTATAGAAATTTCACCTGAAAATACCTCCTGCGCTGTCATTCTGAGCCCTTCGCTTTTTGCCATTCTGAACGAAGTGGAGAATCTCTTTCACCGTTCAGGGTGACATTTTCACTGTCCTTTGTGTGCCGAAGGCTCATGGATGTTTCATTTTGAAATCTGGTTAGACGATACAGTTCTGACCATTGCAAGTAATCATGAAGGATGGGTGAAGCGCTAGCCTAAGTTACGCATTTAAAAACATAAGTGATTGATATTCAAGGATCTTCAAAATTATTCCTCACTACAATTCTGCTTTTTTGAAAGTTACCCGCTTTCT
>JBKBTA010000137.1:0-7990 GCA_046291035.1 Candidatus Brocadia sp.
CCTCAGGATGACGTCATCCTGAGGGGAGTCGAGGAATCTGATTTAACGCAAGTACGCAGGTAGTAGGAGCCAACTCCTGTTGGCGACCTGTGACTGACGACCTGGTTTACATTGAACAAAACGGTTTTACTTTACCATAGCGAGCCTTCTCCTGGCAATAGAAAAAGGCGGGGTATCTGGCAAAATCAATCGGCAATTCCGGGTATTTATTTTGATGAAGACACTTTGAATTTTCGTGGGCAACAGAGTTTTACATTGTAAAAAAATCATATTTCGTCTTTAATACATAGCGTTTTGTTTACACACAACTTTATGGAAATTTATGAAGAAAGCATACCAAAATAAACTTTATTCGCGGAGTATTACAATCTCTATAATCGCTATACTAACGATAATCACTTACCTGAATTGCCTCCCAAACCAGTTTGTTTACGATGATACATCTACCATTGTGGAGAACCGGTTTATCAAGGATTGGGGGAATTTTCAGCACTTATTTACCCACGACTATTTCAAATATTCGGGTGAGCTTACCTACCGCCCCCTTGTTACACTCTCCTACTTCATCGACTATGCCCTTTGGCACATGGACCCCATGGGATATCATGTGGTAAATGTGATGTTACACACGCTGAATGTGATGCTTATGTATTTTTTTGTACTTCTCTTATTTCGCCAATATGATAGATACAAAACGCTATACAGCCATGACAAACCTTCCCCCCTTTCCCAAGAGAATAAAAGGGAGGCATACCAACAAACCTTCCAATCTGGCCTTACTCAAGGAAATAACACGAGGAAGGGAAAGCTTTCCCAAACGACGAGAACATATATTGACCGAATCCCCCATACCTGCCTTGCATTGCTGACGTGCATACTTTTTGCAGTACACCCCGTGGTAAGTGAGGTTGTCAATGTGATCAGTTACAGAGAAGACCTGATTGCGACTGCATTTTTGACCACTTCCTTTGTACTCTATTTGCTTTATCAGGAGAGGGGAAGCGCTCGGATCTCGCTTTGCAGCACTTTACAAAATGGGGATTCAGGGGGATTCCCATTATCTGGGCCTTTCCACACAGGCGCCGTTTCCCTCTATGCGGGCGCCATGGCAACCTATTTCTTTGCCTTGCTTTCCAAAGAATCAGCTCTCGCATTGCCGGCCTTGATTTTTTCCTTTGATCTGCTATTCAGCGCAAGTATAAGGGAGAATGGCCATTCGTCCCCAGTTTTTGCTATTTACAAAACCGTTTCGAAGATAATACGTTCTCCCTTTTTCCTGGGATATATAGGAATAAGTCTTGTATATCTCATCATCAGGTTCTTCATTTTCCATAATCCCCAGGAAAAGATCGCCTATCCGGAAGGCAGCTTTTTTGTCAATATGCTTACCATGACAAAGGTCCTGGGGAGATACATAGCCAATATCTTCCTGCCATTAAACCTGAATGCAGACTACCACGTCCTGTACCTTAAAACACCTTTGACATTATCCTTTATTATTCCCTTTTTTGCACTATTTTCCCTTGTCATTATTGCGATTCGGCTACGGAGAAAAAGGTATTTTTACCGTGTAATGATATTTGCCACACTGTGGTTTTTCATCTCTGTCCTCCCCGTCCTGAACATTATCCCGTTGGCAAATATCATGGCAGACCGTTATCTCTATTTACCCATTCTCGGATTCTGCCTGTTTTTTTCAATTACTTTACTACAACTAAAGATATCAATAATAAAGCATTCTGTGATTGGTTCTTTGATAATATTCTATATTGTTGTAACGGTTAACAGAAACAACGTTTGGCGGGATGAATTTACGCTCTGGTATAATTCATCTCAAAGCCCGTCGTGCAGTTTCACAACGTATAATAATCTGGGAACACAATACAACAAGAAGGGTTATCCGGACGCGGCATTAATCTGCTATCAAAAAGCCATACAAAAGGCCCGGGAGGTAGGCTTTACCCACTATGCAACAGTGTACTACAACATGGGAAACGCATACGAAAAGAAAGACCTGCTTCAGCAGGCCGTCTCAGCCTATAAAAAAGCGATTCAGATGAAACCGGATTACCAGCAGGCACACAACAACCTGGGAAAGGTTTATTTTGTTCTGAATCGATATGATGATGCAATCGCCGAGTATAACAACGCCATCGCCATCGATCCTAATTTTGCCTATGCATACAACAACCTTGGTGTCTTATACAACAAACTTGGCAGGCAGGAAGAAGCTCTGGCTGCTTATAAAAAAGCCTTGTCGTTAGACCCACAATACGGGGATGCGTATTATAATCTGGGTAATATTTACGAGGCAAGAAGACAGTATGACCTCGCCCTAGAGGCATATCAAACTGCACTGAAGCTCAACCCGGCACAAGTTTACGTCCATAACAACCTGGGTACTATTTATGACAAAAAAGGTCGTTTGGAGGACGCAATAGCAGAATATAGACATGCAATAAGGCTTGATTCAGTGTACCCTTATTCATATAACAATCTTGGCGCCTCTCTGATCAAAAAAGGAGACAGAGAAGGCGCACTGGCTGCATTTCAAAAGGCCGTGGATTTACTCCCCGACCAACCCGATTTCCATTTTAATATGGGGTATGCCCATTTACAAGAAGGCAGTTTGGAAAATGCCCTGAAGGAATTCGAAACGACACTAAAGCTTGCCCCTTCCCATACTGAGGCCCTTTTTTGTATGGGAACTATTTATTACAAACTGGGAGAAAAAGAAAAGGCCATAAAATTATGGCAGGCAGTACTAGGGCTAAATCCAAATCATGAAAAGGCAAAAAAATATATAGACGATCTTCGGTAAGCCTGAAGTCTTCATATCTGCTTTAATCTTGATATTTAGTTGCCAGATATGATACAAATATTTTGTGGCAAATTTACTTGTGGAGGTGATTTTTTGGGAGATTCGCTAGGTACAATGCTTATGAGAACCGATATTTACTCTTATGAAGACTATACGTGTTAATTTATCCTCTAATAGTTATAACATCTCTATTGATAAAGGTATCCTCGGGAAAATCGGCGATATCTTAGTTAAAGAGAAAGAACCGTGCAAGACGCTCCTGATTACCGATAAAAACATAGAAAAGGTTTACGGTAATATCGTATTGGAAAGTCTTATACGAAATAACTTCGATGTCAGGCTTATCTCACTGAAACCCGGTGAAGAGCAGAAAACCCTGGAAACAGCATTGACACTTTACGATGCATGTTTTGATCATAAGTTGGACAGGCATTCCCTTATCGTCGCATTAGGCGGAGGCGTGGTAGGCGACATCAGCGGCTTTGTGGCTGCAACTTTTATGCGGGGTATCCCTTTTATTCAGATACCGACCTCACTCCTCGCACAGGTTGACAGCAGTATTGGAGGCAAGGTAGCCGTAAACCACCCAAAGGGGAAAAATATGATCGGGAGTTTTTATCAGCCCAGGGCTGTTTTTATTGATACCGATACCCTCTCCACATTACCGACGACAGAACTTGTGGCAGGTCTTGTGGAAGTTATCAAGTATGGAGTCATCAGGGACGCTGAATTATTTGCGTATATAGAAAAGTCCCTTTATGACATATTACAATTAAACGACACCGCCCTTCTTAAAATCATCACCACATCATGCCAGATCAAGGCAAATGTCGTGGAAGAAGACGAAAAAGAAAAGCGCCTGCGCGCCATATTAAACTACGGACATACCATTGGTCATGCCATCGAAACGGTCACAGACTACAAAAAATACAGACATGGCGAGGCAGTAGCCATTGGCATGCTTTATGCCACGAGGATTGCCATTGAAATGGGATTGACTGATAATGGGGTATGGGAGCGACAATTTTCACTAATAAAACGATTGGGATTGCCGCTCCATACAGGATTAAGATCTGAGGACATCGTAAAAGCCCTGTACGCCGATAAAAAGGCCATTGCCGGCAGGCTTCGCTTTATCCTGCCCATAAAAATTGGGGAAGTTATTATATCGGATCAGGTAACGGAGGAAATTCTCTACCGCGTATTGAATAAGCCTCTTATTTGAGCGATGCAGAGGGGTTGGCACAAAAATACCCCTCACTCATACCCTCTCCCACGAGAGGGCGAAAAACTTTCCCTCTTTTGATGGGAGGGATCAAGGGAGGGTGATATATTTCATGCCCTTTTGGGGCTTTCACTCATGAGTGTTTACAGTGTAAAAACTTTTTGAGAAAGTCTTTTGTCTCCCCTTTATCGTTCGACTGAGCTCACACCAAAGGTTAGGGATCGACGGACTCTGATAATATCAGGACGAATTGAATTATTTCAGCCATGCATGATAGGTCTATCGAACCGTCACGCAGAAGCATCACGATGAAGTCCCCTCCTTGCGAAGGAGGGGAGCAAGGGCCGGTCTATTTGATTGCATCGGTGCTGTGTCAGGAATTATTTTCACTTTCATGAGAGGAAAACCCATTGACGGAATTTGAGGCCCTCCTGCGTCTGAATATGACGAAGGGGATCGGGATAAGGACATATAAAACACTTTTGGAAAGGTTCGGTTCTTCAGAGGCAATCCTCAGTGCCACCAGATCAGAATTAGAGGCGGTACCTGGTATAGGTCCAAAATTAGCAAACGCCATCGTTGAGGAATCCAGAAATATTGACATTTCAACCGAAATAAACCTGGCCAAAGATAAGGGCGTTCAAATTCTGCCTTACACCAGCGAACAGTATCCGAAACATCTCAAGACCATCTATGACCCGCCACTCGTCCTTTATGTAAAGGGCAACATCCTCGAAACGGACATCCTTGCCCTTGCTATTGTGGGCGCGCGGCGTTGCACCTATTATGGTCTCTCGCAGGCAGAGCGTTTTAGCCGGCTCCTTGCGCAGAAGGGACTTTGTATTGTTAGTGGCATGGCACGGGGGATAGATGCGGCTGCACATCGCGGCGCTATCAAATCCAACGGACGCACCATTGCCGTACTCGGCTGCGGTCTGGGGGTTATTTACCCCCGTGAGAATATCGAACTGGCTGAACAAATCGCCCAACACGGCGCTTTAGTATCCGAATTTCCCATGAATACACCGCCCGATTTTCGAAATTTCCCTCCACGGAACAGGCTGATAAGTGGCCTGTCGCTGGGGGTGCTTGTGGTTGAATCAGCACTAAACAGCGGTTCTCTGATAACTGCCCAGTGGGCGCTCGAACAGGGGAAAGAGGTCTTTGCCATCCCAGGTAATATTGACAACATTTACAGCCGGGGCACACATAAACTCATCAAGGAAGGCGCAAAACTCGTCGAGGATATTACCGATATCATTCAAGAGTTAGGACCATTAGCAGAAACCTTGAAGACATCCGATGAGTCCACAACAAACGACCCGAGAAGTCTGTCACTGAACTCTCAGGAAAAAAAGATATTCTCACTCTTATCCAGCAGTCCGAAAGACATAGATGAAATAATACGCATCGCAAAGCTCCCCCCATCCGTCGTCTCGAGCACCCTGATGATACTCGAAATAAAAAAACTGGTAAGGCAACTCTCGGGTAAAAGGTTTGTCAAGGCGTAATTGGCATGAAAATATCCACAACTAAATCTGAAATTTTTAACCCAATCCCTTTGCGATTGGGTGGTCGGGTTTGGCGTGCCTTGGAGTATGGAATACCCGAGTGGCTGCAAATACCACCCTCTGCGAGCCTAATTCCTTGGAGAGAAGTTTGTGCCTATGCGCATACCATGGAGCAACCGTATGTGGAGAAAGATAGCGTATTCCCAAGGGGGGGACCTGTCCTGAGCCTGCCGAAGGAACGGAGTTACGAGGTACAAACGACCTTTTGGGGTGTATGAGTATGGCGTGTGAGTTCGTGCCAACCTTCCATCCCGGTGTGAAACACAAACGAAGTCCTCGTTGGAGATGTCGAAAGAGATTAGGTAAAAACATCTCTGGATACTGTACTGTGTTCAAACATACATCACGAAGGGAAAACGGGTAATCCATCTCGCCTGACCTTATGATGACAATCGGGGACGCTTTCCTACCAATGCATCTTGGGTGAAACATCCATAACAGTCGGGAAACACGCTTGGCAAGTCTAGTATCCGTAATCAATCAAATGGATGGCAAGTATTTTAACAAAAATAATGCAGGCGCTTAGCGCCTATATACTGCCATGTACTATTACCTCTGTTTGAGCCAGGCTCTGGTATGAACTTATCTATCATTGCCTTTATCCCAAAGCGCCTCCGAAACACTGAATAAATTGCAAGACCGCTCCTCATTAAAAAAGGAGGTTTTTTAATTTTTTTGATTTCCCTATCGGCAGATTATAGACCTGTACAGGAAATTGCAAAAATCATTGTCAATGTTATGCCACGGCGAAGACAAGCCAAGAGCAGTCTATTTTAAAATGAAATTGAAAAGGGATAAGATTTTGTTATAATTTTTATGAATCTTACACGGGCCCATAGCTCAGCTGGTCAGAGCAGCGGACTCATAATCCGCGTGTCCAAGGTTCGAATCCTTGTGGGCCCACTTTTCCCCCATATAGTCCTTCGATTACCTGTCTCTATCATGCAGCACAAAATTTAAATAATTTCAGATTTTGGAACAATGAGTAAAAAAATCATAGGTGTTATAGGAGCAGGAGATGCAGAGGAGCCAATGCTGAGAATCGCTGAAGATATAGGAAGATTGATTGCCCGCAGAAACGCTATTTTAGTTTGTGGCGGACTCGGCGGAGTAATGGAGGCCGCAACAAAAGGAGCTAAGGATGAGGGCGGTATTACCGTAGGAATACTGCCCCAGGAGCATAAAAAAGGAGCAAACCCATACATTGATATCCCGGTTGCCACAGGATTTGGAGAGGGAAGGAATGTTATCATTATTCGCACGGCGGATGCCTTAATCGCAGTTGGCGGTGAATACGGAACCCTTTCAGAAATAGCTTTTGCTCTTAAAATGGGAAAGCCAGTTGTCGGGATAAACACATGGGATATAAAAGGCATCATAAAGGCTATTAATCCTGAAGATGCGGTGAAAAAGGCCTTTGAGGCATCAGCTTCCCGATGGTTTTAAACGTTCCAGGACCTGCTTGATGTCTTCTCTTTGCGCCTGAGAGGGGTCTAACTTCAACAATTCTTTCAGATAATACCGAGACATCTCCACGTCATTTTTGCTGTCAAGGTATAAAAAAACGAGATTTTGGTAAACATTTGGGATATTGGGCTTAAGCATAATTATTTTCTGAAATGCGTCTATAGCCTTATCCGATAGTCCCAATGCACGGTATAAACTGCCAAGTGCGTAGTGGGCATTGAAATTGCTTGGGTCAAGCCGAATTACGATATTGTATTCATTAATAGCCTCAGTGTGTTTTCCCAATTTTTCATAGGCAAGGCCCAGATTAAAATGGGCTGAGGATTGATCGGCATCCAATTCGATAGCTTTTTTGAATTCAATAACAGCTTCATTGAGCCGCCCTCTTTTGGCATAATTCACGCCTAAATTAATCATGGCGGGGATATACTTGCTGTCGTAATAAAGGGATTTTTTAAACGCTTCCATGGCCTTGTCGAGGTCTCCCATTCTGTTATAAATATTGCCAAGTCCATTATGGGCGAGTGCATAATCAGGCTTTATCCTTAATGCCTCTTCATATTCCAGTTTTGCCTTATCAATAGCGCCTTGATTAAAATAGATGTTCCCAAGATTGTTATGGGGCGGTGCATAATTTCTGTCCAGATGAATTGCCTCCTGGTATTCCAGAAAGGCTTTATCGACAAGCCCTTGTTTGGTATAAACGTTTCCAAGGTTACTATGCACACTGGCATCATTTGGGTTTATTCGCAATGCGGTTTGATATTCCCTTTGCGCCCTTTCAATAAGGCCGCTTTCTATGTATACATTACCCAAATTGCAATGGGCACGATAGCTATTGGGGGAACGTATGATGGTTTTCGTCCATAATGTTAGTTCGTCCCGCCAATTCCCATTCTTCCAGAT
>JBKBTA010000013.1:0-32604 GCA_046291035.1 Candidatus Brocadia sp.
ATAAATCGTCTGAAGGGCCATCACCATCCCCGTAAATAGCGCAATGAGATCAACCAAGAGGAGTGACCCTGCCCCAAAATTATCTATTTCCCGGAGTACTAGCTTCAGATTGAATGGGGGTACAAAAATCCCCACAAATCCCTTGATCGCCAACAACGTTGCCTGACCCACCGACAGGATAAACTTTTTCGCCGCAACATCGATGGATAATAAAATATTCATTGGCTATTCTTATTGTTCCTTAATAATAAGTAACTGCTTCTCTTAATATCGTTCAATATTCCCGCAAAACCTCTGCTCGCAGGGAATTAGTTTTTGTAAATCTAAAAGTTCTTACCATATTCTCAAAATCATCCTTCACAGGATCAAATGAATCTGCCGGGGCCCAGCACACCAGGTCGTAAACCTTATCTCCCACCTTGATGACATAGGAGTCGATCTTTAATTTATTACTATCCATTTCTCCCTCTAAAATGGTATGGAGTGCACTTTGATTATCCACAAGCACAAATTCCTTTGATATGATTTTCTTGCCTGTCATCCCAAGGAAAAGATGTCGATTGAGCATCTCAAGGGAAAATTCTTTATTTTCTATTTCACTGGAGATAATGGCAATCATGGAGTGATATTGTCTATGCCACAAGGCCATATCCTCTTTACCTACCCTAATCGGTTCCCATCCCTTCCCGGGTATGCTTATGGTATATTTTTCGTGCGGGGGGAAAAAGACGCCTTCCCTGATTCTTACTGTAGAGCAACCAAGGGTATATAATAAACTTGATATACTCACACAGAGGATTGCCTTTTTGATCGAAAAACAACTCAATATGAGATCCTCTTTGTTACAAATAAAGTGCTGCGAGGCTGAGCCTCAGACCAAGAAAAAACACCTGGAACCACAGATTTCACAGATTACCCAGATGATTTAAAAACTTGGGTAATCTCTTTAAGAAAACTACGCCCTTCCAAAGGATGCGCTTAAAAAAGGTGGCCCTAAAGCGTAGTAAATTTCTGAGTATATACCCGGGGGCTCACAATTTGTGATTTATAAACTTGATACAGAGTAGCCACGATCTAACGGGGCGGCACGGATAAGCTGAGCTTGTCCATGTTTTGCACTACTGCCTAGCGCTGCTACGCCGCAACCAAAAAGATGAGCAGATAGTACCCAATTGGCAGTAGGCAAAAAGTGATACATGTCCATTACAAACTGCCAACTGCCTACTTAAGCGGACAAATGGGCTAGTTACTAAAAACTTACAAAAAAGAAGTTTTTCCGGCGTAATATTATATAACCCGCTCTGTGGCTGCTGTAATTGTTCTTAAAAACCTGACTCAAATACAAGGATACATCTTCTATAAATTTAAGTCCTTATATCCATTCGATTTCTTTCTGTCAAGTTTTTTTCGAAAGAAGGAGTGCCTGCCTTTTGAGCAACAATACTTGACATATCGAGATCGTTCATTTAACATAGAAAAACTATGATTTCAGTTGATACAGCTATAAAGATTGTTGCGGATGTTATAGAACCACTGCCATCCAGAACAGTACCCTTTGAAAATTCCCTGGGGTTCTGTCTCGCTCAGGATGTGCAATCTGATATCGACATGCCTCCCTTTGACCGCTCGGCAATGGATGGTTACGCTGTTATCGCAGCAGACACTGCTGCCGCCCCCGTTGAACTAACTGTCATTGAGGACATCGCAGCGGGTCACATGCCTACAAAAAAGGTATCACATGGACAGGCATCCAAAATTATGACAGGAGCAGCCGTACCTGAAGGGGCAGATGCCGTGGTCAAGTTTGAGGAAACAGAAGACCTTTCAGCAAATAATCGAGTAAAAATCCTGAGACCAATTAACAGTGGAAGAAACATCTCGAAACGTGGCGAGGACATGCAGGTCGGACAAACCGTTCTTCACAAAGGTATGCCCATAAGACCTCAGGAAATTGGCATCCTTGCCACCATAGGAAAATCCCGCGTTGAGGTGTTTTCTGCTCCAACGGTAGGGATCATCTCTACTGGCGATGAGCTGGTGGATGTGGGATTCAAGCCTTCCATTGCACAGATCAGAAATAGTAACGGTTATTCCCTGTCCGCACAAGCCAGACGTTTAAAGGCAGAGGTTGAAATCCTGGGTATTGTTACGGATACGAAGGAGGAAATTTCCAGTATCATGCGCAGGGGTTTACAAAAGGATATCCTGATCCTTTCAGGCGGCGTCTCTATGGGGGAATATGACCTTGTAGGAGACGTAATGAAGGATTTAAACACTTATATCTATTTTGAGAAGGTGGCCTTAAGACCCGGAAAACCTGTCATTTTCGGCAGAAAGGATAAGACCTTTATCTTTGCCCTGCCAGGAAACCCGGTAGCCTCTTTTGTCACCTTTGAATTATTTATTTACCCGGCTATCCGAAAGATGATGGGATTTGCCAACATCCATCGAACTACTCTAAAGGCGTCTTTAGAGACGGAGATACTCGTCAAGAGAAAGCGTCGTGAGTACCGCCCCGCAGTCCTTCGCATGCACGATAACCATTGGCTGGTTTCACCGGTAGAATGGCATGGTTCAGCCGACCTGTTGGCTACCACCAGGGCCAACTGCCTACTTATCGTCCGTGAAGATGCAGAAAAACTCTCCTCAGGACAACTGGTCGATGTTATACCCCTTGACTAACAAAGAGTGTTGAGGTTTTTTGTTGACAAAGTATACCTTTTACTATAGCTTTAGCCTCTATGAAGACCGTAACCTTTAGAGAATATATAACAGAGATATGGGAAGTCTCCCTCATGCCCTTAACTTAACGCATCAGGCAACTTTTCATGACACGGAGGTAGGAGCCGTCAGCTGACGGCGACTGGCAGTGCACAACGGCGTGCGTGCGCCCGGTCGCCAACGGGAGTTGGCTCTACCAATAACTTTGAAATTCTTAGCGTTTAATCAGGCCTTCGGCTATTTTCTCAATGTAGGGCGACGAGTCTCATCGCCCTACACCCGTAGCTTTGAATTTCCCAAGCATTAAACTATTTTTAGAACCTTGAGCAGAACAAATTTTGTAAAAATCGCGATCCTTTCCTTCCTCACCATTCTTTTTTTATGCCTTTCCTTTCCACCCGCAGACCTGGGTTATCTTGCATGGATCGCTTTTATTCCGTGGCTCTTCCTTATCGTAACAGAAGAAAGGTATATCTGCCTTACTGCCCTGTTTGTCGGGGCAGTATTCTTCTTTATCCAGCTTTCGTGGTTACGCCATATAGCGATTATTGCCTGGGTTTTGCTGAGTTTGTATTGTTCCGCTTATTTTCTCGCCTTTGCATTTTGTACCCGATTTATTGTCTTTAGATTGAAATATCCACTCGCTGTCGTTGCGCCTTGCATCTGGATAGCACTTGAATTTATACGGTCATTTCTGCTATCCGGATTTCCCTGGTTTTTTATCGGACATACCCAGTATCAGTATCTACCGGTAATACAGGTCGCCGATATCACCGGTGTTTACGGTATCTCCTTCATCATTATCGTGGTTAACGCAGCTATCGCTGATCTAATAATCCGTAGCTTTGCAAGCCTCGGCAAAATTACCCTTCCTCCGCAAGGGGGAGACTTCGTTGTGAGCGCTCAGCCGAATGATAAAAGAGTATTTTTTGCAGAACGATACTATCAATGCTTGCTTCCGGCTCGGAAGTTTATCTTTTTCAATCTGGTGTGTACCCTTCCTCTGGCTCTCCTGGCGGCCATCCTGTTTTATGGTTTCTACTGGCTCAGGCATTATAAACCACAGGAAGGTCCTACTATATGCATGGTACAGGGGAATATACCCCAGGATTTAAAATTTGAGTCTACCGAAGAAGATCAAATCCAGATCCTGAAGAAATATTCCGACCTGTCAATGGGCATGAAAGACACGCCGATTGACTTACTCGTGTGGCCGGAGACCATGATGCCGGGATTACTCAACATCAATCCGGAACTCACCGGCAGAAAGATCGACGTACTATCACAGCTTACCGCCGTTCAGTTAGCACAGGATTTAAACGCAAACTTACTACTGGGAGGCATCGCTTTAACCCTGGTGGGAGAGGAACAGATTTATTTTAACAGCGTATATTATTATAACAGAGAGGGAAAATTATTAGACCGCTACGACAAGATCCATCTCGTGCCATTTGGAGAATTTACACCCCTGAAAAAATATTTCCCATTCCTGGCCAATCTTGTGCCTTACGAAATTGGTTTAACACCTGGCAACAGGCGGACATTATTTCATTTAGATACCCTCCAGAATGGAAGTTTTCTGTTTGGTTCGTCTATCTGCTATGAAGATACGGTGCCGTCCCTGATCAGAAAATTCAAGAAAGATGGGGCGGATTTCATGTTAAACATAACGAACGACGGCTGGTTCCGCGATAGCGCGGAACTTGACCAACACCTCGCCATTATGGTATTCCGGGCAATCGAGAACCGCATCTGTATGGCGCGTGCTGCCAATACCGGCATATCTTCCTTTGTCGCTCCTGATGGCACTATTTATGACAAGTTATCAGATCACACGGGGAAATACAGAGAAATCGATGGTACGCTCACAAACCGTATAAAATTGGTGGAAAAATACAATCCTTTCTATGTCATCTGCGGGGATTGGTTTGCAATTCTTTGTACAACCGCAACGGGAATCGTACTTCTCATAGCAGCCTTGAAATCCGGGTTATTTGCCGCCAGGGTACCAAAATACAAAGGTGGTTGAAAAATGCACTAAGGCATGGCTTGTCTGTAATTTGTGCGTCAGCCTGAGCCGAAACAATTTAGTTTTTTTGAAAACATTCAAAGTTGTAAATGTCTTAGCGGTAATTATGTAGCGGCAATTCAATTGCCGCTACGGTACATAATAAGCGCATAATTACGCATAATTACTGGAATGGGATTTCCCCTTGACATTTTATAAATATTAACCGTATAATTATTCCCAAATAGCACTAACTATAAAATACAACAATACTTGTGAAAAATGCACATTAAAATCGAGTTTTCATCAGCAAAACGATAATCCGAATGCACCCATTAGATTTCATATTAGGTTTCGTCTCGACGGACATGGGGATCGACCTCGGTACGGCAAACACGCTTGTTTGCATTCCCGGTCAAGGGATCGTGTTGTCGGAACCTTCTGTTGTTGCGGTAAAACCAGGAACGAATAGGGTTCTTCTAAATGGGAACGCGGTAGGAAACGTTGCCAAGTCCATGCTGGAAAAGGCGCCAAGCAGCATCTCTGTTATACGCCCGCTCAAAAACGGCGTCATAGCGGACTTTGACATCACCGAGGCTATGCTCAAATATTTTATTACAAAGGTACATAAACGCAAGTGGGGCGTTCGGCCCAGGATATTGATCGCAATACCATCAGGTATTACGGCCGTGGAGAAACGGGCGGTAGTCAATTCAGCAGAGCGCGCCGGCGCGCGAGAGGTTTATCTTGTTTCTGAACCGAAAGCGGCAGCAATTGGAGTTGGTCTTCCGGTAGGTGAGCCTGTAGCAAGTATGATCGTTGACATCGGAGGCGGGACTACTGAAGTTGCGGTCATCTCACTTGGTGATATATTCACGCATGAAAGCCTCCGGATTGCTGGAGATGAATTTGATGAATCTATCGTACAGTATGTACGGAAAACCTACAATCTGGACATCGGACACCGCACCGCGGAACAAATAAAGATAGAAATCGGTTCCGCCTATCCTCTGGAAGAGGAACTTACTATGGAAATCAGAGGCCGAGATGCCATCGCAGGGTTACCCCGTGCAACGACCGTTACTTCTGAAGAAATTAGAGAAGCATTGAAAGAGGCAATCGATAAAATTGTAAGCGCAGTGAAATCTACCCTTGAAAAGACAGCTCCGGAGTTAGCATCAGATTTAATAACCAACGGCCTGGTATTAGTCGGTGGTGGTGCATTGATCAGGGGCATGGATAAACTCCTGGCAGAAGAGACGGGTCTACCTGTGCAGGTGGGTGATGACCCCCTGACAGCCGTTGCAAGGGGAACGGGTTATCTCCTTGAAAACCTTGATTTATTTAAGTCTGTTCTACAGGATGAGGACATCCACTCCTAGTTTTAGCAATCTCATAAAAAACCCCCTTGCAACCGTAATTATCCTTTTAGCAGTATCCCTGGTCTTGCTGTTTCTCCCGCCAAAACTTTCAAATCGTATCAAAATGACCTGTGCTGCTCCTATCAGGCCGATGCAGTGGGCAACCTGTTTCTGCAGTAATTCAGTCAGTAATTTTTTTGATAAAGTTATTTCTGCGTGGCAAGATGCGCACGAAAAAAAACAACTGGAAGAACAAGTCGCCCGGTTCAAAAATAAACTGGTAGAGCAACAGGATATCATATACAAATTACAAAACAAATTACATACTTTATCAAAATTCCAGGCAGAAAATAAAAATACAAAAACAAAGATGATACCGGCAGACATAATCGGATATGATACATCAAATTTGAGGAAAAGTATTACCATCAATGCCGGTTCGAAGCATGGTATAAAACCCAACGACATAGTCGTATCAAATAATGCACTGGTTGGAAAGATAACCACGGTAAGTGGAGGAAATAGTGTTGTTCAACTCATTACCGATCCGGCATCACGCATACCAGGAAGGGTCGTTCAAACACGGGAACAGGTCATTGTAGAAGGGAATGCTACGGTTTTTTGTAAATTAAAATATGTACCGCGCTGGGCAAAGCTAAAAACTGGTGATGATATTGTCACTTCTGACATTGGTGGATTCTACCCATCCTCTCTGCCGATAGCTACCATAGTGGAAAATAAAACGAAAGACGGGGACCTCTTTCAATCAGTAAAGGCATTGCCCAAGGTAAACATTTCAAAAATCGAGAGTGTGCTGGTTATCACAAATTAGGTTTTTATAAAATCAAAATACTATAATACTGGTGGTATACAATACAATGCGGTGGTTTACATTTTTTTGCATCTTATCCTGTATCTGCCTTTTTCAGTCGACCATGATACACTGGATTACTCTCGGGCCGGCGGTACCAGATTTGTACTTTCCCCTGGTAGTTTTTTATTCCCTTCTTACCGACGTAAAACGGAATGCCATTGCAAATTGGTTCTCGGGCCTTTCAAAAGATTTACTTTCGGAAGGAAGTTTTGGAATAAATTCCATATTTTTTATTGCTGTAGGTTTTTTTATCTGGTCCTTCAGAGAAATACTGTTTCGGGGACATTTGGTTACCCAGGTTCTCATTACCTTTATCTTTTCTGTTATATACAACGTACTTTACGCAGTGCACACATCGGTTTCTTTTCATACCCTCCATCTTCCATCAACTCTCTGGATAATCTTTTCCTGCTCTTTCTATACCGCCATGGTTGTTCCTGTCCTGTTCTGGATATTCAACAAATTTCAGCCTACGAGGAGGCTTTTTTTCAATCAGGGGTAAATAACAGATGTATCCATTTCGTTTCAAGATTATCCTCATCGTTTTCGTCTTGCTTTTTACCGGCGTTGTTGTTCGGCTTTTTCAACTCCAGATTATCGAGAGTGATAAGTACAAGGGCATCTCCAAAACCCGGCGCATTACTTCATATCCATTAGACTCAGTGCGGGGTTCTATTTTTGACAGACATGGGAACGTCCTTGCGGTAGACCAGCATACCTTTGACATATCAGTCCAATACAAGAACTTACTCTATTGTGCCGTTACGTATAATAACAATGCAATCTCACGAATCCCTGAAATGGAAGTGCATAAAAAGACAAAAAAATCTTGCGGTGAATGTCATGAAAATCAGGAAGTCTGGCTAAAAAAGCTATCCCAATTGTTACATATCCCGCCGAAGAAATTGCTGGAAGATGCAAACCAGGTAATCGAAAAGGTGGAGAAACTGAAGCAAAATATGGAACAAAAATATGGCAGGGCCATTCGCATCAAGGAGGAAACAGAATTTTATCCTGTTGCTTCCGATGTTCCCTGGGAAAAGGTTATTCAAATAGAAATCGACCAGGAAAATTTCCCGGGTATACGCATTACTCCCAAGCCAAAAAGAATCTATCCCGAACAAGAACTCGCCTCACACATCTTAGGTTATATGAGTAAACTCAACGAGGACGAATGGAAGGTGCATAGCAGCAACTGGAATAATTTCATCCTGGCATCCAGTAGTGCCGGCAACGATACCGCTTCGTTGCTTTATGATGGTTATGCAAAAGACGATACGGTAGGAAGGGCAGGAGTTGAGGCGCAATATGAAGAAGAACTACGCGGACTGCGCGGTAAAAGATTTGAGGAAATTATTTGTAAAAATACTCAAATTGAAAAAACCGTATTGGAAAGGCCCCCCATCCCGGGAAATAATATCTATCTGACTCTCGACAGTCGGATACAAGCCCATGCCGAAAAATCACTCGGTAAAAATCTCGGAGCTATCATTGTTATGAATCCATGGACGGGAGAAATACTCGCCATGGCAAACAACCCGCGCTTTAATCCTAATACCATCGATAGAGATTTTAGCAAACTTATCAGGCATCCTTCAAAACCGTTTCTCAATCGGGCTATTCAGGGTGCATTGCCGCCAGGGTCTATTTTTAAACTTATTACCGCAGCCGCCGCCCTGAGTTCGAATTGTATAACTACCCAATCCACTTTTGAATGCCCTGGTTATACGAAGTACAAAAATATCGTTTTTAAATGTTGGTCAGACTATGGACACGGACTTGTTACCATCGAAGATGCCATCCCCTACTCATGCAATGTATTCTTCTTTGAGATGGCAAAGATGCTTGGCGGAGATACCTTATACACATGGGCAAAAAAATTTGGCATCGGTGAGAAGACCGGTATCGATCTTCCCTACGAAAAAAACGGGAATATGCCCAGAATGACCACTACAGCATCTACTATGAACGTTGCCATTGGACAGGGGGCGTTACTTACCACGCCACTTCAATTGGTTCGGGCATACGCTGCTGTAGCAAATGGTGGCACATTAGTACAACCCCATATATTATTAAAAATCACCAATAGCCATGGGGAAACTGTTCGGACATTTCAATCAGAGAATAAACAGAAACTTCATATGCAACCCGATGTTATAAACCTCCTGCGCATGGCCCTTCAGGATGTGGTCATTCGCGGCACTGCCAAAGACAAAGGACTGGACGTATACAAGGTCGCAGGGAAAACAGGCACCGCAGAGACAGGACGTCATAAAGACAATCATGCCTGGTTTGTCGGCTATGCACCCTATGATAACCCGCAATACTGCTTTGCCATTCTCGTGGAACATACATCAGGGCATGGTGGGGATATTGCAGGTCCCATTGCCAGAGAGCTTATGTCGTATCTGTTTCCTGAAATAAATGAAGCATCGTAGGTATTAAATTTACGATAAGGAATTTCGTAACACTTTATTTTTTTTGAAGATTGATACACATGGTTTCGTTCAACACGGGTGGCACGGACAAGCTGTGCTTGTCCGTGATCGGGTGTGAATGCGTGGGTTGAATGCCCCACACGGACAAACGGAGTTTGTCCGTGCCACCCGAAGCTAAACTGCAACATATTTTCAAAAAGCAAAATTGTTACGAAATTTCAATCCTGTAGGGTGCGTCCTACGCACCAAAACAATCCAACATATGGATGGTGCGTAGGATGCACCCTACACAAGCTGTTCTCGTGATAGGCAAGGATGCCTGTCATCATTGCAAAGAGAAATCTTACGATGGTAAAATTCTACACGGAGTTTACACTGAACAAAGTGAGTGTGTTCTGAATAACAAGAAGGTCGCTGGATTTTGTCTTTTAAAACCCAATTTAAAGATGGAAAAGGCCAGAAATAATTTTTACATTTTTATCTGTATTTTTAATCTTAAATCTTTTATCTTTAATTTTTTATCTTTATAAAGGGGGCATAACGAATGAAAGGTATCATCCTGGCAGGCGGCAGGGCAACGCGGTTGTATCCGGTAACGAAAGGCATCTGTAAACAATTGCTCCCTGTGTATGACAAGCCGATGATTTATTATCCTTTATCAGTTTTACTGCTGGCGGGAATAAGGGACATCCTTATCATTTCTACTCCCGAGGCGCTTCCCCGATTTAACGACCTGTTAGGCAATGGGACTGATTATGGAATAGAAATCAGCTATGCGCAGCAACCAGAACCCAGAGGATTAGCTGATGCCTTTATCATCGGGGAAAAGTTTATCGGTACCGATAGGGTCTGCCTCGTTTTGGGTGACAATATCTTCTTTGGCCACGGCCTTTCGGATATTTTAAAAAGTGCAATTGCTCAAAAAGAAGGGGCAACGGTCTTTGGTTATTATGTAAAAGACCCTCAGCGATACGGTGTCATTGAATTTGACAAGAATAACCGCGTCATCTCCATCGAAGAAAAACCAACACATCCGAAATCTCATTGGGCAGTTACAGGACTCTATTTTTATGATAACAGCGTAGTAAAAATAGCAAAAAACGTGAAACCGTCGAAACGGGGTGAACTGGAGATTACCGACATCAACAATGCGTATTTGCAGAAAAAGCAATTAAAAGTCCAGTTAATGGGACGTGGTTATGCCTGGCTTGACACGGGGACGTATGATTCGTTAATCGACGCCTCCCTCTTTATAAAAACCATCGAGGACAGGCAGGGATTAAAAATTGGCTGTATCGAAGAGATTGCCTACCGGATGGGGTTTATTGATGCTGAACAGGTGCGGAAGTTTGCAAACCAGATCAATACCAGTTACGGAGAATATTTAAACAAGATACTACAAGAGGGATAGCAGCATGCCTTTCTCCTTTAAAAAACTAGAGATACCGGATGTGCTGGTAATCGATCCAAAGCTATTCCCCGATGCCCGTGGCATTTTCGCGGAACTGTATAAATATCCCGATTTTTCACACTGTGGCATAACAAAACACATCGTCCAGATCAACTACTCGAAATCTGAAAAAAACGTGCTGAGGGGGCTTCATTATCAGAAAAACCCCATGGCACAGGGAAAGATCGTGCGGGTAATATCGGGTGAAGTTTTTGATGTTGCCGTAGATATACGGCAGGGGTCGCCCTATTACGGAAAGTGGGTTGGTGAAATATTATCATCGGAAAATATGAAAATGCTGTATATACCAGAAGGGTTTGCCCATGGATTTTGCGTACTCTCTGATACAGCGGAAATTACCTATCAATGCACAAACACCTATTCGCCCGAAAATGAACGGGGCATTATCTGGAATGACCCCGATTTAAACATACCCTGGCCCGTAAAAGATCCGCTTTTATCTGAAAAAGACACCCGATTCCCGTTATTCAAAGAAGCGGACAATAATTTTGTTTATTCAGAAATTCATGATACGTAATGTAGGTCCAAAAAATTTTGACTGGTTCATGTTCCCCATAATATGTATCATTCTGACCGTGGGGATATTTTTTATCTGGAGCGCTTCATCTGAGAAGTTCGTACTCAAACAACTCGTCTGGATCCTGATGGGATTTACCCTTTTCTTTACGCTTCTTTATTTTGATTACCTTTCATTTGCCCACTATGCATATATTATCTACGTATGCGTTCTTTCTCTCTTATTACTCCTGCTAGCCCTTGGGGGCTCCGTGAAAGGCTCACAGAGATGGTTTTCCATCGGTTCCTTTTCAATTCAACCATCGGAGTTTATGAAAATAACCCTGGTCATTACCCTCGCTAGATTTCTCCGGTACAAGAAGTACGGTCTCGGACTTTTTGATATCGGGATTTCCTTCCTTTTAACATTCATACCCATGTCGCTTATTATAAAGCAGCCGGATCTGGGCACGGCATTGGTCATGGTCCCTATTTTACTTTCTATTCTATACACTGCGGGTATCCGGCTCCACCACCTTCTGATATTTCTTGGTACCGGACTAGCCGTCTCTCCTTTACTCTGGATGTTCATGTTAAAACCTTATCAAAAATTGAGAATCATTGGCTTTCTCTGGCCTGAGAAAACCGCTGATTGGGGTGCAGGCTATCACAGGCTCCAGTCTCTCATCGCCGTCGGTTCCGGAGGTTTATTTGGGACTGGGTGGGGAAATGGCACACAGAATCAAATGAAATTCCTGCCTGAGCGGCATACTGATTTTATCTTTGCCGTTATTGCCGAAGAGTGGGGATTTTTACGGGCATGTTTTGTCTTGCTTCTCTATATTGTTTTTATCACGTGTGGCATTGGTATTGCCAGGAGTACACGCGAACCCTGCGGGCGACTTATTGTCGTAGGACTGGTTACCATGTTTGCGACTCAAATCGTGGTCAATATCAGTATGACCTTAGGGATAGCTCCTATTGTAGGGATAACGCTTCCCTTTATCAGTTACGGTGGTTCTTCCATGCTCACATCGTTTATCGCCATTTCTATTATCTTTAATGTTAAGATGCGCTCGAAGATTGATCTTGCATCGAGACACCTCCACGAAATACGGTAAGAAAAAATGAATTTCATTGCATTGAAAATGCTCGTTGGAAATCGTGCCAAATACCTTGGCATCATTGTTGGGCTGACTTTTGCCTCGTTGCTCATTACCCAACAATCGGCCATTTTTGTAGGTCTGATGACGCGGACGTTTGGTTTTCTGACGGATACGGCACTTCCTGACATCTGGGTGATGGATCCAAAGGTGCAGTACATCGATGACCTCAAACCGTTAAAAGAGACAGAGTCGCTTCGCGTTCGCAGCATACAGGGGGTCGCGTGGGCAGTGCCTCTGTACAAGGGGTTGTTGAAGGCAAGGCTCCCTAACGGGACTTTTCAGACGTGCATTGTTGTTGGGCTTGACGATGAAACGTTAATCGGGGGCCCTCCTCAAATGCTGCAGGGGCAACTGGCAGACCTCCGCCGCAGTGATGCTGTAATCGTCGATATCGTTGGTGCAACAGGCAAGCTGGCCATGGTTTTGCCAGATGGAAAACGCGAACTCATGAAAATCGGCGATACCATGGAACTTAACGACCATCGTGCCGTTGTCGTAGGGATTTGCCGGGTACAACGAACATTTCAGTCGCAGCCGGTCGTTTACACGACCTTCTCACGGGCAACAACCTTTTCACCACGTGAGCGCAAACAGATGTCTTTTGTCCTGGTAAAAGCAAAGCCCGGCCAGGACCTTCACACGCTGTGCAACCGCATTCGTCAGGCAACGGGTCTGGCTGCCTACACGAAGGATGAATTCAGAAAGATTACTGTCAATTATTACAGGAAATACACAGGCATTCCCATCAATTTTGGGACTACGGTAGTACTTGGTTTTATCGTTGGTGTTGCTATTGCAGGACAGACATTTTACAATTTCACCCTTGACAATCTGCGCTATTTCGGAACGCTCAAGGCAATGGGTGCATCCGATTTTATGTTGTTGCGAATGATCTTGCTTCAAGCAACAATGGTCGGGGGCATTGGATACGGACTCGGAGTTGGTGCCGCCTCGGCGTTTGGCATGCTGTCCGGTCACACGGAACTTTCCTTCCGGCTCCCGTGGCAACTCCTGGCCTTCAGCGCAATTGCCATTATGTTGATTTGCGCTATCTCTGCAGCCCTTAGCATGTGGAAGGTGGTGCGGCTGGAGCCGGCAGTTGTCTTTAAGAGCTAGTAAATAAAACGGTTTAAACCATTCAAGCCGTTTAAACTGTGTCTCCAGGATTGAATCTGAAACGTATTAAGATTGTCAAGAAACTTGGCATCTCTACTGAAAAACAACGTCTTTCAAAACATCGTGGCCAGGCTATTGCGTTCATCACAAATGAAGATTTTCAATCGAATTAGTGAGGATGTTTCAAACAATCAGAATTTAGGAAATATTAATAGTGCCGTGGAATCGAACCAAACGGTGTTTTTCAGACTTTGATAGTTTGAGGTCTGCAAATCAGTTTTGCTTAATTTCTTCCGATGTGGTTTCGGATTCCTCAAATTTCCTTTTCTCTTCCTTGCGCTTTCTGCGGTCTTCTTTCTTTTTTTCAGGTCTGTGACAACCTGCTCAATTGATCTGACCACGTCTGGGCATTTTTTGCCGAACCTCTTAAAGCAAATGTGTATGTATTTTGAATAAGAATACTATGGCCAACCATTTCATCTTGAAAATCATTTGATAATTACCTCCTGTGTGCTATAATTTCATTTTGAAATAGTGTTGTCTTCAATTTTAAAATGGGAGATTGATATTCATGTCTGAACAACGGAAAAAGGTGGTGCTGGCATACTCGGGCGGTTTGGATACCTCGGTGGCAATTAAGTGGATTCCCGAAAAATATAACATGGATGTTATTACAGTGACCATTGACCTTGGCGCGGTAAAGGATCTGGATGCCATCCGGGAAAAGGCTTTAAAGATCGGGGCTAAAAAAGCGATCGTTATTGATGCAAAGGATACGTTTGTCAAATATTTTATATTTCCAGCATTGCAGGCGGGTGCCTTATACGAGGGTGTCTATCCGTTGGCAACGGCCTTAGGGAGACCACTGATTGCAAAATTGTTGGTGGATGTGGCACATGAAGAAAAGGCGGATGCCGTGGCACACGGTTGTACAGGGAAAGGGAATGATCAGGTACGCCTGGATGTGTCCTTGCAGGTATTGAATCCTAAGCTACAGATCATTGCCCCCGTACGGGAGTGGAAGATGACTCGTGATGAGGAGATCAGATATGCCGAGGAGCATAATATCCCTATCGAGGCAAAGATCAAGAGACCATACAGTACGGACGAGAATCTCTGGGGGAGGAGTATCGAGTGTGGCATACTTGAAGACCCCTGGGCTGAACCGCCGGAGGAAGTCTACAAGTGGACAAAAAGCGCACAGGATGCCCCCGATGAACCTGAATATATGGAGATACATTTTGAAAAGGGGATTCCTGTCGCTATTAACGACGCCGAGATGGATGGGGTTACCCTTATCAATACCTTGAATGCGAGGGGCGGAAAGCACGGCGTTGGCCGTATTGATCATCTTGAGAATCGGCTCGTGGGTATTAAGTCAAGGGAGATTTATGAGTCCCCTGCTGCTGTTATCTTGCATGCTGCGCATAAGGCACTGGAAGGGATGATTATGACAAAGGATGCCTTGCGGTTTAAAGATATTGTCTCTGCACACTATGCCGATTTGATTTATAATGGACTCTGGTTTTCTGCCTTTCACCAGGACCTGGTGGCATACGTGCTGAGCAGTCAGCGGCTTATGACGGGGACGATCCGCGTAAAATTATCAAAAGGGACATGTACCGTAGTGGGACGTAAATCACCGCTGTCCCTTTATAGCGAAAAATTGGCTACCTATCAGAAAGAAGATATTTTTGATCATAGTGCGTCCCTTGGGTTTATCAAGATATACGGTTTACCAGTAAAAATACAGGCCCAAAAGCAAATGGACGTCCTGGCAGGGAGGGAGGCATTGCATCTGGATTCGATCATGCCGCCGAAGATTAAATCTCTTGGCAAGGCAGAGGGGGATAAAAAAAGGTGAAGTAATGAAAATACTGCTCATATTCCCACCGTCGTGGCATCCTTCACAGCCTTACCTCAGTTTACCCTCTTTAACGGCTTTTTTAAGACAGAACGGCGTTCGTGATGTCGTCCAGAGAGATATTAATATTGAGTTGTTGGATGTACTCCTGACGGAAAAGACCTGTGGTGAATTTTATCAGAGGATTGTTGATAAATTAAGACGCATGGATGCTATGAGAGCAGTGCCTTACTGGGGCGCCGCTCCTGGTGAACACGAAACACGCCAGGCCCTTATTCATGCGGTGGAAGCGATTCCTGATATTATGAAAAAGGTGGAACCCGCAAAATATACCTTAAGGTCAGAGGGTTTTTACGACCTTGAAAGGTATATTGAAAGTGTCAATGTCGTTAATGAATCCCTCGGGATTATATCGTCCCTGTATTATCCCTCATCACTTACTGCACTCAGCAACGATATGCGGTACTCTGTGTATTCCTCCCAGGAAATTTTTAAGGCGCTGGACGATGAGGAAGAAAACATATTCCTCAACCTTTATAAGGACCGTTTTCTTTCTTCTATCCTGGAGTTTTCCCCAAAATTATTGGGTATTTCTATTACCAGTACTTCTCAAATCATTCCAGGGCTAACCCTTGCAAAACTGATAAAGGACCGAAACAAAGAGGTCCACATTACCATAGGTGGAAGTATTTTTACGAAGCTCACTGAAAATTTGAAAAGGGTGGATAGTCTCTTTTCAATTGTGGATAGCTTTATTGTTTTTGAGGGCGAGCATGCCTTGTTGGAACTTGCAGGGCAGATCGATGGTAAGAGGGATTTCAGAAAGGTTCCCAATCTGATTTATCGGGAGAACAACGTTACCAGGATCAATGAGCCATTTTTTGCGGAAGACCTGAATAGGCTTCCTACACCAGATTTTGACGGGCTTCCACTGAAACTCTACCATGCACCTGAGTCCGTTTTACCCGTGCAAACATCAAGGGGGTGTTATTACCGGAAATGTGTCTTTTGCAACCTGCATCTGGACCATCGGAATTTCCGATTGCGGAAAGCGGATTTACTCCTGGAAGATATCCATAAACTCTCGCAAAAATACCATACGCCATATTTTTTCTTTACGGACGAATCCGTTCCTATCAATCAATTGCGAGAGATATCACGGGGTCTGTTGGGAAACCAACGGGATATAAAATGGATGGCAGGGGTGCGGTTTGAGAATGCCCTTAATAGTGACGTGCTGGGGAAGATGTATGAATCCGGATGTCAAAAATTGGTTTTTGGTCTGGAATCATACAATCAACGTGTATTGGATTTAATGAAAAAGGGGATAAAAGCAGACGTCGTTAAAAGGATATTGGATGAATGTTTGAAAATAGGCATATCATTTCACCTCTATATAATTGTTGGGTTTCCAACGGAAACGGAAAAAGAGGCGTTAGAGACACTCGACTTTGTACTTAAAAAAGAATATCTGAATTCACTGGGGTTTTCCTGTTTACCGTCCCTTTTTGGAATGGAAAAGGATTCTCCGATTACCCGAAACCCTTCAGAATATGGATTAAGGAGTATCATGGCACCCAGAGGAGAGGATTTGGGATTAGGTTATTTTTACGAAGTAGAGCAGGGCATGTCACCGGAAGAAGCCGAGAGGATGTATCATTACGTTATCAGTCGATTAAGTGAGCAACTCTGCCCCTTTCCTTATAATTATTCAATGTCTGATGGGCTGTTATATATTACTCATAATAAAGAAAAATGTTTTCGTTAAAATCTATTAAAAATAAACTCATACTGATACTTTTAGTGTGTTCATTTACGCCATTATTGTTATTACGTTTTATGGCCTTTCCCAAGGCACAAAAGGATCTGGAAGAGGCTTTGATACGAAATCTGGAGGGGGTAAAGCAAAAACAGGCAGAAATTGTAAAAATGTGGTTTGATGAAAGGAAGCATGATGCAAAGGTTGTTAGCAAAAATATCTCTGCCGTATTGGAGAGTGGGGTGGGTGGCAGGGGCAGGGATTTTTCAAAGTTGTATGATTATATCGAGATGGTTAAGACAGAGTACGGGTACAAATCCGTACATATTGTCTCACGAAACGGGACGGTGCTTGTATCCACGGAAAGAGAACAGGTAGGTTCCAATATTATGAGCTACGATTATTGCAGAGAGGCATTGAATGGACGTATTTTTATATCCGGTATTCAGCGCCTTCTTCAGGGTGAAAGTAAGAACAAAAAGGATGAGGATGATGGACCGATGATGTTTATATCGGCTCCGCTCATTGGTTCTGACAACCTTATGTTCGGGGCAGTTGTTCTCAAAGTAACAACATTGCCACTCACCGAAATTATGAAAAGTGCGAAGCTGGGAAAGACGGGAGAAACTTTTCTCATCAATAGAGAGGGTTTTATGCTCACGGAGTCGCGGTTTGCTGATGAGATAAGAAAGGCGGGTTTGGTTTACCAAAGGACGGCATTAGAGTTACGGGTGATAAATCCCCTCACAGGAAAACTTACTGACGGGGCTCAAAAATGCCTGAGCGGCAACGATGGATACGATGCGGAAGGTTATATAAATTATGATGGCAGGAAGGTTCTGGGGGCGTGGTGTTGGATTCCGCAGCATAATTGTGGTTTACTTGCACAGATCAATATCCAGGAAGGATATGGGGCGGCTTACAGTTTAAAAAGATTTGTTCTTTCGATGCTGCTGGTGCTGGCATTTCCGTTATTCCTGGCCGCATTTTACTTCGGCAAACGGATTTCTGCCCCCATCCTTAATATCACAGAGGCAACAAAAAAAATCACCGGTGGTGACCTTGGACAGCGGGTAAAAGACAGTGGCAAAAAAGACGAAATTAGTGAACTGGCACAGGCGTTCAACATTATGGCAGAATCTTTGGATGAAAAAACGGTCAAATTACAAAATTACACGGCCGATCTTGAAAATATCGTAAAAGAGAGGACCCTTAAGCTCCAGGAAACAACGAATTTCTTAAACAGTATTCTGGCGGGTTCAACAGAATATTCGATTATTGCGCAAGATTTAAATGGAAATATCCTTGCGTTTAACGCAGGAGCAAGTCTGATTTATGGTTATAGACCAGAAGAGGTGATTGGAATAGCCAATGTGAGGGATCTTCATACAGCCGAAGATGTGAAATCGGGAAAGGTTGATTATATTCTCGATGTGGCGCGGAGAACGGGTCGGTATGAGGGAGAAGTAATACGAAAGAGGAAAAACGGCGAGTTATTTCCTGTTCATGTCACTTTTACGCTACGACGCGATGAAAATGGGTATCCAATCGGATTTGTAGTAATATCAAAGGATATTACAAGAGAGAAATTGGTGGCACTTGAAAAAGAAATTGTAAATAATGTCAATAAGGCAATCGCATCGGGTTTAGATATAAAAGAAGTTTACAAGAATATTTATCTTGAGCTGAAACGGATGATTGATTTTGCCTGGTTCAGTGTTACCTATCTCATCGATGGGACAGAAATTACGGATAATTCCCATATTGTTGATGGGGTATTATTATCCGATGATTGGTTAACGAACTGTCAGTCTACATTTCATGCAACAGCGCAGGGTATCGTTATGAAGAAGGGTATTCCTGTTGTTGTTGCGGATACTTTTGAAGGAGCGTATCAATTCGATCGGGAATTACACGACAAGGGTATACATTCGTATTTATGTTTTCCGTTGAAATCGAAAGGAATTACCACTGGGGCCATTACACTGGGGAGCAGAAGGAAAGACGCTTTTACGGAGGTTCATTTTGGATTATTAAATCAAATTACTCCGCAATTAGCTATTGCTATCGAAAATACGAGACTTTTTCTCTCGATAAGGGAATCGGAAAAAAAATATCGGGATCTGGTAGAAAACGCACCGGAAATGATTCACGAGATCAGTCTTGAAGGAAAGTTTATTAACGTAAATAAGACGGAACTGAATAAACTGGGATATTCAGTTGAAGAAATGAGGCAGATGACGCTCGAAGATATTGTACCTGGTGAATATCGGGAGGAAATAAAGCGACATATGAAACGGATTAAAGAAACCGGAAGCAGTGAATTAGAAACGGTGTTTCTGACAAAATCAGGGAAGGAAATCAATGTCGAGATCAATGGAACAAGTCTTTATAATACCAAAACGGGCGAATGCATTTGTGTGAGGGCATTTGTAAGGGATATTACAGAAAGAAAAAAGATGGAAGAACAGGTGCGGCGATCAGAAAAATTGGCCTCAATGGGGGAACTCGCTGCGGCGATTGCACATGAGATCAGAAACCCCCTGGGGGCGATATGTAACTCTGTGGGAATTCTGGATGCCCATCTGAAATTGACAGGGCAGGATAAGGATTTATTGGAGATGATTGTTGGACAATCCGAAAGATTGGATAGGATTATCAGTGATTTCTTAACCTTTGCTCATCCGCGTGAACCTTCCTTTTCCCTGCAGGATATTCGGGAAGTAATTAAAAATACCATTTTCCTGCTGGAGCAGGATAGTCGGTTTACGGATCAGATCGAGATAAAAGAGATTTATGAGAGTATATTGCCAAAGGTGTACATTGATCCAGATTTAATCCACCAGGTATTGTGGAACTTGTTTGTAAATTCCCTGGAGGCTATGCCAAACGGTGGACACATCAAGATAATGGTGAGGAAAACCAATCTCTTTTTAAGAGACGCTGTGGAGATTGTGATATCAGATACCGGGATTGGTATACCTCCCCATGAGTTGGACAAAATATTTGAGCCTTTTTATACGACGAAATCGGAAGGCACAGGGCTGGGTCTTTCGGTGGTCCAGCGTATTATTGATGACCATGGGGGAACTATTGATGCGAAGAGTAAAAAGGACAAGGGGACAACCTTTTATATTAAGTTGCCCGTTGGAAATGAAAAATTGGCGGTTCAGAGTAACTTTTTAATGGGATGATGTAAGAGTTATGGGAAACGGTAAAATCCTTGTTGTGGAAGATCAAGATGCTATGCGAGAATCCCTCGTGATTGCTTTTCGAGATGAGGGGTATCAGGTTGAGGGCGCTGCAAGCGGGGAAGAGGCTATTCAAAAATTGGATAGTCAGAATGTGTACGACCTGGTAGTCACCGACTTAAAGATGAAAAAAGTTGACGGTTTGGAAGTGCTCAAGGCGGTGAAGGCAGCAAATCCGTCCACGGAAGTGGTGCTGATCACTGCATATGGTACCATCAGCACAGCGGTTCAGGCGATCCGGGATGGGGCCTACGATTATGTGACGAAGCCTTTCCGCCACCAGGAAATTTTGAAAGTGGCAAAAAAGGCGCTCGAAAAGAAGAGCTTGAAGGACAGGGTCAGGTATCTCGAAGGAGAAATTCGGGATAAATATAAATTTGAGGGCATTGTGGGTAATTCCAATGCCATGCTGGAGGTGCTAAAAATAACTTCGCACGTGTGTCGTACCGAAAGTACCGTCCTGGTAACGGGGGAGAGCGGGACAGGAAAAGAGTTAATTGCGCGGGCTATTCATTACAATAGTCTCCGAAAAGACGGTCCATTTGTTGTAATTAATTGTGGTGCGTTGCCTGAAAATTTGCAGGAAAGCGAACTGTTCGGACACATGAGGGGGGCGTTTACGGGGGCAATTAAGGACAAGGTAGGGTTATTTCTGCAGGCCCAAAAGGGAACAATTTTATTGGACGAGATTGGTGAAACTTCGCCTTCTACGCAGGTTAAACTCTTGCGGTTTCTGCAGGACGGAGAGATCCGCCCGGTCGGTGGAAACAAAGCCATATACGTAGATGCAAGAATCATTGCGGCTACCAATGAAAATTTAGAAAAAGCCGTTGATTCGGGGAAATTCAGAAAAGACCTTTTTTATCGGATTAATGTGATACGTATCCATCTTCCTCCCTTGAGAGAACGGAGGGAAGATATTCCGCTTTTGGTAGAATATTTTTTGGAAAAAATTTTAGAAAAACTGAAGAAGGGGAAAAGGGTATTTTCCAAAGAGTCAATAAGGGCGCTAGTGAACTATGATTGGCCCGGCAATATCAGAGAGCTTCAGAATATCATAGAGCGGGCTGTTACTTTATCTAAAAATGAGGTTATAAATGCAGACGAACTTCCGCTCCCTGTGGAGGAATTTGCTGCACTTACCAAAGACCCTCTGGAGGATCAGAAGAGGAAATCCTTTATTGTGACAACCCTCGCAGAACAGGAAAAGAATGCAATTATTGAGGCGCTGAACAAATACGGGGGTAATCAAACAAAGGTTTCTCAGGTACTTGGAATATCAACAACGACCCTTTGGAGAAAGATTAAAAAATACCGCATTAAACCACAACACGAAATCTCTGACATCGTTGGTATATAATTTCAACCTGAAACTATTGTTGCATAATGGAATGTTTTTGTGAACAGATGATCCCCGCTTACTAAAGATACAAAGGAATGTAGTTGGTGTAATAAGATATTGGTTCAATGCCACTTATATGAAATATAAGTGGCATTTTGTTTTTCACGCGAAGTTGGTACATCTTTCGTTATTAAGGAGGACGTGGGGAAATTTCACTCTACAGTTGCGGAGGGCAAACGGATACCAGCAGATGTTTAAGAGGAGAAAGGCTACCGAGATTAAAAAAGTTATAGATGTCAAGTTTGAGGTAAAAAGAGATGTTGAAGAAGATAAAGAGGGATTTTCAGCGCGTTTAACAGGAGTTTTTAAAAGGGCTTCAAAAAGGGGGAATAGAAAAATGCCGGTAATGGATGAGATAAATAAAATTAGTGCGTATGTAAAAAAGTTGCCCAGGGCACCACAGCCTGCAATCCCTGCAAGGGAGGTATGGCTTTCTTTATGGGGTGCATTTTTGGGGGTTGGGTTTACGGCGTTGCTTGCCTATCTCTGGAAATGTCCTATGCTATTGGGACCATTTGGAGCAAGTGCCGTATTGATTTATGGTGCTTATAAGGCACCACTTGCACAACCGAGAAATGTCCTATTGGGGCATTTTCTCGCAGCATGCATCGGTGTGACGGTGCATGACTTTTTTGGTACCACATTCTGGTCTATCGCGCTTGGTGTTGCCCTTGCGCTTGTGCTCATGACGGTTACCTATTCGATCCATCCACCTGCAGGTGCAACGGCATATGTGGCTGTTCAGACAGGGGGATTAGGTGTTGGATATCTGTTTATCCTGAATCCTGTCATGATAGGGGCATTTATCTTGGTATTAATCGGTGTTATTTTTAATAAGATGGGGAAGAGGGATTATCCGACACATTGGTGGTAATATAGATGAGTTGTGTGGTCTATTGAAAGGGACAACTTATTCATGATTCGGATGAGTATTTGTTAAATTACGGAGAAAGCTATGTATATCTCGATTAAAAATCGGCTTATTTTTTTACTCATTGCATTTACGCTACTCCCGTTTGTTCTATTAAGGATCATAGCATATCCAAGGGTGCAGGCGGACCTTCAGGAAGTTCTTATACGAAACCTCGATGGCATCGGGCATAAACAGGCGGAATTGGTAACTACCTGGGTGCAGGAAAGGATGAAGAATGCCCGTGTAATTGCGAACAATCCGTTGATGGTGAAATGTGCAAAGATCACAAAGGATGATAAAGATTATCCGGATATCGTCCAATATCTGGAGGTAGTAAAGGATGAGTACGGTTATAAGGGTGTGCTTATCAGTAATGATAAAGGTCTAGTAACAGTTGCGACGGCGGAAGAAGGCGTTGGAACCGATATTTCGGAAATGGATTACTTCAAACAGGCAGTAAAAGGAAATACCTTTGTGTCGAATGTTTTTCCCTCTGAAATCCTGCTTACCAATGAAGTAGGAGAGAAAGAGTTGGGTATGCCTACTATGTTTGTTTCAACGCCATTAAAGGATCGGGACGGAGTTGTTGTCGGCGTTGTTGCTATTAGAGTAGATGTAAAGACCCTGAACGACCTGATGCTGAGTTTAAAGTTGGGGAAGACAGGTGAAACCTATTTAGTGAACACAGACGGGTATATGATTACGGAATCAAGGTTTGTTGCACACTTGAGAGAGATGGGGTTGGTGAAAAAAAGGTGTGCTTTGGAATTAAAGCTGGTTAATCCGGAAACTGGTGAATTGACTTATGGTGTTAAGCAGTGTATTGCAGGGAACAGTGGTTTTGATGCGAAAGGCTATAAGGACTACAGCGGTTTAACGGTACTGGGGGTATGGCGTTGGTTGCCGGAGTTCAATTGGGGCCTTATTGCTGAAATCGACAGGGACGAAGGTTACGGGGCGGCTTATAATCTTAATTATATTGTGAGTTCCGTGTTGCTGGTGATTGCATTTCCTATCGTGATTGTGGCGTACCTCATTGGCAGAAAGACCTCGATACCGATTATTAAGCTGACTGAAGTAACGAAAAAGATGGCCTCCGGAGATTTGACCCAAAGGGTGGATATAAAGAGGGAAGATGAGATTGGTGAATTGGCAAATTCCTTTAATGCGATGGCGAAGTCTCTGGATGAGAAGGCGAAAGAGGTGGTGGAGTCTGAGAAGCGATACAGGGATTTATTTAATTCTATAAAAGAAGGTGTCTATCAATCTGAACCAGGTGTTGAGGGCGTATTTACGTTTATCAATAAGGCCGGTGCGGAAATATTGGGATACGGCACTCCGGAAGAGGTGATAGGAACAAAGGTAAAAAACATTTATGTAGATCCAGAAGATAGAAGACGGCTTTGCGAGAAACTTGAAAAAGACGGGGTGTGGAGGGAATTTGTGTCTCTCTGCAAGAGGAAGAGCGGTGAGAGTTTTTACGCAGAACGCACAAGTAACTTGTTGAGGGATGAGAAGGGGAATCCTGTCGCTATCTATGGAGTATTTAGGGATATTTCTGAAAGGAAGAAGGCAGAGCAAGAGGTTGCCGAGTCAGAAAAGAGATACAGATTGTTATTTGATTCGATAAAGGAAGGTGTTTATCAATCCGAACCTGAGGTGGATGGGGCGTTTATATGGATTAACCAGGCAGGCGCTGAAATCTTGGGCTATAAGTCCCCAGAGGAGGTCATCGGAACGAAGGTAAAGGACATTTATGTAAATCCAGATGATCGTATAAAGGTGGTTGAAAAGCTAACCAAAGAAGGCGTGTGGAAGGGTTTCGTCTCTTTTTGCAAGAGGAAAAACGGCGAACGCTTCTATATGGAACGGACTTCTAATCTGATTACCGATGAAAAGGGTAAGCCTGTTCGTATTGATGGAATATTTAGAGATATTACCGAACGGAAGAAGTTTGAAGAGGAATTGCAGGAATCCGAAAGACATCACAGGCAATTGCTGAATTCCCTGAAAGAAGGGATATATCAGTGTGAGCCTACTGAGGACGGTGTGTTTACATGGATCAACCAGGCTGGCGCTGAAATACTTGGATACAATTCCCCGGAAGAAGTGATCGGTACACGGGTAAAGGACGTATATGTAAATCCCGAAGATCGAAAAGAATTGATCGAGAAGCTGGAAAAGGAAGGGGTATGGAGGGACTTCACGTCGTATTGCAAGAGAAAGAATGGAGAGCGATTCATTTCTGAAAGGACGTGCAATCTTGTGCGTGATGAAAACGGTAAACCGATACGAATTGAAGGTGTATTTAGGGATATTACGGAAAGATAAAGCGATTGTTTTAAGAAGATTTTTAATAAAGAAGATTTTTAATACGCTGAACTAGGAGCAGAAAATTATGGGAAATGAAACGGTAAAGGGATTATCCGTCAATGCAAAGACCCTGGTTTTAATACTGCTTTTTGTGAATGTCGGATTTGCATTTAAGATGATAAACAAGTATTACGCCATGAAGGAAGCAGGTTATATCCGTGAAAAGACATTTCAAGAACAACTCGAGAAAAGGGTGAAGAAGGCCTTCGGTTCTATGGAAGAACTGAATAAGATGGTTAGTGACATTACACGGCAAAAAGAAGATGCGGAAAAGATCGCTGCTTCTTTCAAGACGCAGGGTGAGCAGCTAAAACTCGCGAACAAAAACCTCGAAGATGCAAAGGCAAAACTGGAGGAGGAAAAGGCGCGGTTACAAAAGGAGATATGGGAATTAGAAGACTCGCTTTCCCTTGCAAAAAAGACGTTGGGTAACAAGGATGTGACGATTCGGGAACTCATGGGTAACTTGGAGCGGGTTGAAAAAGAAAATGCGACGCTTAAAAAACAGCTGGAGGAGTACTCGAAAACACCTGGGGCATGGAGTCTTCCCAAGCAATAAAGTTATGATAAGCGTGGTAACAATGAAAGATTTTTATGTCAAGGATTTTAATTATAGAAGATTTGGAGAAGATCCGAAAGTCATTGGTAAATGTCTTTAAACGTGAAGGTTTTGATGTATGCTATGGAACGGGATGGGATAGGGCGGCAGAGCTATTCGGAAGAAATGCCTATGACCTTGTTATTGTCGATTTAGATGTAAGACCTTCTGATGGTTATGAAATGTTAAAAAAGATCAAACTTTCCAACTCTGATGCAGAAATTGTAGCAATAGTTCCACCGAACAGGTATGATACTGCTCGAATGAATAGTTACGGTGTGTACGATTATACGTTAAAACCATTCCGGCAGAATGAAATTGTTAATTTGGGAAAGAAGGCGTTGGAGAAAAAACAACTGGCTGATAAGGTGCGCAACTTGGAGCAAATCGCAGATATGAACAAATCGATTCGCTAGGGAAAGAGGCAAAACAGAGGTTGGTTGGTGAGTAATTTGCTTATCCATAACAATTTGGTTTTTTGAAAACATTGAGAGTAGTAAATGTCTTAGCGGTAATTATGTAGTGCATGATGTTTGTATTATTAATTATTACTGAATAAACCAAGTTGTTACGCTTATCCGGTTATAAGAAATTAAGAGAAAGGAGGTATGATAAATAGAAAATATAAAAAGGTTTTTAAATGTAAGATATTGGAAGTATGTAATAAGAGAAGAGATATGTTAAAAAAGGGGTGTTGTTTTGAAAACAATATTCACAACAACATTTTAGAGGAGAGCAATTAATGTTATATACTGGAGCTGTAGATGCTATTGCGGCAGTGTCTTTAAAGAAAGCCACTGCAATGAAACACAGCCTGACGGGTTTTTTAGTACTTTCTTTTTTGGCAGGTTGTTATATTGGATTCGGAGTTATCCTGGCATTTATCTGTGCTGCGCCTGTATCTGCGATAAATCCTGGGATAGGTAAGATAGTTGCCGGTGCGGTATTTGGTATCGCATTGTCACTAGTAGTTATTGGTGGAGCCGAGTTGTTTACCGGGTATAACCTGTTGATATTCAAAGGTACTTTAAGGGGTACGGTATCGCTTGGCGATGCCATGTTGGGTTGGTTTTGGACATACCTAGGAAACCTCGGCGGATCGATGCTTTTTGGGCTTATGATAATTGCATCCGGTATCTTTGCCCCCGATCCATGGAAGTCATTTATGCTAAAAGTAGCTACATACAAAATGAATGGGCCATGGTGGGAGTTATTCTTCAGGGGTATCTTCTGTAACTGGTTAGTTTGTCTTGCAATATGGTCGGCTGTAGGTAGATGTACCAGCGATTCAGGCAAGTTGATCATGATCTGGTGGTGTCTCTTTTGCTTCATTACGACTGGCATGGAACACAGTGTGGCGAATATGACGATAATGACGATTGCGAATTTACTACCTCACGATCCTGCTGCGATTTCATGGGGTAAGATGTTTGGCTGGAACCTTGTTCCTGTTACCCTTGGCAATATTGTTGGCGGAGCCTTCTTTGTTACATTCCTATACTGGTTTGCCACCTATATGGATGAAAGGGGTGCCAAGAAAATGGAGGCCATAAAGGGCGGTTCCGGTAGCGCTGGGTTACCTCGTGCAGGCGGGGCACCTGAAGAGATCAAAGATGTTAAGGTGAAGATGAAGTCATAAAAGAAATAATAAATCAAGGTTAGTCAATAAGACAATTTGAAGTACTCTAACCAAAAAAGGCCAGCGTAAAAAACGCTGGCCTTTTTTATTTGTCTGTTTGGACGTTTACCAGTTTTATTAAAATCGGTAAACGGGACGTTAATTTAATATTCGTTATTAATTGCTGGATGCTTCTCCTATGGCATAAAGCTTTCCATCATTGGAGCCAATATAAATGGTACCATCGACATCAATAGCGGGTGACGATTCTATTGCACCACCTGTCTCAAAGACCCATTTCAAACTTCCATCGGAATTGATGGCATACAATTTTTTATCTCTGGAACCAACATAAATGGTACCGTCTGCCCCAACAGCAGGAGATGAATGAACAGAGGAGCCGGTTTCAAAACTCCACTTCAGCTTCCCATCGGATGTAAAGGCATAGAGGTTGTTATCTCCAGAGCCAAAGTAAACGGTTCCTTCAGTGTCAATAGCAGCAGAGGAATCAATATCGTATTTGGTGTCAAACGCCCATTCTACATGCCCATCCGGACGAAATGCATAAAACCTGGCATCCTCAGAACCGATGTAAATATTTCCGTTGGGAGCAATCAGGGGAGAGGCATCTAAGAGGTATCTGGTGCCGAAACTCCATATAGCCTTACCTTCCGGCTTCATGGCAAATAAATAATAGTCCCCCGAACCAAAATAGACCATACCATCTGGTGCTATAGCAGGTGATGAGACCACGTGATCGGCGGTCTTTTGCGCCCATTTTAGCTTACCATCCTGGGTAATGGAGTGCAGTTTTTTATCCCAGGATCCGACGTAGATCGTCCCATCGGGCGCTATGGTAGGGGATGAAATGATACCACCTTCGGATTTATACTTCCAGCGTATATTGCCATCTGGGTTTAATGCATATAGATAACCATCCCACGAACCAAAAAAAATGGTGCCATCTTTTCTGATGGCGGGTGATGAATCAACCTCATCTTGTGTTTCGAATGACCATTTTTGCTTACCATTTTGCGTAATGGCGTAGAGTTTTTTATCTTTCGAGCCAAAGTAAATTGTGCCATCTTCCCCAATAGCCGGGGAAGAAGCGATGGGCCCCTGTGCTTGAAATGTCCACTTTAGAACGGGCTTTTGAACACTCACATATGGGCTTCTTCCTGTATGCTGTATGTCATGCCTGAACATAGGCCATGGGGTGTCGGCGAGTTGGGCATAAAGCGTAGTTGCTACTGAGGTAGAAAATAAAAAAAAGACGCATATTGGTAAGGTAAGAATTTCAATATATTTTTTTGACATATAAACTCCTATCCAGAACGAGTCGGAAGATATGGTAGCGCAGGCTTCCAGCCTGCATATTGTTGAATTCAAAAGCAGGCATGATGCCTGCGCTACAAAATATTTTTGCTGAAAATGTCAAAATTATTTTTTAAAAAATATCTTCATTAGAGCACCCCTTTCGTTGACGGGATATCTTTTATACGTTCGTCTATGCGAACAGCATCTCCAAGTGCCCTGGCCAATCCTTTAAATATTGCTTCTGCTATATGGTGGGCATTGCTGCCATAAGGGACATTCACGTGCAGGTTAATGCCAGCAGTTGTACTAAAGGCCTTCAGAAATTCTTCAATAAGTTCCACATCGAAACTTCCGATCTTTTCTGTATGGAATGCAACGTTAAAGACCAGTGCAGGTCTGCCACTGATATCTATAGCGACATGGGCAAGGGTTTCCTGCATGGGGACACTTGAATTTGAAAAGCGTCGAATCCCCCTTTTGTCTCCCAGCGCCTCTTTTATTCCCTGACCGAAACATATCCCCACGTCTTCTACCGTATGATGATCATCCACAATACGGTCTCCGCTTGCCTTGATAGTCAAGTCGAGCAGACTATGTTTGGTGAGTATATCTAGCATGTGATCCAGGAAACCGACACCGGTAGAGATATGGCTATTTCCCTCTCCATCTATATTAAGGGTTAATTCGACCTGCGTTTCTTTGGTCTTTCTATGGATTGTGGCTGTCCTTTTTGTCATTCGAGGTGCACAAATACGGATACCGTGTTCCTAATTTAACGTAGGGAATTTCAAATACTCCCCTTGTGTTCCCGTAAACGGGGGAGACAAGGGGGTAACCAAATACAAGTTGCTGAAGGCCTAATTCAAGGATAGCAAGTATGTAATACCTTCGAATGCCTATCACTTACAAGTTCTTTGAGATGTTTCAGCAAGATATCGATTTCTTCTCTTGTTCCAATCGTAATGCGCAGGCAGTCATCCAGTCGTCTCAGATTGAAGTATCGTACCAGTATCTTTCGTGATTTCAGTGTTTGATATAGAGTATGTGCAGAAATTCCTTCCATGCATCGCGCCAGTACAAAGTTGGTTTGGGAAGGGTATACAAAAAAACCCATCTCCTGCAAGGATTTTGTGAGGTAACGTCTTGTTTCCTTTATTTTTTCAACGTGTGACTTCATGCTTTTTTGGTCATCCAGGGCTGCAACTACTGCTGCAATGCTGAGTCGGTCAACGTTGTATGAGTCCTTTACCTTCATCATCCCCTGGATAAGAGGTTCTTGCGCAATGCAAAAACCCAGCCTGATGCCAGCCAGCGAATATGACTTTGATAGCGTGCGCAGGATAAGGATGTTATCGTGTTGTTCGACCAGGGAGAGACAATGATCGTTTGCAAAATCGGCATATGCTTCGTCAACAACGAGTACGCCATCAATTTTAGATGCAATTTTTGATATCTCCTTCGGTGATATCATTGTTCCGGAAGGTGAATTTGGGTTTGCAAGAAAGGTAACCTTTGCCCCCTCTACAATGAAATCTTTTGGAAGAGAATAATCTTCTGTAAAATCTATGGCACATGCAATTCCATCTTGCAGTTCAGCAAGTGTTTTATAGAGCATGTAAGAGGGATAAGGGAAGACGACCTTGTCACCTGGCCCTGCGAAACTTCGTACAATGATAGACAACAAGTCATCCGAGCCGTTTCCTGCCATAATACGCTCGGGTTTTGTTCCTAATATTTCGGCTATTTTTATTCTGGCAGCCGTTGCGATCGGGTCTGGATAAAGACGAAGGCTCTCATTTACTGCCTCTTTAATTGCAGTCAATACCTTTGGAGAAGGTGGATATGGATTTTCATTTGTATTAAGTTTAATGTAATTGCCGTCTTTTGGTTGCTCGCCTGGTGTATATCCCGACATTCTTTCAATATTGTCTCGAAAATAACTCAATAGCGTACTCCTTTAAAACATTTAGCCACAGAGTTCACAGAGAAAAAAATGTAGAAACAAGGAGAAAATCATGTAGGGTAGGCATCGCCTAACAAAAATTGATCTGTGTGATTAATTATGGCGGGCAATGTCCTGTCCTACATAAGAATTGCTATTTTCTCCAAATTTCCCTTTTGTTATTTGATTTTTTCTCCGTGTCTCTTGTGGCTTGCTTTTCAGTAAACGTAATCTGATTTGAACAGACCGTGTGTGGGCGTCCAGACCCTCTGCCTCAGAAATTTCTGCCAGGTCATTGTAAGCGTCCTTGAGCGCCGACCTGGAATAGGTTATTACGCTGGATCTCTTCAGGAAATCGTTCACAGATAATCCAGATGAAAAGCGTGCCGTCCCGCTTGTTGGTAATACATGGGAGGGGCCTGCAATATAATCTCCCAGCGCGACCGGGCTATACGCGCCTAAAAAAATTGCCCCAGCATGTTTTATACTGGACAACAGGGTTCTGGGATTTTGCGTCATAATCTGCAGGTGCTCCGGGGCCAGCGTATTGGCAATTTCTACACATTCATCAATGTTTTTCGCCACTATGATAACACCAAATTTATCAAGGCATTTTTTTGTGTCTGTATACCGCTCGAGTTTGGTTATTTGTTCCTTTAATTCTGTTGTTACTTCTTTCACCAATAATTCTGAGAAAGTGACCAGTATCGAGATGCCCGGTGTGTGCTCTGCTTGTGATAGTAAGTCAGATGCCACAAACGCCGGATTTGCATGGTCGTCTGCGATAATCAATACCTCGCTGGGCCCTGCCAGCATATCAATGCCGGCATATCCAAAGATTTCCTTTTTGGCAAGCGTCACAAAAATGTTTCCCGGACCAACGATCTTGTCTACCTTTGGAATGCTCTCAGTGCCGAACGCAAGGGCGGCAATAGCCTGGGCGCCACCAATCTTATAAATCTCATTAATGCCCGATTCCTTTGCGGCAACCAGTCTTTCAGGTGGAATAGTTCCATCCTTAGAGGGAGGTGTGGTCATAATTATTCTGTCAACGCCTGCTACACGTGCCGGTATGGTGTTCATCAAAACCGTAGAGGGGTAAGATGCAGCGCCGCCCGGAACGTACACTCCCACACTTTCTAAAGGAGAATACAAGGTATCAAGCACAATGCCGTTTGCCTTTAACGGGCTAACGTCACGGATTCGTATATGTTCCTGATATGTCCATATGTTAGTGATAGCTCGTTGTATGGATTTTACAAAGGGGAGTGATATTTTCCTGTACGCCTCCTCAATTTCGCTATCTTTTACCCGAAAATCCTCAGGGGAAAGAAAAACCTTATCATAGAGTTTACTGTATTTTGTAAGTGCTTTATCCTTTTGTTTTTTGACGTCCTGGATAATTTTAAGCACTGTTGTTCTACTCGCTAATAAGCCGTCCAGAATGTTTAATTCTTGTTTGAGTTTTCCGATTTCCCTGTCAATTTTACATTCCCATGTCCTGAGTATCCGCATTATCGCATTCTCAAAAATTAACGAGGCCTAAAGCCTCGTTTATCATATAATACAAGCCATTTATCTATCTATTGATTCAATACATTTTGAAAAATTATATTTTCTGCCGATATTGTTGTCAAGGAAAATGAAACGGTTAATATTGCCACTTATCTTCTGCAAACGACGTTTAGGAAGCTCAATGGTGATATGGAAAAAAAGAGAGAGACAGTATAAGACAGGTAAATCATGGAATATCTCAGCACCTGCCTGAAGTACTTTTTCTCAGGCGAAATCATCAAAAATTCCTTGACAATTACATGCTATCAATGCACATTACTGCATAGTGCCTTGCAAAAAATATTTTGACATTTTTCAGCAAAAATATTTTTGTAGTGGTAAGGCGCGCCTTGCCACTACGGC
>JBKBTA010000138.1:0-7933 GCA_046291035.1 Candidatus Brocadia sp.
CATTACGTAATCCATGTCGATCAGGTAAAAGAAGCGATCAGGCATCGAAGAGGTAATCCCATGTTCCTCATAGACATTGCCGTTCCCAGGGATATCGAACCCGATGTTGCCAATATTGATAATGTCTATCTCTATAATATTGATGACCTGCAATCTGTTGTGAACCAGAATATTGATGAACGAACCAGAGAGGTAGAAAAATGTCGTGCTATTGTTGAAGAAGAGGTAGAACATTTCATGGCAAAGCTTGAGGAAATGAAAATAGAACCAGCGATAACCCAGCTGCGTAATCATTTTCACACGATTGGGAAAGAAGAGTTAGAGCGTTTGAGGCCAAAGCTAAAAAATATAGATACCGGAGACTGGGAGCAAGTTGTTTATACCATGGAACGAACCATAAACAAACTCCTCCATCATCCTGCAAAAGTTGCCAAACAAGAGGCAAAGAACGGAGGGGGATACCGGTATGTTGAAACCATCAAAAAATTATTTGGCATATTTCATCACACGGATCACTCACAGCATTAGTCCTGTAAATAACGGCCCATTTTCTCTCCCTGTTTCCTGACCTTTCTCGCACATGGTCATTGCATCACTATCACAAAACCAAAAAATCGGCAGATTTTGCGGATGCAATGGAAAAATCCTTATCCACAAAAAACAGGGTAATCCCAGTGTAGATAATATGTGGGCTGGCAGGTTTTTCCTTGAAATATGTTAAATATATAAAATATAATTATTCATCGTTTAGCATTTCTAAAATTGCTCACACTTATATATTAAATAATTAATACATTGAATGAACACCTATGGATAATAACAGGGAACAAGAGACAATAAAAATCCGTAAGATAATTAACGAATACGCTACTTATAGTTCTTACAAGCTAAATCCAGATACGAAAATTGTAGACAGGGTAGTTAATGGCTTACTGATGCGAAAGGTCAAATTCGGGCATGCATACTGCCCCTGCCGTTTGGTTACAGGAGACGTAGAAAGAGATAAAAAGATCATTTGTCCCTGTGTTTATCATGTTGAAGAAATTGAGCGTAATGGAGAATGTCATTGCAATCTTTTTGTGAGTACAAATTATCAAGCAAAGATGAAGAAAGGAGAAGAATATGTCTGAAGATGTCGCCGTAATAACAGATGCAAATTTTGATGCGGAAGTATTAAAATCAAATATCCCGGTGTTAGTAGATTTTTGGGCGTCCTGGTGTGGTCCTTGCAGGCAACTGGCTCCTGTGATAGACGAACTGGCAAAGGAATACAAAGGAAAAGCTAAGATAGGAAAAATGGACACGGAAGAAAATAGCAACACCCCTGCTAAGTTTGGAATTACGGCAATACCCACGCTTATCCTGTTTAAAAATGGACAGGTCGTGAATAAAATGGTAGGTGTGAAGTCGAAGAAAGACTTAAAGACAGCGCTGGATGCTCAACTAAAATAATTACGGTATCCCTAAAAGTTCATGTAGCTTGGTTGGTATATCATCACTTTTCATCAAGGTTTCACCGACTAAAATAGCGTGGATACCTATATCGATCAATCTCTTCACGTCCTCACGTGATTTGATTCCACTCTCGCTTACGACAATTTTCCCATCAGGGATCATAGACCTCAGCCGGAAAGTCGTTCCCAGGTCGGTCTTAAATGTTGCAAGATCGCGATTGTTTATTCCAATAATCGTGGCGTTTGTCTGCAAGACTTTTTGTAGTTCCGTTTCTGAATGTACTTCAACCAGGCAATCCATATCCAATTCTTTTGCCAGTGCTAAAAAACACTGGATTTCCTCCCTGGAGAGGAGTGCGGCAATGAGCAGTATCGCATCAGCCCCGGCAGATCGTGCCTCATGAATTTGATATGCGTCAATGATGAAGTCCTTTCTCAGAACAGGCAAATTTACGGATTTCTTAACATTGGTTAAATGCGATAAACTGCCATAGAAAAATTTTTCATCCGTAAGAACTGAGATGGCCGAGGCGCCTCCTGCCTCGTAAAAATGGGCAATTCCGATCGGATCAAAATCATTCCTGATGATACCCAGAGACGGGGAGGCCTTTTTGATCTCCGCGATAATGCTAATACCTCTATCCGATTTTAACGCCCTGCCAAAGGGTTTCGTGTTTTGGCTTTTTTGAATGTCCTTCTTCAATACCTCAACGGAAACCCGCTTTTTATTTTCGGCTACCTCACGTAACTTATGCCGGTAAATTTTGTCCAAAATTGTCATAAGCGTTTTTGTTTCAATAAAAGTTCCATAAAACGGTTGCTTTTATCCGGCAAGGTATTCGTTGCAATAAGTACTTGCATAGAGGGAATAGACTGGATGAGCCGAAAGGATACCCAACTGCATAAGGCCAGCCGCAAGGTAAGATACGTGGAGTGATGTATACTGAACCTAAAAATAAAATTACCCGAAAGAATCATAAACAGACCTATTGCAGCATAAAGACAATATTTATAACGGTAGCGGATGCCGTATCCAAGCCCGATCATGAATAATCCTATGGTAATATAGCTAAATCCATAGCCACGTTGAGCAAGTCCCTGGCTAACGGTTAATCCCAAAATGCTCAGGATAATACCTAATATACCCAGAAAAATTACGAGGTTTGCCGCCTTTCCAACACGTTGTGAGTGATTTATCAGGTGTTTTTCAGCCATTTTAGATTTTACCGATGAGAATAAGGATTCCGATGATAATAAAAGCAATTGCTGCAGACACCTTAATGAAACTGATAGGCAAAAATTTCGTTATGACAGCCCCAACGCTAACACCAATAACGGTAACTACGGCAAATGCAAGCATGGTACCAACAAAAACCAGTGCGGGTTTATTGGTCTTACTGGTCATAAGAATAGATGCCAGTTGTGTCTTATCACCCAGTTCTGCTAAAAAAATCGTGACAAATACGCTCACAATAATCTTCCAATTCATAAATTATTATCACTCCTGTTCTGCATGGATCTCTCGAGAGTCAACCATTAAATGTGTATATCAGAATACAGCCAATGAGTCAACATAAAATACCACTGAATTTTAAATAAAAAACCTCCTGCATAGTCTTCAATGCAGGAGGTTTTGTAAAGAACCCTTTTGGGTTGTGAAAGGAACTTTAGTGATGCTCCTCTTCAACAATAAATTCCACAGCATCCTCGTAAGACTGTTTTCGATAACCAAACAGGGACACGATTGTTCCCGCGGCGAGTCCTGTAATCCATGCAATAATGAAGGTAATAAACACACCCTTAATTTGCAATCCAGGTACAGCATTTTGTGCTATAAAGATAGCTGCTAAACCGCCTAATATGCCGGGCATTCCGTGGAGATTGTGGACACCACAGGTATCAATCCCTTTTATTGCTCTTTGAATGCGTGGTTGAATAATGGCAAAACCAATGACACTTAATATACCGGCAATGAAACCCAATATCAGCGAGGCCTTTGGCGTGGTGTGTGCACAGGAGGAACCGATAGCTACACCGCCGGCCAGGGCTGCGTTGGCCATATCTTCAATGGCGATCTTTTTCCGAATCATCGTGCTCGTGATGTAAGTAGCTACCGTTGCGCCACAAAGCGAAAGAACGGTGTTGACCGCAGCAAGAGGCATCTTTGAAATCTCTGCTGGCGCAGAACAGAAAGATGGCCAGAATATCCACAAGACCATACTTCCCAGCATCGAGAATTGATTACTGATCTTGTCAGATTCGATCTTTTTAAGAAAATCTTCACTCGTGGTCATCCTGACAATCACACCTAATCCAAAATAGGCACCAAATTGGTGAATAACGATAGAGCCGCCCGTATCTATCAACTGGCCTTTGGGGATAAGACCCATGCCATTTTCTAACATAATCCATTCATTCAGCATATAGGATGGAACAAATATCAATGCCATGATAATATACTGGGACATCTTCAGCCTGCCTAAGAAAGCCCCTGTGGCAATGAGTATACTTGCTGCGCAAAACTCGGCAAGAATCAGCCGATCCATGGTCAATTCAGTCGGTTCTCCAAATATATCCATTTTCTTAAGAAACATATAATAGGGAATAACAATGCTTACTGCAATATAGGTAGCAGTAACGGCACCATAACCGTATCTTTTTACAAAGACCATTAAAAATCCGAAACCGACCATCAACATTGCCATAACGTGGATGGCTTTCCCATATTTCGTTAACTCAAGAAAATCCTTCATTGCTGCTGTAATCTCGCCGGGATGTTCAACCTTGGAAGGAACTGACTCAATTCTTGCTGGTGCGTGAGATTCCACGTTGTTACTGGCAAGGAGGATTTTATGGCTTTCAGAAACCGCATTGGATCCATGATCTATCGAAGACCATGCGTTCCAATCGTTCTGGGTGTCATGCATTGCGAGCAATTCATGACTCGCCGATTGATTTTTTCCTTCACTTGTTAACACTTCAGCCCCGCCAGATACTTTTGGCACCCCTAGCAAGGGGAAGCATAAAAGACCGATACATATAACAACGTACAACTTCAAAAACCTTTTCATTGCCATCTACCTGCCCTCCTTTTCTCGTATCTAAAATGTTGTGGGAATTAACACATTACTTGCATAGTAACGATAAAAATTCTTAAGAAAATTTTTATCTTCTTGAACACCTGAACAAATTTAAATGCATGATACCAGCCACTGAAGTGGCTTGTTTTCACTTCTTATGAAATAATGTCGGTGTGAATTTCATGACAAGTACCCATTGTTTCGCATATATTTTTGAAAACTTTAAATATCGCTATTTGTTGTTTCATATTGATATTTCAGGGAATATATATATTCCATTTGACATGAAATATCAAGCGAAAAGTATCATTTACTGTAATTTGTTTTTTAGACTAAAAGATTTTCAAAATAGGAGCGAAACATGTGCCAGAACAATGTTTATGAAATACTGTTTGGCGTAACCTTAAATGATACAGGGTATGGATAAATCCTGAATAGCAACTGGTGAAATGTTTATGAGAAGTGTGGTTTAATTACCCAATAATTGTGCCTTTTTAGACTCGTAGTCTTCTTCGGAGATAAGACCTTGTTCTTTTAATTCATTGAGTTCTGATAACTTTTCATTTTCAATTTCTTTTCCGGTCGAAATCCCTGGGGTAGCATTTTGTGCTTTTGCTCCAGTCAGCTCCTTGAGTTTATATTCATAATCATCTTCAGTAATGAGTCCTTCGTCGTAAAGTGCTTTCAGTTCGCTGATTCGTTCGTCTTCGATAGTATTGTTGGATGGCATAAAAAACGTTTGCCCTTCATCTCTGGAAATTTCCGGAGACGAACCCCTTGCCTCGATAAGTTTTTTCAACTTATATCGATAATCTTCTTCCGTAATGAGTTCCTGATCGTACAACTCCTTAAGCTCCTGAATCCGTTCGTCCTCATTTGTGCCTCCGGACAGCTTTTGCCCCCTTTCTTCTCCTTCGGGTATACCCATGAGTTCTTTTTTCTTGTCTGCATAATCCTCTTCAGTGATTAAACCTTCCTGCCTCATTTCTTCCAGAATCCTGAGTTTATCATCCAGGGGTTCTTTTTCTTCTGATGTCATTTCATGTCCTACCGACTCGCTTTCATCTGATAAATCCGGAGTGTCCAACATCGTATCTTTATCAGAAATATCCCTGTTTTCAGGAATACGTTTCTCTGGCTCTTCAAAAACAGATTCATCTGATACCGGTATTTTGTTTTTTGCGTAACCTTTTAATTCCGGAAGGTCACCGATATCCCTGCCTTCAACAAGTGCATCCTTTTTTTCCTCGTATTCCTCGGCAGAGATGGTCCCTTCTTCTTTAAGTTCCAGTAATTTCGTAAGTTTTTCATGCACATCTTCAATATTTAGTGCCGGTTCTTTAGCATCTGCAATATCTTTTTGTTTCTTTTTGCCTTCTGGTGGCGATACTTTTTTTGTGGAAAGAGATGACTTTTCGGCATCATAATTCCATTCTTCATGGACAGGACTGTTCAACTTCTTTACTGCAACCCTCTCTGATTTAACTATAGGTGTCTCGGCCTCTTCCACGTGTTCTTTTGTCGTTGAAATTTCTCTTTTTTCGTTAACCTTTTCAGGTTTTTTCGTGGCAAGCCTTTTTTCTTCTTTTACATTCCTGCCAGCCTTCTTCTTTTCCTTGATTGTCTTTTCATCTCTTCCGTCAAATGGCGGAGAGAAAATAGAAACAGCCATAAATTGCTCACCGCCGGTATTAAGGAATTTATGCACCGTTTTACTGGGAATTTGTAAGATAGAACCCGGTTTTATCAGATATCGTGTACCATCGAGGGTGGCAATACCACTCCCCTTTTTAACATAGATAACTTCGTCATGCCGTTTGTGGTAATGAGGACGCAGTTCTCCATTCTCACGAACCTGAACCAGATGCACACTTGAATTTTTATTCTCACCCACATCGGTAATCTTCACATCTTCGTTTTCACCAAGTGGATTTTTTCCTGCAATCTCTTCGATGTTTTGGACATCGGGGGAAAAGACCACGGGAAATTTGGTGGGGTGCTGGAGGGACTCTACAAAATTGCCGGGATAATATTTTACCGTTGTACAACCACTGAACACCAATACCAGGAGACACAGTGAAATACAGAAAAATGTTTTCATATAACTCATGATCTTTTGATTAAAGGTAGTATGCGTGGATCGATAGAACCTTTCTGACAAGGCATACCGTTATAGACGTGTAATTTCCGGGAAGACGTTTAATCGCATTTTTTTATTAAAACAAAATATAGAGGGTATTGCAAGTAAGTATTTAAAATTGCCTGGGTTTTCATCGATAAATTACATTGTGTTTTTACTGACAAGTTCATTGACATTTTATGAGTTTATTTCTATTATAAATTGCATAAATATATCATGTAGTTTTATACTAAACCCCTCGCACTACGGTAAACAATTTTATATTTTTACCACAAAATCGATGAAAATAAACAGGGAAAGAAGATTATTTCTTAAAAGGGCCTTACAGGTGGGAAGGGGTATTTGTGCTTCTTCAATTCTCGGGAAATACATGAATAATACCTCCTTTCTTACATGGGGAAAAGACATATCCGCGGTGAAGCCCGCTACGGTAATAATTGCACGTGATGACAACTTGCTCACAGAAACCGGGAAATTAAAAGAAACTTTGGTTTCGGGTTTAATACATAAAGCGGTAATGCAACTGACCAACGCCCTATCGCAAGAAAAGGCATGGCAGACCCTTTTTAAACCTCATGATATTGTCGGTATAAAATTAAACTGCTTATCCGGCAAGACAATGTCTCCTCACGTTGCGGTTGTGGAATCTATTATACAGGGTTTAAAATTTGCGGGCATTAAAGATAAAAACATAATAGTCTTCGAACGTTTCAGTCGGGAGCTTGAAGCCGCTGGATTCCGTGTTCGCCGCATGACCGAAGGAATCCAGTGTTTCGGTACAGATGAACTCCCTGGCGGTGGCTATGAGGCCGAGCCACAAGTAGCAGGTAGCGTGGGAACGTGTTTTAGCAAGATAGTCTCTCGCTTATGCACAGCTATTATTAATGTTCCTGTCTTAAAAGACCATGACCTAGCCGGAATAAGTGTGGCCATGAAGAATTTTTTTGGTGTTATTCATAATCCCAATAAATATCATGGAAATAACTGCAATCCCTTTATTGCCGAGTTAAATACCCACCCCTATATTGCAGACAAAGTAAGGCTGATCGTGTGTGATGCAATTCTTGCGCAGTACCATGGAGGACCTGGTTACAAACCGCAGTGGACATGGGATTACCAGGGAATTATCGTAGGCAGAGACCCTGTGGCCTTCGATCGGATATGCCATACTATTATCGAAGAAAAACGGAAAGAGATGAAGCTTCCGACCCTAAAACAAGCAAATCGAGAGCCCAAATATATCTCCACCGCTGCCATGC
>JBKBTA010000139.1:0-7922 GCA_046291035.1 Candidatus Brocadia sp.
GCCCAAAGCAAGGGTGTACATATCATTGTAGCGGGACCAGGGCACATACCCTTTGATGAGATTGAAGCAAACGTGCTAATACAAAAACGCCTCAGCAACAATGCCCCATTTTATATGCTCGGACCAATTACCACCGATGTGGCCCCAGGATATGATCACATTTCTTCGGCCATCGGTGCGGCCTTATCATCGTGTTACGGAGCCGATTTCATTTGCTATGTCACACCGCCAGAGCACCTGGCCCTCCCCGGACCGGACGACGTCCGCGAAGGAGTTATGGCAGCCCGTATCGCTGCTCATGTAGGTGACATGGTAAAATTAAAAGATAAGGCAAAGAATTTAGACCTGAAGATGGGTATTGCCCGCAGGGATTTGGACTGGAAGACCCAGTACGAAACAGCCATTACCAAGGAACGCGCACAAGAGATCCGTAATAGCCGTCCCCCCATGGACGAAGATACCTGTACCATGTGCGGCAGCCTGTGTTCACTTAAGGGTGTGATGAAATACTACGAGCAAGACCTCAAGAAAAGTCGCAAAAAAAGCGCTACTCCAGTAGGATTTTAAATGAAATAGCAGATTTTTTGAATTGTTAGTTTTGATATACGAGGGGATATTTATCAGGTTCTGCCAATGATTCTATTTCAAGATCGATATCCAGTTTTTCCCATCTCAGGTGATTGTCATGGGAAAGCTCTACTTTCATTATTTCACCTTATCAAGGCATTTCTCATGCTGCTTTTCTGGCAAAAGCCATGATAATGAATTCTACGATATAATATTTTTCTTTAAAACAGCCCGTTGAATTATAGTAAATTAGTATTTATTTTAATTAGGCCTTCGACGGCTTTTCCATGTAGAGCGAAGAGCCTCTTCGCTCTACAAACCGCATAAATAAAATCCTATACGATAAATTTAAGTTCAGAAGTTACAAACCGGTGATCTTCCGCCAGAAAGATGGGATTAATGGATGTGTAAATCTGCCATAACAAACCCCCAGCCCTTATGGTAGGTCAGGCGCCCTCGCCTGACACCACAAAGAAAAAGTTGCAGCAATTATTGTAAATTTTGAAAGGATTTGTTGCCTTGTCGATTGTATTACTTGAACCTCCACGTCACAAAAACCCAAAACGGTTTGAAGATGTAGTCAATGCCCCCCTTTCTGCCTGCCTATTCACAGGGTATATTGCCTCGGTATTGCAAGGGCAAAAAATAGCAGTGGAGATTATTAATGCCCATCTCTGCGATTGGTCAATAGAACAGACTATCGCATACCTTTCAAAAAAGAGCCCCTCGCTTTTGTGTGTTCATACGGTATACCTATGGGAAGAGACACAGGATATTTTTGACATGCTTTCTATCCTGAAATCAAAGGGTTTAACAGCGCACATCAACCTCTACGGGTATTATCCTACCTTTGCCTATAAAAAAATCCTTGGGGATTTTTCATTCATTAACTCGGTAACTGTTGGCGAACCTGAATTTACTATCCTTAATCTTGCGAGGCATATCTTATCTAAAAAGGATATTTCAGATGAAGTGAGTATCCCGGGACTGGCCTTCAGGGATAAAGGCGGAAAGGTTATTTTTAATCCTCGACTACCTATTCTAGACTTAGACAAACTCCCATTTCCTGATAGACACGATATTGCTCTGTATCAGAAAAAGGGTATTGTCACGTACATACAGGGAAGTCGCGGGTGTTATGGACATTGCACCTTTTGTTATTTAAATCCCTTTTATGGGCAGACAAACCAGTGGCGCGGCAGGAGCGCAAAGAATATCTTTGACGAGATCTTCAAATTATACACAGGACACTCCATAACGAATTTTTACTTTTCTGATGCCAATTTTTTTGGCCCAGGAAAACTCGGAAAGGAAAGAGCCGTTACCCTTGCAGAACTCATCCTTGCCAACAATCTGGACATTAACTTTGGTTTTGAGTGCCGTGCAAACGACATCGAGGAATACTCCCTTTCGAGACTCGTTATGGCTGGTCTTACCAACGTCTTTTTGGGTCTAGAGAGTGGGGATCCTGCATCATTGAAACGATTCAAAAAACATACTACTGTGGATGAAAACAAAAATGCTATTCGATTGTTGCGGGAGTATGGAATTGAACCCACCTTCGGTTTTATTATGTTTGAACCCAATTCCACGATGGAAAGCGTCCGAAACAATTTTGAATTCCTTAAGGAAATGGATATCATGACCACCCCCACAGTAACCGCACACCTGTTACATCACCGGCAAACCCTCTTCGAAGGAACGCCAGACTATCAATCGATGATAAGCGAGGCAACCGGTACTGACTCCACATTCACAAATTATGAGGCATTTTATAAAATAAAAGACCCAAAAGTTGAGGCATTATCTGAAATTATTGCCAATGTTTGCAGAACTACCTTATCCCAACTTTCAAATACCTCTGACTGTGCAATCGATACCTTTAATGCGAATATTAAATCAGCTTCATTAGATAGATTAAACAATACATTGATCACCCTTTTCGACAAGACCCTTTCCCATTTCGAAACGAACACAATTCACTCTGGCCCCGATGAAATAAGAGAAATGAGCCGGGACCTGATCCATGAAGTAGAGACTGTAATGCACAAACAAGAGTAAGGTGCGTCCCATGCACCTTCCATAAGGAACCAGAATATCACAGAGCAAAACAAAAGGCGGCATGTAGACTGCATCCATTGGAATCCGGTAAAGATTGATTTGGTGCGTAAGACGCACCCTACACCAACTTGGCGGGCAATCATCAAACACATTTTGATTTTTTATCTTTGCATTTATTATAGTATCTGTATCTCTTCCAAAGCGCTGGGCACATATGCATCAAGGTTTAATTGGTTTTGAACGGTTTCGGCAAAGCCAAGGGCGGTATTCTCTTCGCCGTGGATTATAAAGACACGCTGCGGCTTCTTTTTGAATTTACTGAGCCAATCCAAAAGTTCATCCCGATCGGCATGAGCCGAAAGACCGCCTATGGTGTAAACCCTGGCCTTCACGGCAATCTCTTCTCCAAAGATCCTTACTTTTTTGTCCCCTTCTACGATTTTGCGACCCAAAGTGCCCTGCGCTTGGAATCCAACAAAGATAACACTGCATTCTGAACGCCATAAATTATGCTTTAGATGATGGCGTATGCGACCTGCCTCGCACATCCCACTTGAAGATATAATAATAGCCCCACTCTTAATCTTATTGATTTCTATAGAATCTTCCACTGACTCCGTAAACTTCACAATAGGGGTATTTTTGAAAAAATTTTCCTCTTTTATAAGCGCTAAGGTCTCTTTATCAAGGCACTCGGGATGTTTTACGGTAATACGTGTGGCCTGCAGTGCCAAAGGACTATCTACGAAGATCCTGAGTGAGTTTAATTTTCCTTTTGGAATAAGGCCCGAGTGGTCCAAATGGGCATGGGTTAACAAGAGATATTGAATCTCTGACGCTTTAAATGGAAAGGGTGAAACATTTCTCTTTTCGTTGTCCCTAGTACCCTGGAAGGCGCCGCAGTCCACAAGGATATTGACATCTTTCGTTTGGATATGATAGCAGGACCCGGTAACAGTCCTGGCAGCACCCACAACTGTAATCTTCATACGCTCCTCCTGGCTATTTACCCTTTGCGTAACGATTCGTCTCTTATGAAAAGCTTTAATTAGGCCTTTGGCTGCTTTTCCATGTAGAGCGTAGAGCCTCTTTGCCCTACAACCGCGCCTTTGAATTCTTGTTATTGAAATATTATAATTACCTTGTGTACAAAAACATATACTTTTTGTAGAAATAACGATATGTGTCAATTGAACGATTTAACAAACGGTTATTTATTTGACTGCGGTTAAATTTTGACAATATTTAGTATAAAAGAGAGGGAAACTTTGTGAAAGAAAAAAGAAAACCAGATAGATCGGATTTAGAAGTCATCAGAAATCAGATATTGGATTTTGCCTGTACCAAGCATGATTTCAAGCTGGAATCAGAGGATTTTCCCTTTGATGGAAATTGGAACGGGGTGTTTCTCATAAAATTCAAGGATAATCCGGAGGAGGATAAATTATATTGTGAGGCACCGCTGGGTGAGCACTTCATCAGGTTTGGACTGGATTTGGAGATTGATGAACAAGTCTGGCAACGAGAACACGAAGATATCTGTCGGGAGGCCTCGGGATACGATGTGGCAATTTATCCCTCACATACACCAGAAGGTGGAAAACGACGTTGCCGGCTATCCCTGAGGGCATGGGTTCCGAACTTTGGACAACGCGTCTTCGGTCTGACCCTCTCCAACCTTATGGATTGCAAAAAGGCCATTGTATCGATGCTCGCTCAGGGGTAGTTTACCGTCGGATGATTTTTTGCTGAGGATAATTGTCTGGGCATTTTCAACTCTTCCTCATTCAACGAGTGTTTCCGATTCATGGTATTTTAGCATCTCAACAAATGCCTCGATGCGGGTCTTCATGGCCCCATCTAACGGTCCAGGGCGGTCACAGTCGAGGGTGAGGATCGGCAATTGGACGTGTTTTCTAATAATGCTGTCATGGATATGCCGATGACAGAAGCTCTGGACGTAATGAATAAGTCCTTTGATGTTCCGTTGTTTTATTGCTTCCTGAATGTCTTCCAGGCGTGAAAAGATATCATAGGGGTAGGTATATTGACTGTACTGTTCAATCAGTGTTTCTGTAGGATATGGCATACTGAACTGTCTTTGAATCTCGTTGAATACGACGTGTGCACCGATGGAGGAAAGGAATGGATAGAGGTCTTCACAGATGGGTGGTATACCAATAACACCGATCCGAAGGTCATGTTGAACGGATTCACGCCCTTGCACTAATTTTAAAAATCTTATGGCGCGTTCCTCAAAGACGTCATAATCCCCCATTAGATCACTGGTGGATACTGTCCAGATGTGGTTTTCCTCGCCTGTTACCGTATTTTCTACCCAGGTGAGTCTGTCAATTTCATGTACCTTTGCCCGGATTGTGTCAAGACGTTTCTTCATATCTTCAGCCTTTGAATACGCTATTCCCAGATTATTAGCGAGTCTCACCAATTGTTCATGCAAAAATCTCTTATCTGTCCTGGCGTGTGGATAAGCAAAAGGGATAGTTTCAATACCTTCTGACTGGAAGATCTCCATGAGTGCCTGGTTATTACTGCAATCTCCCTGGATTACACTAACGACTTTTTTTATGTGGTATGTTCTGACAGCCGAAAAGATACCCTTGATCCAGGCACAGGTATTTCTTGGGAGGCCAGCCGACTCGGCGTCTTCGACCATTTTGTAAGCATGTTTGTCACAGATAAAAATATTATTCAGGTCTATGGGCATATACCCTGCGGCAAAGATGATCTCAATGGGAATGGTCGATGTAATCCCAACAATCCTATCCAACGGGAGGTCTTCCATGATGGGAAGTGTAGGGAGTAGATGATCATTAAATTTTAGAGTCATGCGTTTGTATTTGCTTTATAGTATCTTTCAAAAATAATTTTGACACATTTAGCAAAAAGATTTTGTAGCGCAGGCATCCCGCCTGCTTTTAAATTAATAGCTGATAGCTGACAAGCTTAATGCAGGCTGGAAGCCTGCGCTACCATCTCTTCCGACTCGTTCGGGCTAGGCGCTTAGCGCCTATACATCGACAATTTATTGTCGATGTAAACGGAAAGAATTGAATTTGCTTGAAACCATTGAACATACTGATAAAATCAGACAAATAAGAAGGCATTAAAAGCATAAAAAGGAACAAGAGAGGCTACTATGTTACGTGGAATTATCTTTGATATGGACGGCACACTTACCAAACCCAATGTAGATTTTGCCGCCCTTGAGCGGGAAATCGGCGCAAAGGTGGGGTTCATTATCGATTATGCGGAAAAATCAAGCCCTGAGGAGCGTAAAAGGGCATTAGAAATCCTCGAACGTTATGAGGCAAAGGCTGCCATGGAGTCCGAACTCAATGAAGGGGTGTTGGAAATGCTGGAATTTGTCTCTAAAAAAAGATTAAAAAAGGCCCTTTTGACCCGAAACTCCCGCAAATCTGTGGATACCGTGCTCCGTAAACATAATCTGCATATGCATTTTGAGTTTATTGTAAGCCGTGAAGATACCAAACCCAAACCTGCACCCGATCCTATTTTCCTGCTCAGTAAAAGGATGAATATCCATACCGACCATTTGTTGATGGTGGGTGATTACAAGTATGATATCATGTGCGGCAAGGCAGCGGGAACTAAGACAGCCCTGCTGCGCTATGCAGGGTACGTGGAAACAGAGGTGGTCCCTGACTTCGAAATACAGAGTATCCGGGAGGTCATCCACATAATCGAGCATTTTGAAAAAATGAGCGCTGGTCTAAAAGGAGGGCACATTGAAGAGAAATAAATTCGTTTTGTTTACCCTTTTCATAACAAGTATCTTCTTTTCTGACCGGTTAACCCTTTCCAGAGAGGTTTCGGCGTCAAAAAATCTGGATGAGGTGCTTGCAGAGATAGATAAGGCCAATACTGCATTCAAGACCCTGAAGGCAGATGTAACGTTTACCCGCACGATCACCCTGCTTGAATCTACAGAGACCTCACAGGGGGAGATGAGTTATAAAAAACCCAAGAAGCTGTACCTGAAATTTTATCCGCCCCGCAATGAGATAAATATTGTGGACGGGAAATATGTATGGGTATATCACCCGTCAGAGAAGCAGGTAGAAAAATATGAAATGGATAAAAGCAAACAGTCTTCACAAAGTTTGAGTTTTTTTGAATTTGGTTACGGGGAATCCGTGGAATCGGCAAAAAAAGATTATAAAATCACCCTCCTGGAAACGAAGGAAGACGGGAAAAAAAGGTTTTATATACTGGATTTACGACCGAAAGACCCAAAGTCACAATATTCCGATATCCGCTTGTGGATAGAGGAGGGATTCTGGCTGCCAAGCAGGATAGAACTTTATGAAAGCGATGGTGAGGTAGTTAATGTAATCGAACTCAAAAACATTAAGCTTAACAAAAGTATGTCGGACAAGCTGTTTATATTCGATGTACCGAGGGGGGTCGAGGTCATCGAACCACTTAAGTAAGGCTTATACAAATATATACCGGAGTCAAGGAGATACCCAATTCCTCCGATATTAAATCCGGTCGCCGTCAGGATACGGCTCCTACCGACACATTATATTTATCACCTTTTGTGAGCCATCGGCTCATGAGGGTTTACTCTGTAAAAACTTCTTTTTTAATAATTAGCCCATTTGTCTGCTTAAGTAGGCGGTCGTACCTTGCAAAAAATATTTTGACATTTTCAGCAAAAATATTTTTGTAGTGGTAAGGCGCGCCTTGCTACTACGACTTTTCCAATTCATTTGGATTAGGTAGTTGGCAGTTTGTAATGGAAATGCGGCAAATTCTTGCTGAAAAAAGGAAACGAGCACCATGGGTTGGTTATGGTGGTGTCTTATCGAGGAGGATGAGGAAGAGCTATGGAAGCCGTTTGCGTCGATTCCAGATTCTTGATTGCCCTTTATGATGAACCGGATAGTTACCATCGTAAAGCAAAGAATTACTGCTTCAGTATTTTAATATCACATCAAACCAACTATACTCAAGAGGCTCACAATTTATGATTAATAAACTTGATACATAGTCACCATAATCTCACGAGGTGGCACGGACAAGCTATGCTTGTTTGTGTTTTGTAATACTGCTTAACGCTTTGCGCTCACATCAGAAACATGCCTGTTGGCGTAAAATTGAAAATCGATCTTTCTCTCACATTCAATATCAAAGATTTTGAAGATGTCCGTAAGAAATTTTGTTGCACTGTCAATATCAATGGGATTTGATGAGATTTTTTTAAGGGTTAGAGCAACTCAGGAATCTTGATTAAACCACCCAAAACA
>JBKBTA010000140.1:0-7899 GCA_046291035.1 Candidatus Brocadia sp.
GGTTCTGAAAAAGCCAGTTTATTTTCTTTCTTTTTTACCTGATACTATTTGCATTTATGCTTGACGTAGCCCTGGGTTCAATGGGGGACGATTGAACCAGCGAAGAGATCATAGATACGCGGGGGACTATCGTGAAAGATATAATTCAGGCCTTCGGCGACTTTTTCGGAACAGTAAGGTAGGAGCCGTCTCCTGACGGCGACCGGCAATTTACAACGGCTTGCATGCGCCCGGTCGGCCAACAGTAGAGGCGCCCCCGGCGGGTCGTCTCTATTAATCCCCCTGAAAGGAAATTCAGAAGGGTTGTCCGTTTGCCTTAACATCTGGTTAGATTGTTTTCGACATTTCCGGGATCGATCCTGCTTCCTTCTGAGCAAAAAATGGGTTCTCCGCCACCAGTAGTCATCATAGTAATAGTAGGGATAAGGAGCGTAGTATCTTTTTTCAATTACTGGCCAAAGGTATATCTCTTTCACATGGATGAACAGCTTATCATCATATGTATCCTAAGCTTTTAGTAATACGGGTATCGGTTTCGCCACCACCAATAGTCGTAGTAATAGTAGCGATCAGGATACCTCTTTTCAACCGGCCAAAGGTATATTTCTTTCACAGAAATCAGTGGATAGGTATATTCGATTTCTCCCAGGGGGAGGACCCTCTTCCCCTGAATTTCTCCTGCAATCGTAACAGATCGCCCTTTCGTAAACACATCTACGTCGAGGTAACGGCTGTCGAGTGCCAGAAACCTTCCGCCGGTTTTGTCCACGATCTTGGGCTTCCCGCGGAATCCTGCAGGGCACTGTAATACTTTTAGTAATGTCCCCTCTTTGGTATTTTCAGTCTCGATGATGATCCCGCTTAAGATAATCATCTGACCTTTGTAGCGTTCAGGATTACTGAGTACCTCTCCAAAAGAGATATCCGGTCTGACTTGCTCCCTGACTTGCTTTGATATAACCGGCGTGCAGCTAGCCATCGATAACAAGAAGATAATCAGCAAGGAATGAGAAAAACCGAAGCATCCGCCTCTTTTTGTCATAGGTATCACCCTCCATTCAGAGATATTTTGCACCTTCATGTTATAATCTCCCCTTTTTCCCCGACTTCGCAAGGAGGGGATGGAGGGGAGGTCTTCCTCCGATTACTTAAGCAAATACATAATCGGCTACCACATATCAATAATCCGCTTAAACGAAATGAAAATTTCTATACAATCGAATTATAGTGTTAATGTCTTTATATTAACGGTTTGCAATACTTTCATCAACAAGATTGTCAGCGAAAATACCCAAAGCCAAGGCCGATATGCCACGAGGGATAAGGGGAATAATAGCTTTTTTCAACTGGCCAGAGGTATATTTCTTTCACATGGATCAGTGGATAGGTGTACTCTGTTTTGTCCAGAGGCAAAATTCTCTTGCCCTGAACCTCTCCCGCGATCGTAACGGCTCGTCCCTTCGTAAATACGGCTACATCCAGGTAATGGCTGACAAGCGCCAGAAACCTTCCTTCGGTTTCATCCACATCCTTGGGTTTTCCATGAAAACCCGCGGGGCGCTGTAGTACCATTAGTAAGGTACCTTCCCTGGTATTTTTGGCCTCAACAATGATCCCGCTCAGGAGAATCATCTGGCCTTTATACCGTTCGGGGTCCTTGCGCACCTCAGTAAAAGTGATGTCCGGTCTCACTTGATCCCTTACTTGTTTTGATATAACCGGCGCACAGCTAGCCGTGAATAACAATAAAGCAATCGACACTGATTGAGAAAAAGTAAAGTATTTGCGGATTTTTACCATATTTGCCCCCTATTCCGAGATATGCTGCGGACAGACGAGATAAACTCCTCAACGGAGTAAAAACTCTTCTGGAATAATATTCCCCCTGCCCAAAATTACACGGGGATCGAGATCCTTTTGATTAAGGCCATCTCCCGTAGTTCCCATTGGCCAAACATGTCCAGAAGATATTTACGTTTTATTTTGCCTACGTCATGCTCAGCGGAAACGGTCCATCTCCATTCAATGATTTGCCTGGCGATTTTATAATAAAGATGCTACTCCCCTGCCAGCTTCCCGGTCGTTCCGCGGGAGGAGGTTATAGTGGATATGATTATCCGCAATATGGCCAAAGATACAATACCGGAGACACGAATCACTCAAACTCTGGCGATACAATGTAAGTAGATCAAAAGGGGTTCGTTGGGAACAGTAAAACTGTGCCAATCTTCATTTGACGGTGCTGACACAGGATTCTATTGACAAGAACCGGAATAGCATGACGAAATGCCCGAAATTCAGTATGTTCCTTCGGACTTTTGCCAACCCAACTCTGATCAAACAGCGATCGATGACCTTTGCATAACTGGAACCTTTACTGTCCTGATAAATTTTCCTCAACACCGAGCCTCTCAGTTGATAGTACGATTCCTCCGAACGGTATCGTCACCTTTCAAGACCTGTGCCATTTCCTGAGACTGTTACCGGCGTACTGGTGCGGCATGACTCATCCAGTATCTGAATAACCTCTTTTTCATCTTCAGGAAAAACCACCTCACTTGCATAGCCACCGGTAAGATTAGAAGCGTCTTTAAGGTAAGGACGTATTGCAACAGGGTCAGCGCTTAATATATATCAGGACTTATTTGCATCTTCATTTTGTCAGTGACTGGAGATATTTAAGGTAGTAACAGATTCTCTGTTTTTAAATATAGTACTCATTTTAAGAACCAAAGTAAAATAGGAAAAAGAGTTGTTATAGGACAGAATCGTAGTATATTATAAATAAATGTTTTTCTGTGAAATCTTTTGCAACAAAGATGAGTCGCCGAAGGCCTCATCTAAATGTAAGGAATTTCAAAGTTTTTGGTAGGAGCCAACTCCTGTTGGCGAACGGGAGCATGCACGCTGTCGTGCTCCACCAGTCGCCGTCGGGAAACGGCTCCTACCTTAGTGTCATGAAAAAAATCGACGGTGGAGTAATTTAATAATAAGGCAGGTTTATTTTAACAGGACCAAATGTTGAAGAAAGGAGTAATGATGCGATGCCTGTCCCAGCGCTCATGAAACGAATATCCAGTACAATCTGGGAGTTGCCGGTTTCTTATAAGGAGGGTATGCGTGTTCCGGCCAGAATTTACGGGACTGAAAAATTGATTCATGAGATGGACGAAGCCGTCTATGAGCAGGTTACCAACGTGGCTACATTACCGGGTATCACCAAGTATGCCCTCTGCATGCCGGATGGCCATTTCGGATACGGTTTTCCAATTGGGGGAGTGGCCGCCATGGATGCAGACGAAGGGGTGATTTCTCCCGGAGGTATTGGCTTTGACATCAATTGCGGCATGCGCCTGATAACGACTAACCTCACGTACGATAATGTAAAGCCGCATCTTAAAACCCTGATCGACAAGCTTTATGACAGGGTACCGGCAGGGGTGGGAAGTACGGGTTTTCTCAAGTTAACAAGAAACGAGTTCCGGCAGGTGGTTGAACAGGGTGCGCAATGGTGTGTCAGGAATGGCTATGGATGGGAAGAAGACCTGGAGTTAACCGAAGAGTCTGGTTGTATCGATGGGGCCGATGCATCAAAAATCAGTGAAAAAGCCATTGACCGGGGCTATAACCAGATTGGCACCCTGGGTTCAGGCAATCATTACCTGGAAATACAGGTAGTACGGCGCGAAAACATTCACGATGCAGAACTGGCCCGAACCTTTGGTATAACCATCCCTGACCAGGTTGTCGTTATGTTTCACTGCGGCAGCAGGGGATTCGGACATCAGGTGGCAACCGACTATCTGCAGGTTTTCCTGAAGGTCATGCAAAGCAAGTATGGAATCAAAATTCTGGATCGTGAGCTGGCCTCTGCCCCTTTCAATTCTCCTGAGGGGAGGGATTACTTTGCCGCCATGAAATGCGGGATTAATATGTCATTTGCCAACCGCCAGGTCATCTTACACCGTATACGCGAAGTCTTCTCTGATGTATTTGGCCGTTCACCCCGGGACTTAAAAATGCACATGGTATACGACGTTGCCCACAATACAGCCAAATTGGAGCGGCATACCGTTGATGGACAAGTCAAAAACCTGCTCGTGCATCGCAAGGGGGCTACCCGCGCCTTCGGGCCTCGGATGGAAGGTATACCCGAACGGTACAAAGAAGTGGGTCAGCCCATCATCATTGGAGGCAGCATGGAGACGGGTTCCTATTTACTGGTGGGAACTCCCGGAGGTGATCAAACCTTCTTCAGTACGGCGCATGGCAGCGGACGAACCATGAGCCGGACCAAAGCACGGAAGATGTGGTGGGGAGAAAAATTACAGCAGGACATGGAAAAGCGGGGGATATATGTCCGTACCGCCTCTTGGTCAGGACTAGCCGAGGAGGCAGGCGGTGCCTACAAAGACATTGATGACGTTATTGAGGCCACTGAACAGGCAGGAATCAGCAAGCGGGTAGTGCGCTTTACTCCCATTGGTAATGTAAAGGGATAGGGTGTGAATACCAGAACTCCCATTACTCTCATTACCGGTCCTCTCGGAAGTGGAAAAACCACACTGCTCCGTCATATATTAAATACGGTGTCAAAAAAGATAGCGATCCTCATGAACGAGTTTGGTGAAATTGCCATTGATAGCAAGATCATTGAAGGTAAAAATATCCGCATTGCCGAGCTGGGCGGCGGATGCGTTTGCTGTTCCCTGCAGGGAGAGTTCGAGGCAGCGGTAAATGAAGTGATCGACAAGGTAGACCCGGAAGTCATCATAGTTGAAACCACCGGAGTGGCAGAACCCGATGCCTTGGTCTTCAATATTCATGAAAACTTGCCACAGGTGCGATTGGACGGAGTTGTAACGGTGGCTGACGCAGATGCCATGATGAAATACCCCCAACTCGGTTATACAACCCGAATACAGATCAAAGAGGCTGATACCATCCTCCTTAATAAGATCGATCTTGTCTCATGTGATGATTTGGGCAAGATAAAAGAAAAGCTGATGCAGCTTAATGACACAGCACCTATCATACATACCCAGCGCACTCAGGTCGACCCGGACTTACTCTTTGGGATTGCGCGGGAGCGGGAAATATTACAGCCCAAACATATCCACCAGCCCGAATTTGAGTCATTCAGTTATCAAACCAGCGCAACCTTAGATCAAAGCTGTTTTGAGCAATTTGCTGAACATTTACATGAATATGTCTATCGCTCCAAGGGTTTTGTGCGTTTTTCTCAAGGGACGTATCTTTTTAACTTCGTTGCCGGACGTTGGGAATTGGAGCCTTTTCAGGCAGAAAAGACCGTACTGGTTTTTATCGGAAAAGACCTTAAATCGCAGGAATCAAAGGTTATCAATGAGCTCAAAAAGTGTGAAATATAACTATAGTAAACGCAAAAAGAAATGCAATTCTTTCTTGATTCGTACAATAAATTGGGCAGCAAGATAAATAAATTCATTCAGTATGTTGAGACAGAATGGAAGTAGTATTTACTTCGTGAGCGATAATTACCATGCACAACCCGCAACACGCAACTTGTAACTCGCACCCGTACACACTTTCTTTTTTATTACGGCTCATACAATGGTGACTTATGCCATACAAATTCTTAGAAGATATCGCCATTGCTGATATTGCCTTTAAAGCCTGGGGTAAGGATTTGGAGGAGGCGTTTACGGCAGCTGCGGACGCCACTCTGAACGTGATGGTCGAGGAACTCGACTCGATTCGACCTCGTGAGAAGCGTGAAATCAAACTCGAAAACAGCGAACTGGATATACTCCTTTTCAATTTCCTGCAAGAATTTATCTATTACAAAGATTCCGAACAGTTGATGCTTCGGGTCAGTCAAATTCAAATCAGAGGGGGAGACCACGATTATGTTCTGGAGGCAATCCTCATGGGTGAAAAACTAGATCCAGGCCGGCACCATCCCCGGGTAGATGTCAAAGCCGTCACCCTCCATCGTTTTCGACTTGAAAAGACCAACTATGGGTGGGAAACTCAGGTAATCCTGGATATATAACTGGCAACCACAATAACTAGTGTAAATCAAGTCTTTACCTTAATTTCAGGCCAGACTTCGATCCTTTGTGAAAAGATAACAGAGGTGAATATTGCGAACCCCCCTTTTTCATCACCATGAAAAGCTTTAGAGGTTAATCCATGAAACAGAGTTTCATAGCAACCTGGTATTCCCAAACCATGTCCTCATGAAGATGGGGAAGAGTTTGGGGACAAGCGGGGCAAACTTTGAAATTCCCTTGACGTTAAATGAGGCCTTCGGCAACTTTTTCAGGTCACATAAGTAGGAGCCGTCTCCTGACGGCGATTGGCAATTCACAACGCATTGCAAGCGCTACAAGTCGCCAACAGGAGTTGGCTCCTACCTGTATAACTTTGAATTTCCTTAACGTCAAGTTATTGTTGTAACTCAAACCTTTAGATTTGAGCAGCGTTCTCAAGGCTCAAGCCTTGAGTTGCATAGGATACCTAAAAACCGCTTGAATGAAAAGAAACATCCCATACAATCAAGTTAGGTTGCCTATGGCGGCAGCTTTTAAGCCCCTCACATCGGTAGGACAAGCGTCCCCGCTTGTCATTACGATGTCATGCGAAGACGCCTGGCCTACCATAGGGACCGAGGGGCGTGTTAAAGGCATTTAACATGAGTATGATTCAGGGCTAATATGACTAAAAATATGAGGAAAACAGGAATTAATATCGTAGGAGTGTGCCATGGAGCACCAATTTTTGAGGCATTTTGCTATTCGTATCACATGACCTCTGTGCACCTTTACTGAGTATAAACGGTTTTTGCAAAGTACTTATGGAAGATTACACTGATAAGCTGGATGCACAGGAAAAAAACTATCTCCATCGTGTGAGTAACTCCAGTGCGTATATGGGACAACTTATCGAAGACCTGTTGAATCTGTCCCGTATAACGCGCAGGGAGATGCGCTGCAAAACAGTCAATTTAAGTGCACTGGTAAAGATAATTGCTCAGGAGATAGCGGATAGCGATGAAGAACTTGTTAAGTAATGCGTGGAAGTTTACGATCTGAAATCTAAAATCAAGATTCTTAAAGAGCATAGGTATGATAAATTTCCAATCTTCAATCTCAAATCAGAAATCTAAAGTCATCTTACTGGTGGAAGACAATCCAGACGACAAGGAACTCTCTTTGCGGGAGCTTAAAAAAAGCTACCTTGCGAATGAAGTGATCGTTGCCCGCGATGGCGAAGAAGCACTGGATTACCTTTTTGGTAAAGGAAAATTAACGGATACAGTTAAATATGCCCTTAATTAAGCAATGACAAACGAAAAAGGATTTTTCTGCTCACATATAGCCAGGGACAATAATAAGTAAACAAATCTCCCTGAATCCCCCTTTGCCAAAGGGGGATTCAGGGGGAATTAATTTAAGTCGCTCACTACAGATTGAATCTTTGGTATTTAGGACCACACTTCTTTCTCCTCCTTCGCGAGACAATGTCGTTGAATTTGATGCTTCGTTTCACTCAGCATGACGATACGCTTCTATACGGTCATTACGGTCATGCTGAGGAGTGAAACGGCAGAGAATCTCAGACTTTGAATTTCTTCGACCTTGGGTTAAGGGAGCGAGATTTTCTTTTCGGGGTAAAGCCCGAAGGACTGACAGATAACCAAGGGCGACTGCATTGGGTTTAGTAATGTAACAATATTTTTAGCCCTGAAAGGGTGAAACATTGTTTTATTCAATGCATATGAATTTAAAAGTTGTGATTGTAGAACGAAGGTGTGCCTTGAAGTATGGAATACCTGAGTGGTTGAAAATACCATTTCTGCGTGCTTAATCCACGTAGAGAAGTTTGTACCTATGCACATACAATGGAGCAATCCGT
>JBKBTA010000141.1:0-7790 GCA_046291035.1 Candidatus Brocadia sp.
TGACTATTCGCTTATTATTGTATACTACGTTTGCAAGTTCCTAAAACACAAAACTTTTCCGACTCGTTCGGGTTAGGTATTCAAAAACAAGTTTATGTTAATTGGCGAACTATTTGAAAAATCCCTTATACATCTCCTCATATTTCTGTATCATGTCTTTTACGTTAAAGATCGTTTTGACCTTTTCTGCATTATAATATCCCATGTGTTTCCTCATTTTAGCGTCAGATAAAAGGAAACAAAGGCCGTTGGCCAATTCTTCAGGCTTTCCAGGGGGTACTAATATCCCACCCTTCCCCTCTTCGACAATCTCCGGCACCCCTCCTACTCGTGTGGCAACGATGGGCATCTTCATTGACATGGCCTCTAAAAGGATTATGCCGAACCCTTCCCATCGAGATGTTAGACAAAAAATATCCATACCTGCAATATACTTGGCAACATTTTCCTGCCAGCCGGTAAATACGACATTGTCCTTGATGCCCAAAGTAATCGAAAGCCTTTCCAGGTCCTTTTTAAGAGGCCCGTCACCAACAATAACAAAGCTTACCTGTGGAATATGCTCCTTAACGATCCTCGCGGCCTTAAGGAAATCATCCATTGCCTTTTGTGGTTCAAGTCTGCCCGCAGTTCCAACTACAGGATTGCCGTTTTTTGTCTCCGACCCGGATTGATTACCTCTATCGATAGGTCCTCCTATCTCAATACCATGATAAATAAGGGTAACCTTTTCCCGATCACTAATTCCCGCCTTTATCCCCACTTCTTTCATGTTTTTCGAAATGGCCACATAGTGGTCTGTAAATCGGTCGAGAAACTTTTCTATTGCCCAGAAAAGACACCTTCTGAGTGGGGTTCCAAAAGGATAGTCGAATGACCAGCCATGGATGGTCCACAGGATTGAGGGAACATTATTGATCCATGCAATGAGTCGGCCGATAAAGCCGCCCACAGATGTATGAGTGTGGACAATATCATATCTTCCGCTCTTTATTATTTTCCACAGGTCGTAAAGCCCCTTAAGATTCTTAAGTTTAAAAGGTCTTCTGGAAATCTTTAAGGAATAGACATTCACACCCTCTTTGGCGATTTTGTCGTAAAAAGGACTATCGGAGGGGATGGCAAAAGACAATTCAAAATCCTTTCTGTTTATATGCTTTGCCAGCATCAAGAGATTGAATCCGATACCACCGGTAGACGTGGCCGCTACATGTAAGACCCGGAGCTTATTGTTTGCAAACCTCTTCATATATCTCCAGTGTTCTTCTTGCTGTGGTATTCCAGGAGAAATCCTTCGATCTTTTAAGACCCATGTTTGATAGTCTTTTCCTTAAATCGTTGTCTATCAAGACACGTTCGATTGTACTCTTTAAGTTGTCTGTAGATTCAGGATCAAAGTATAACGCTGCGTCACCACAGATTTCGGGCATTACCGTGCAGTCAGACGAAATTACCGGAAGTCCGCTGGCCATTGCTTCCGCCAGGGGAATACCAAAACCTTCCTGCTTTGAAGGAAAAACGAATGCCGTAGCCCCGGAATACAGATAAGGGAGATCGCTTTCCCTGGCAAACTGGATTAGTTGAATTGGTTCGCCTTCAATAGCTGCCAGCACCTCTCTAAAAATTTCATCATGATCCGGTATTTTCCTGCCAATAATGAGCAGTTTATACGTTTGTTTCAGTAAAGGAGGAAGGAGTTTATAAGCCCTGATGAGGCGTAAAATGTTTTTGTGCTTCATTATAGCACCAGTGCAGAGTATGTAATCTCCCTCGATCCCATAGGATTTTTTTGCCCTTTCAATCTCCTCGTGATTTTTGCCCTGTCTGAATATGGGATTTACACCGTTGTAAGTCACACAGATTTTGTGCTCAGCATAAGGATAAAATCTCACAATTTCTTTCTTGCTATACTCAGAAACAGTCAGGATTTTGTTTGCAGCCCAAACAGCATATGGAAGCATGAATCTCGAGTAAACCCTTGCCTTTCGTTTAATGAGTTCCGGATGGGTTTTGGGACACATATCATGGATGGTAACAACCAAAGGACAAGGACAAAATATGGGTGTTACCCAACTGTTGGTAGCATGGAAGACATCAATTCGGTCCTTTCTGATTCTATACGCAAGCAAGAATTGCTCCCGAAGGCTGTATACCTGAGCAGATAACACAACGGGATTAAAATTTTCCTGTTCAATCCTGTTACGCACTAAATATTCATGGGACGGGTAGTATACTACATATTCATTTCTTTTGTCCATCAACAAAAGATTTTTAATAAGTTCGGTATAATATCGTTCAACCCCGGGGGAGCGATTAAAGCGGGCATCAATTCCGATTCGCATAAAACCCTACCTCGACGTTAGTATTTTCTTCACGGCTTCTACGACATCATCCACAGAAATCATTTCCAGGCACGGTGGATTATTGGGCTTGCCGCAGGACGGTGAAAAGGATGGTTGGTGAAGATAACAAGGGCTATCAGGGAGTTTTTTGGAAACAACAATACCATTTGTTATATCCATCAAAACCTGTGCCGGGGAAGTAGGCCCAAAGATACCAATAAAAGGTGTTCCCACGGTTGACGCAATATGTAGTGGACCGGAGTCATTGCCAATAAAAAGATCCGATAATTTAATAATAGCTGCCATTTGAGGGATGGTAGTATCTCCAACGGCATCGATAACATCGCCTTCTATTTCATTCATTATCTCTTTTCCTGTTCTGATATCGCCTTTGCCTCCAATTATTATTATTCTGGCGTTAAAGATGCTTTGTAGCCTTCTTATGAGTTCAATATAGCGGTCTAATGACCACATCTTATAATCAGCATTCCACCAAGCGGACGGATGGATAGAAATTGTTGGATAATGATTATTCCCCAGGAAATCTCTTGCAAAAATCATATCTCTTTCGGGAATCTTTATTTTTATAGAGGTATCTGTTACCGACAGATTGCACATGTGAAGAAGATCAAGATGTTGTTTCAGTATGGGAACATCGTCCCTTAACTCTATCCGTATTGTATTCAAAAGGCCGGTTCCATCTTTTGTGAAGCCCATTCTATGGGGAGCCCCCGTAAGAAATGCCATTAAAATTTGCTCCCTCATCCCTTGTCCTTTTGAAGGTACATATATCAAGTCATATTTGCTTTTACGCAATGACTTCACTAGAAGCAATTTTTTAAAAAAGCTTTTATGTACCCTATCGTATTCATATTCAATAATGTCACTAATAAAATCTTTTCCCTCAAATAACGCAAGTGCTTCTTTTGCATGGGGACGAACCAGCATTGATATGGAAGCGTTCGGAAAATTTGCATGAAGGGCGCTTATGGCCGGAAATACCCGCAGTAAATCACCTATTCCGCCAGGTTCAAAAACCAGGATCTTCTTTATCTCTGTCTTATTAATAGGCTTGTTTTTGTTAAAGAAAGGAGCCAGTTTTTCTACAATAAAAAAGACAAACCGTTTCATTAAGCCCTTTATTTCTAAAGCCAGGTTCATAGTAGCGATTCAATTAATTGAGAGGTTTTTTCGATACGGTCTTCCCACGTTCTGCCCTGGGTGGCCTGCACATATTCCTGAACCTTAGAGGCCTTTTGTCCGTCTGCCAGGGCAGCCTCAATATTCAGTAAAAATTCTGTGACGTTTCTTGATAAATAGATTACACGCTGATAATCCTCTAAATCTGGAATCCATGAAGCCACCACCGGTTTACCGGCCGCCAGATATTCGAAAGCCTTTGTAGGAGAACATGCCCTGAGGAACGCCTCTCCTTGATAAGGGATCAGACATACGTCAAAGCCCTTTATATAAGAAGGCAAGGCTTCCGGAGGCTTAGGGCCCAAAAAGGTAATGTTTTTTTGCTGTGTGATAGAAGGGGGGGGAGATTCAACACATGGTCCGATAAATACAAAGTTCCATAGTGGCCGTAAAACTGCCACCTCATGGATCCATTCCCAATTCATCTTTGAGTTCACCATGCCACCAACAAAGCCAATGATGGGTCTGGTGATACCTTCTAGGTCAGTGGCTATCCTAAAATTAGGGGATAAGGCCTTCTGAAATTGTTCAAGATCTACACCGGAAGGGAAGTAATACGTGTTGGGATTCTGTCCCTTTCGGAGATGAAAAAGATGTTTGGATGTGGTAAACACCATATCAGCTTTTTTGGTTAGTTCTTCCTCCATGGATGATAATCTCTGCCTTTTGTTAAAATGGTGACTGAAGAAGAAACCAACATCATCATTACAATCATAGCAAACTAATTTTTCATTAAACTGTCCCTTGGGATGAATAGCATACGGATGGTATATCCACAAAATTGGAGTTGTAAAATCTAATTTCCTTGCAACCTTTTTAAGAGCATAGGCTATGAAATTCTGATTTAATCTGTCTACAATTTTCGAGTGTCCATATTGCAGTAATAATGGCGGTGGGTAATAAACATAGAGATTTTCACTGACGTGCCGGACTCCCTTGAGCCACAGCCAGGTCTTCTTTACATGATGCTTCCACCAATCAGGCTTGATGACCAGGTTGCTGTAACTTACCGGTGGGTCTATGAACAACACCCTGTTATTTTTTGCTAACCTGGTCATCATCTGGTGCATTACAAGGGGAATTGAATCCCACACCAGCCACGAGATGCATATTATATTTTCGTTTTTTAACATCAAATTATTTAAATGATTATCAGATTTTATACACGGTCTCTTCTTTATCCAGCAGTATTTTATCTACAATCTCCATTCCCTGCATAACCGAGTGATCCATATTGCCGACTTCGTATTTCCAACCTCCAAACCGCCCCCGGGAGTAAATATGGCGTTCTGATAGAAATGAGTGAATATCCTTTATTACGGTATCTCTTCCGATGAAAGGAACAGGGAAAGAGTACTGAACTTCAATGAGATACGTTGAAACAATCAGGTCTCTATCTTCTTCCTTCAGGAGTTTTGAATTGATCAATCCCTGAATGGTCTCCTCTACGATGGTTTCTTTTGACACGTACTTGAATTTTGAGTAAGAGGTCTCTGCAAGAAACGAGAAATAGTCTCTCTTTGGCGTCATGTTTGGCGAATAGTTGGAGAGATAAGTGACCCGATAAAAGGGCGAGTCATTTCCGGGGAAATATATCCAGTTTTTGTTGCTTGGACAGGGTTTTTTAACCCCAATGCCTACCATGTACCCTCCGGACCAGAGGAACTCTTCGGCAGACTTCCCTATTCCTTCGGGCTTATCTTCTATCTTGTTAATAAGCTCATTTAGAGGTATTGTGGAGATTAATACGTCATACGAAGCCTTTTCTCCATCTTGAAAAACAATTTCTTTTCTTTTAGTGACAATCTTTACGGCATTTTTATTTAGGTGAAGACGACCATTAGTATAAGGCAAAAACTTATTAAACAAGCCACCTGTGCCGCCATACAAGGGATATCGGAACGTGTTATTAGGTCCCCATTCGCTGTCATCTCTCAGAGAGATGATATTTTTGAGAATCCTCCTGATATCGATAAGACTCACCCTTTCGGCTATCCAGTTATAATCCAACCTGCTTAAAGGGCATGCCCATACCTTCTTATTGTAAGGAATCATAAAATACTTGGCAATTCCTTCTCCGAAGAAATGGTAAATCCATTCCTCGAAGTTTTTGTAAGAGCCTTTTTTATAAAGATTCTCAAAAAGCCCCCAAACGCATTCAAACACAAGTTCCTTGTCCGGGTGCATGTGAAAATTGTTCTGAAAGGGATACTTGATAAAACAATCTTTAAGCCATATCCAGCTCTCTCTCTTAAAAGTAAGCACGTCGTTGTGTAATAAATTGTCTAATAATCGATTAAACCGGTCGTTGTTTGAAAAGAGTATATGTCCTCCGATGTCCCAGGTAAAACCCTGTTTATCTTTAAAACTGGCAGAGAGACCGCCAACATAATTGTTTTTCTCATAGATACTCCAGCTATTATACCCTATTTCGTGCAGTCTATAGGCAGTCCCAAGACCGGTTGGCCCTGCCCCTAAAATGGCAATTTTTTTCATATCCTTCTCGAGTTAAACATGGACAAACAAAGTTTGTCCATGCCGCACTGTTAACGTGCTTAAACAAAATGAAAATTCCTATCTGATATATTTTTTTCAGCAGATTTACGATAAATATCTTCCATTTTTTGTGTAATGATTTCCCATGTATAATTATTGAGTACCCATTCTTTTCCCCACCGTCCCATACGTTTGCCAAGTTCCTGGTCCTGAAGCAGAAGTAGTATCTTTTCTGCTATCTCTTCGGGGTCCGGATTTACCAGAAAACCACCCTCACCGTTATTGGTAAGTTCTATTAAAGGAGGTATCCTGGCCCCGATAATCGGCTTTTCAAACATCCATGCCTCAAGAAACGTTCCCCCCAGGCTCTCCTCCATTGACGGCATGCAGAAGACGTCACATGCCTTTAATAATGCTGCCTTTTCGCTTTCTGACACAAGACCCAGGACTCTGATTCTCTGGTCATTATACCGGTTGAATATCTCTTCTGAGTTACCTTCTTTTGGACCTGCGAAAAAGAAATACGTGTCAGGCAGTTTCTTCCAGACGAGGCGGGCTGCCATTAAAAGCTCTTCTATTCCCTTATATTCTACATTGCGTCCAAGAAATAGTACCATTTTTTTATTGCAAAGGTCATACTTTTGCCGAAAGTCTAATGCGGAGTCATCGGTGACTAATGGTCCTACACCGACTTTATGTACTTTTTCAGCGGATATGCCGTGCTGGATAAAAAAATGCTTCTCAAAATCGGTCATGGCTATAAGGGCATCTGCTTCGGAAGTTAGTTTGTACCAGAAATAATCTGTCCAGCCTCTCGGACTGAGATGAAGTTGCGGGTTATACAGAAAGGGCTTATTGCTGCGTCTGCTTTCCTTCATCTCGTTGTGCCAGTCTTTGTGATACAGGTGAAGAACGGGGGTATAAATAAATGGTATTCCAAGCCTTCGCGCAGCCTTAAATGCCGCGTAACCAAAATAGGAGACACCTCCGTGAATGCAGTGTAAAATGTCAGAACCCTTTATCAGCCTAGTTAATTTCTTCATATAAAAATTTGACAGCGTTTCCATCACCAATCTAACGATTATATCTGGCAGCTTGGGGCTTTGTATTCTGGCCAGGGGTAAATTCATGAGTTTTTCTATAAGATTTAACGGCAATCTGGTTACCCTTGCCTTGTTATCCGTATATTCTATTGCGTTTGGCGGTGCCTTCAGTATACATGCCACCCAGAGTTCATGGGAAAGCTTATCCTCCTGGTTATCAATTAAGGTTATAACCTGTATATCATGCCTTTCGGATAATCTTTTAACAAGTTCATGGGTATGCAGTTCACACCCGCCCACAGCTGGCCAGTATACTGGCAGGATATAAGTAATCTTCATTTAAGAAACAGCCTTACAAATTTTGCAAATATCGATACCACTTTTATGAGTTCCGCGAAGATGTTTATATCTTAGTTCCTTATTCAATTTACTCCTCCATATGCTATAAAGAGATTCTTTATTTGCGTTACCTATAGTCAATTTACCTTCGCTATCTCCACAGCAATGGCAAACATTCCCATTACTCAGAATAAACATATTCATAATCTGCCATGTACATGGTAAAGGAGGTCTTATGATACTTATAATTTTTTTTATTAGTTTTACATAATGCCCAACCTTACGGTCTATTTCTCCAATCCAATCTCCAAAGCCGCGAATTTCAACCCTTCCTACTGAATTCTTCCACAGATTCTTAAACTCTTCAACC
>JBKBTA010000142.1:0-7788 GCA_046291035.1 Candidatus Brocadia sp.
CTGCCTACTTAAGCGGACAAATGGGCTAGTTACTAAAAAACTTACAAAAAAAAGAAGTTTTTACAGAGTAATACTATACTTGTCCTCGTGAAACTTGTCCTCATGGAAATGGGTAACGGAGATTCGTATCCCAGATCAAGCCAGTCCTCGAATGCCTTAATCTGGGGACATTCGGGGACAAGTCTGATCAATGACGTTGTGTATAGTTGTTTATGCAAGCTATTTTACCGCCCCTTTACCCCCTCCTTGCGAAGGAGGGGGAAGAGGGGTGGTTCATCTTGTCCCTGTATGCTTTAAACAGGGATTGGTTGTTGCTCTGCCACGCGGTGAACTCAGTATTAAAATTTGTTCTTCGTGTCCTCAGTGGTTTGACATTTGCAGTTTTTGATAACATATGAAAAAAATAATTTATACCATAGGAACAAGCGCCAGAAAGCTAAGGGAATTTATTGAGACCCTTAAATATTATGAAGTAGAAAGGGTAATAGATGTGCGTCATTTCCCCACCTCTTCCAGATTTCCCCATTTCAAAAGGGAGAGGCTGAACCGTTCCCTGCCAGGGAAATGCATAGATTATATATACTTGGGAGAAAAGTTGGGTGGTTACAGACCCGGAGGATATGAGGCCCATATGAAGACGCCGGAATTTGAGGAAGGGATCAGGGATCTGGAAAAAGTTGCAGGTGAGAAGGTGTCGGCATTTTTCTGCGCTGAAAAATTATTCTGGAGGTGTCACCGGGGGTTTATAGCCGATGCCCTCATAAAGAGGGGTTGGGAGGTACATCATATCATCGAAAAGGGAAAGGTTATGAAGGGACGGGTTTGATCACCATAGTTATCAAGATTCAGAATAACGCTGACTACGGCCTTCGTTACATTCGCCATAAAGGCAAAATCAAGTTTTTCATATGTATCATATGGGGTATGATAATAAGGATTTCGGAACATGGCCGTATCGGTCAACATAAGGGCTGGGTATCCGCGATTCCAAAAGGAGGCGTGGTCGCTCCACCGTGTCTGAGGGATAATATAACCTGATAACGGCACCTTATATGATATAACATCGAGTTCAGGTACATATTCACTCGTTATACGGTGGAAGGCCTTCATAAGGGACTTAGACCGGTAATTTGCAACGACTCCCAGAAAATCGCCTGTTTTAGATACAGGAATTCTTATCAATGGCGGTATATCCTGGCTTCTCGGTGCTTTATTGGTATATCCAACACACTCGAGGATGAGGATAGCCTCATATTTCCTTTTCGATCTTTTTGCCTCTTTTACAAAATGGTTGCTTCCGATCCGAAATCTGAAGGTCTGTGGTTGGGGTTCTTCAAGGGTAAAGGCGACACACTGGACAGTTCTGTTGAGTTTCTGCCTGCTCAAGATCCCTGCTGCTTCAAGGAGCACAGCCACACCGCTGGCATTGTCATCGGCACCCGTGCTTTTCCATGCTGCATCGTAGTGGGCACCCAAAAGAATATATTCCTTTTCAGCATCACTTCCACTCATGGTAGCAATGATATTTCGGTATCTCCTTCCATAGAATGGCACATCCTGGTTCTCCACCTTGAGGTTAAAAGAGCGAAAGGTTTCTTCTATAAATTTAGCCCTTTCCTCCAAGGCATCATAATTCTCCCATGCATGACGCAATCCTTCCATGTCACGGACGTACCCTTGAATCCGTTCCTTGCTCACTTCTGAGAGCGCTTTGTGAATATCGGATGACAAACCTCTTGACCTCCTTTTTACAACAGAAGCACATTTTTACCAGGGTAAGCGATATTTATGCATTTTTCTACTGTTTTAATGTATGGAATTTCAATGGTAAGAGACAACTCCTGTTGGCGACCGGGGCACATGCACGCCGATGTGCATTGCCAATCGCAGTCGGGAGACGGCTCCTACCTTGGTTTACGAAAAAGTCGCCGAAGGCCTAATTTAATGCTAAGGAATTTCAAAATAAACGTAGGATGGGTCAAGCAAAGCGGACCCATCAACGGTTCATGGTTGTTTTTTTGATGGGCACGCTAACGCTTCACCCATCCTACATAATTACTATATCATGACATTGTTTAAAAGTCGTTGGGTTTTTGTCTTTTAAAACCCAACCTAATTTAAACATTAAGGAATCTCAATACTAAAGGGTGGCACGGACAAACTTGTTTGTCCGTGCCTAATTCAATGGATTATTTTCGATGTTATTTCTTAGCGTAGCTGCATCTACCAATCCCTGTTTAAAGCATACAGGGACAAGATTGACCACCCCTCTTTCCCTTCCTTGCGAAGGAGGGGATAAACGGGAGGTATAGAATTGAAACTCTTCCGATTTCTCCTTCACATGGAGGGGATATGGGGAGGTAAAAAACCCTTAAAAAAGAAGTTTTTATAGTATGAAATCACCATTTCCCCCAATCATCTCCGCAAGGAACTCTTCCTAAAGCATATATTCCCTCTGGCCTTGCATCAAACTTGAATGCAAAGACATTAACCCCACCCTTAAGAGCCAGCCGTAATGTTTTCGTGTATTCGGGGTCTATCTCTTCCGCGGGTGCAAAACAGTCACAATCAGTTCTCTGAATGATATAAAGCATGCACGCATCGTATCCCTTTCAACTGCCTTCTTCAGGGAGTTGAGATGTTTTCTGCCACGAACTGTGACGGCATCGGGAAATTTTGCAACATGGCCATCTCTTAAGGTGACGTTTTTAACCTTTAAAACTAACGCAGTAAAGCCTGCCTTCACGGGATGCGGTCAAAAAGCATTTATTACACGATATACACCTGGCCCTTTTCCTATCACCTGATTGCCACCTCTTTATGAGATGGGGTTCTGATATGAAGGGCCGGGAAAGACTGAAAAATTGTGATAAACCTTCACGATATATCGCTCCCATTACTTCTAAAGAACGAAGCCCTCCCACCCATATCAAGGGGCACTTCAGATGAGGCCTAAATTGCCTTGCGTATTCTTTGAAATACGCCTCCCTATCCGAACTGTTAATCGCAAGCCTTGAAGGGATAAGTTCTCCGGACGCAAGTATTCCACCGCTTAATTCGATGGCATCAATCCCCATATCTGATAATTTTTTGCAAACCCATAAAGAGTCTTCCGGGGTGAGTCCTAACCCGCCATCAAAATCAGATGCATTTATCTTTATCAGTACCGGATAATCATTGCCCACGTTTCTTCTTATAGCATCATATATCTCAAAGATTATCTTGGCCCTGTTTTCAATATGACCACCATATTTATCAGTTCTCCTGTTCGAGTAAGATGAGAGGAATTGAGAAAGCAGGTAGCCGTGCGCAGCATGTATTTGTATGCCATCGAACCCCGCTTCTTTAGCCCTTCTCGCTGCTTGTGCAAATTCCCCAATAACTCTTTGTATGTCTTGAATAGTCATTTCAACCGGCATATTCCCCGTTGCCCTCTCCCTGATAGCAGAAGGGGCCTCGGATGGAGTATCTGTATGCATTCGTGTCTGTGAGCCTCCATGGGCAATCTGTAGGGCAATCTTACCACATTCCTCATGAACGGCATCAGCAAGGCGTTTAAGTCCCAAAATTAAGCTGTCGTCGTAAGCGCCAAGCATGCCAGGATTTGCCTTTCCCCTTTTGCTCACATAGGTATACCCTGTCAGGATAAGGCCAACCCCGCCCTCTGCCAGCTCCCGGTAAATTCCAATAAGAGGTTCTGTAACCTCACCATTTTCTCCTGCCATACCTTCCCAGGTGGCAGCTCTTACGAATCGATTTCTTAGCTCCATTTTCCCAATATTAGCGTTTTGAAAAAGTTCACTCATTGTTTTCCCTTTCATGTTAAAATAATATAAAAGTATTATATTGGAAAATATTTTTCCATAAAACTTACCATGAGTTTAACCGTTAAAGAAGTAATAGAAGTTGGTCTTACCATCACAACTGATGATGAAGAGATAAGAAGAGTCTTTGAGTTACATGCCCCATCGATCATGGCAAGAATAAATGCCTTGAAAACACTCCACGAGAATGGAATAAAGACCTATGCCTTTCCAGGACCCGTGCTGCCGATGAATCCAGATGCACTTTCAAGGAAAATAAGCCCTCATGTTGACAGCGTCATTATTGATAGGACGAACTATCCCTTAAAGACTCGCACAATATACCAACACATGAACTTGCTCAGATTCAATAAAGTTCAAAAGGCTTGACAACCAAGGATTTTATTTTATTCTATTAGAATAATTTAAACAGAATAATTCTAAAAGGATAAATAAGAGTTTACCACAAAGCATACAGAGAAACTCAGGGAAATATTACATAGACTTCCCTCTTCCTCTTATTTTCCCAGTGTTCTTTGTGGCCAAGGCGGTAAACTATTACACGAAGGGAATACTATGCAAAATCCATTTACCATAGGTATTGCAAAAGAAGAAGATTTTTGCAATAGAAAACAGGAATTGGCAGATTTAATAAACTATGCAAAACATGGTCAAAACATTGTCCTTTATTCACCGAGAAGATACGGGAAGTCTTCCCTTGTAAATCAGGTGTTGAAAGAACTTGAGAAAGAAGGGGTTTTGACCGTCTATGTGGACTTATTTCCCGTATCATCAGAACATGATTTTGTTTCTATGCTTTCTACGGCTGTCCTCAAAGGGATAGGCAGGGGGGTTGACCCTCGAACGTTTGGAGATAAAGTAAAAAATCTGTTTAGCAGGTTAGTCCCTGTATTTGAGGTAACACCGGAAGGACTGGGTTTCTTTGTGAAATTTGACCGCAGCGCTAAATTAGAACTCCTCCTTGATGACCTTATGGAAGGCATGTATACCTATGTGAGAAAGAAAAGGCTTCGGGCGTGCATTGCGCTGGATGAATTTCAGGAAGTTACCGAACTTGCCGAGTCGAAAAAAATAGAAGGTATTTTACGGTCCCACATACAGCATCAGAAGGAGATTGCTTATTTTTATATAGGGAGCCGCAGGCGGACACTGAAAGACATATTCACAGATAAAGGCCGTCCATTTTATAAAAGTGCGTTCCTTTATACCCTCAAGGAGATACCCAAAGGAGACTTCGTTCAGCATATCAAGAAAAAATTTGAGAAAAGCGGCAAAAAATGTCCTCCCGATGTTGCAGAAAAGATCTATGACATGGCGAGGGGCTATCCCTATTATGTACAGAAGCTGGCATTACTCACTTGGGATATTACAGATAAGTCTTGCACTATGGATTTGGTTGCCGTTGCTTATAAACTGCTGATTAAAATGGAGACACCGGACTTTGAAGGTATCTGGAGTGGACTCACACTAATCCAGAAGTCGGTATTAAAGGCCATTGCCAAAGAACCAACGACATCACCCTTTGCAAAAGAGTATCTTGAGAAATTCGGACTTACCGTAGGAGGCACTCAAAAAGCAATACAAGCATTGCTTGGAAAGGACTTGATAGAAAAGGATGAGGAAAATAAGTACAGACTCACCGATCCCATCATGGGGGCACGGTTCCATCATTTGTAACTTCTTTTTTCCCACAAGACATGGCACAATTTGTACCTCTGCGTTCATTTATTATTTACCCACCCCTAACCCCTCCCGAGAGGGGATTTCATTTATTCCCCACAAAAGATACTTCGTAGTGCGGGCGCAATGCTTTTAAATGACAACCTTTAGCGTTTGCTTTATTTCACAATTCCTGAAAAATTGTATGAAAGAATTTCTTCAATTCCTCCCATGATTTCCTGTCAGCCTCGGCATTGTAAGCCAGTGGCAGATTGAATTTCTTTGCATTGACATCTGCATCAGGATTCGTAAAGCTGTGGATGACCCCTGGATAGGAGATAAACTGGAAATCGGCCCCGGCCGTCTTCATCTCCTGCCTGAATGCCTCGATTTGTTCCGGTGTAATGAACTTGTCATCTGCGCCATGGAGTACAAGGATCTTAGCCTTAACAGAGCCTTTCTGCGCCGGCTTGACTGCAGTTAGGCTTCCGTGGAAGCTGGCAACACCCTTAAGGTCTACACCCTGACGTGCCATGTTGAGTACAATTGATCCGCCAAAGCAATAGCCGATGGCAGCAATGCGGTTGGAGTCAACAGTAGGCTGCTGTTTCAGGAAATCCATCGCGGCCGCGAATCGTGCCTTCGCAACGTCAAAGTTCTTCATGAGCTCCGATGAGAACTTTCCTGCCTCATCAGGATGCATCGCCTGTTTGCCGTCGCCGTACATGTCCACAGCAAGGGCAGTATACCCAAGTTCCGCCAGCATTCGTGCACGTTTGCGGGCATACTCATTGTGTCCCCACCATTCATGAACAACCAGCACTCCAGGTCGTTTGCCTTTTCTATTTTCGTCATAAGACAGATAACCTTTCATTACAACACCCTGTGAACTGTATTCAACTGTTTTTCCCTGGATATTCGTATTTGCTGAAGCCCGATTTACAACCATCGAAAGCAATGAGATCATAAACAAAATTATCAATACTCGTTCCATCGTATCCTCCTTTATAAGAATTCTGAAATAGTCTTCATTCTTCTTATTACCATTTCCACCCTTTCACGGGAAAAATCCCTTTCTTTGCAAAGAAATTCATATAACCCATCCTCATCTAGTGTTCCATATTCTACCATGTAATCTTCTGTAGTTGGAGGATGGTAAAATATTTCCCTTACGTCTTCATAATTCTTGCTGACCCTGGATTTCACATCCGGAGGCAGACGTTCGATACGTCCATACTCCTGTACGAGCCTTAAGGCAGTCTTGGGACCGATCCCCTTTACACCGTGATTAAAATCTGTGCCTATGAGTATGGCCAAATCGATGAGTTGTTCTAATGAAATTTGATAGTGAGAAAGCATTTCGCGTGTTTCTATAATTTCCGGCTTCAGTGGCCTAAACTTACCTTTGCTGGGAAGAAATTCCTTGCCAGAAATCGTAACGAACCTCACGAGTCGTGGTGTACCAAAGAGAAGGGAATCGTAATCCTTGCTCCCCACTCCCCAGGCATCCCCTCTCCTTGCCATAAAGGCAGCCTGCGCTTCGCCTTCACCTGGGGCCTGTACATATGGAATTCCCAGGAGTTCCAGAAGATGCATTGCATCTTCAAGCATGGGTTGAGTCAACCGGGAGGTCATTACCGATTTGGCAAAGGCTGTCTCCATATCTCCCGCTGCTTTGGCCTCCTCATATTCTTTGACAAATTTTTCTCTTGTCTCATGACGTCTCTCAATCTCTTCCTTTTTAAGGGAAGGAGGTTTCCCGTCGAATACAAAAATCAGCTTTATTCCATATTCACTAATTAAACGGGTAGACCTGTACGTCAGCCCTATGAGATGTGATGTAATATGACCGTGAGAATCTGTTAATAAGGTTCCATCTGGTTTTCGAATTAAGGCTAAGAATTGGTATAGCTCCGCATTCCCGTCAACTGCTAAAACCTTTCTTCTCAAATCATCGAGGTGTATCTCTTTTTTCAAAACGATAGGGGTAAGCTTTACGCCCATGATAAATCACCCATAGAGTGACCGAAAAGAGTAAGTTGATGTAACTCAGGGCTGAATATCTGAGTTACCATATCGTGGATAATTTCTGTTTTTTAAACTGCTCTTTAAAAATCTTTTCCATAGTCAGGAATATATTCCCCGGTTTTTTCATCCCTTGCGGCAAGGTGATAATCGCTTAACCAGTTATGTCTGCGACCATAACCCCAATCAACTGCAACAATGGCCAAATCAAGCGAGAGGGTCTTCTTTGCCTTGACGTTGAGGAATCTCAATACTAAAGGGTGGCACGGACAAACTTGTT
>JBKBTA010000143.1:0-7769 GCA_046291035.1 Candidatus Brocadia sp.
AACCCAGACCTCACCGGACCCGCGGGTCCCGCCACGGCGCGCCTTGCCACTACAAAAAATATTTTTGCTGAAAATGTCAAAATATTTTTTATAAGCGCCTATACATAAATTAGGCCTTCCCAACCTTCTCATTGATAGATATGATAATCGATATCTGGAAAGATATTATCCTTGCCTTCGATATCAGAGAGCCATGCAGCGTCAATATTGCCAGAACGAATGTCGCCATAGAGTTTCGTAAAACGGAAGATGTGTTCTTTTGTCCTCTTTACGGCATATTCCACCATGGTACCAGTTTTCATAATAAATGCCCAATCACTGCTCTGCGCTAACAAAAGTTCCCGTGCGGCTTGGTTGAGCGCACGACCCTGCAACGAATCTTTATCTGTGTGTGGATATGCCTTCGCCAGTTCAATCATACGCTCTGCTGCTTTATGGAGGTGCCGGTAAATCCAATCATTACTCCCATTCAGCCAGTATTCATTGTAACCCTTGTACCCCCAACTCGAAAGAGACGGCGTGGAAACCTGATTAACGGGATACATCTCAAGATATTCCATCGGGGTAATCAGTGAGATAGTTTTTTGGTCAAAGGCAATCTTCCGAAACAGAAAATTGATCCACTGAGGCCCTTCAAACCACCAGTGTCCAAAGAGTTCCGCATCGTATGGAGCAACAACAATGGGTTTCCGGTCCATTACCGAGACCAGGTACTCTACCTGTTTCTCCCGGTTAAACATAAAATTTCCTGCGTGCTCAGCAGCCTTGTCCAATGCTTTTTCAGGTAAGTAGGGCTCCTTATGATCCGTCTTACCGGTGATCCGGTAATATTTTATACCAATATTGGTACGCTTGCCATCCCCATGGAGATACGGTCTTACATAATCATAATCGAGATCAAAACCCACATCCCGGTAAAATTCACGGTAGAAAAAATCACCCGGATATCCCTCTTTAGCACTCCAAACCTGTTTAGAAGATTCCGCATCCCTGCCAAAGGCAGCCACTCCGGATGGACAATAAACGGGGGCATAAATACCATATTTCGGTCTCGGAGAAGCGAAGAGAATTCCGTGCGTTTCGGTAATAAAAAAACGAATGCCCGCCTCCTTGAGTATCTGGTCGACTCCTGGCTCATAGGCACACTCAGGCAGCCATATCCCCCGCGGCCTTCGGCCAAAATGTTTTTCGTAATGACTTACCGCCACGTGGATTTGTGCACGCATGGCATTCACATTATTATTCATAAGAGGCAAAAAACCATGAGTCGCCCCACAGGTAATTACCTCCAGCTTACCCGCATCCTGAAATTTTTTGAAGGCAGTTACAATGTTCCGATGGTATTTTTCTGCAAAGACATATCGTGCATCGGTAAAATGCTTATAATACATCTGAGCAAGTCGATTAAATTCTGGTTGATGTTTCGTTCTTTCGATCTCCTTTGATGCAAGTTCAATCCGTTTTTCAACATAACGAATATAACGGGATTGCAAAAGCGTATCGGTAAGCATAGAGATCAGCGGCGGGGTCAAAGACATGGTTAAGCGGAAGTCGATACCGTCATCGATCAGTTTGTCAAAGACATCAATAAGGGGAACGTAGGTTTCGGTGATTGCCTCAAAGAGCCAGTCTTCTTCAAGAAATTCTTCGTATTCTGGATGACGGACAAACGGCAGGTGTGCATGTAAAATTAATGACAGGTAGCCTTTTTCCATAAATTATCTTTCCTAAGCCTTAGAACCACCCGAAGATTCAGGTGAAGATACACCTTCTTTCAGTATTTCCTGCCAACCCTTGTGTGCCCTTTCAAATACAGATTCACTGATACCAAGACCCATAGGGGCATATACCTTTTCATAAATCTCCTCGATGCCCATCCACTTTTCATCAACCACCTCCGACACGCCTGCACGAGGAGTTCTCACAGTATTCGATCTGGCGAGGGTGCGAAAGATCCCCTGCGAGGTGAGGAACCCGATATCCACACAAAACGACCTGTTCGGTTCGCCCACATGGATATACCAATTTCGCGCCCCACCGGTTACTTCAATATCATAGTACTTATGGGCATTTTTGCCATCAAAAATAACGTCCGTTACATCATAAACCCTCAATGTAGTTTTCGCGCCATACGCCATGCCGCCAAGCGCATTCAAGACGCTATCCATCATGTCTTTTTGCATCTCCCAATAGGCAAATATCCACTCCGGGTCCACCACCATCAGTACAATTCGATTATCCCCATAATTGTCAGGAAGTTCTGGAATTGCCGGAACGTATATAATCTCTTTTCTTTCAGTCACTGGTTGAGGTACTTCAGGTTCGACCGGTGGCGCTTCCGGCACAGTCGGCCATTTATCCTCACCGGTAACACCCCATTCCCGTTCTTCTGCACGTTCTTCTGATGAGACATCCGCCATGCCAAAGAACCTGTCCCAGATCAGGCCCACCAAATTTTTTATCTTCTTCCAGAGTATCTCACATAATGCCTTGATGATCTCAAAAATGAGCAGGAAGATTTCTTTCATAATACCTTTATCCATAATTCTTTAATCCTGAAAACATGAAGATTTTTTTACTATTTAAGCAATTGTGAAATACGGACTTAACGGTATCTCAACATAAAGTACGTTTAAAATTATACATGAAATAACAGCAAACGGTCAATAAAATTCATAGTTAAGGAATTGAAAAGTTCGAAGAAAAAAACAAATGCCTGTTAGCATCAACTGTGATCATCCGTAGTTATCGTAGAAAAACCTGCCTGCAAAATTCGATTATCTGTTTGAGGAAAGAAAAGAATGGTGAGATAAAATCGATAGCCATTTCCCTTGACTGTCATTGTATTACTGATAAAATGACTAAACGTTTGTGACTTTTATTTTACATTTATCAGTGTATGTAAGTCTTTCCGGGATATAAAACATTATGGAACATTTCGAACAAGAGCGCCTTGATAAACTCCAAAAGCTGCGTGAAAAAGGGATAGAACCTTATGGGAAACGGTACGACAATACACAACCAATAAAATCGATTCTGGATAGCTTTGTAGCAGACCGGGACGATATAAAGGTTAAGGCTGCCGGTCGTATCTCGACCATGCGCCCGCATGGGAAGACTGCGTTTTTAGATATTAGAGACTGGACTGGAAAGATACAAGTTTATATAAAACTCGATAAGGTCGGCCCGGAGAAATTTGAGATATTTAAACTGCTCGACCTCGGCGATATTATTGGCGTGGAAGGCGCCCTTTTTAAGACCAGAACCGGTGAAATCACGATTTATGCGGATAATTTTACCATCCTGACAAAATCCCTGTTAACACCGCCAGAGAAGTGGCATGGACTCAAAGACGTAGAATTAAGACATCGGCAGCGCTACGTCGATTTATTTACAAATCCAGAGGTAATGGAAACCTTTTTAAAACGTATAAAGATCCTGAAATACATCCGAAGGTTCTTGGATGACCGCGGCTTCGTAGAGGTGGAAACTCCCATGATGCAGTCCATCCCCGGCGGTGCCGTGGCAAGACCTTTCATCACACATCACAATGCCCTCGATATCGATCTCTATCTGAGGATTGCACCAGAACTTTATCTGAAAAGGCTGCTTGTGGGTGGAATGGAGCGAGTCTATGAAATCAACCGCAATTTTAGAAATGAGGGTATTTCCACGCGACATAATCCCGAATTTACTATGATGGAGTTGTATCAGGCCTATAGTGACTACAATGGCATGATGGAGCTAACGGAGGCTCTTATAACATCACTGGTAAAAGAACTGTACGGCAGATATGAGATACCTTTTGGGGAACGAAAGATTGATATGACCCCGCCCTGGCGTCGTGCCACTTTTTGCGAGCTGCTAAAAGAATACAGCGGTGTAAGTTTTGAGGACGAGGCTGGTCTGGTGAGAAAATCAAAGGAATTGGGACTCGAGACCGAGGGCGTTGACAGAGACAACATGGCTAACAACATCTTCGAACAGGTGGTAGAGCAGGCATTGAACAATCCCACCTTTGTGTTAGACTATCCCACCTCAATTTGTCCATTAACAAAGGCATGCGAATACGATCCTCGTTTTGCCCAAAGGTTTGAGTTGTACATAGCGTCTATGGAGATTGCGAACTCATATTCTGAACTGAATGACGCCCCGGAACAGGACAAACGGTTCCGTGAACAATTAGGCACCGAAGCCGATATTACCGGGAAGATAGATGAGGATTTCCTGACTGCCTTAAAATATGGTATGCCGCCAGCCGGTGGGCTTGGGATCGGTATAGACAGGCTCGTCATGATTTTAACAAACAATATTTCCATCAGAGAGGTCATACTCTTTCCGCTCCTCAAACCAAAATAAAGGAAGTAAAATAATACAAAATAGACCACAGATTTCACGGATAAAATTTGAATACTCAGTGGAATTTACTAATCTAAAATCTGTGTAATCTGCGAAATTTGTGGTTCCATGGTCAATGAAAAATGACAAATACTGATGAATTTTTATCTGTTGCAATCTCTGTGGATATCGACCCGGATGCCAATAGCGCTGTCGAAGGGCGGCATGATGCCCTTTCTTCTCCAATAGGGCATGGCAAGGTAACTATTGAGGCATGCAAAATGGGATTGCAAAAGATACTGGAGTTATTGGATATATATGATATAAGCGCCACGCTATTCTATGAGGCAAGAACGGCCCGGATGTTATTTGCAGATGGAATGAATTTGCGAAAGTTATCTGAAAGGCATGAGGTGTCCTGTCATTCGTTAAAACATGAGGACTTTTTAGGGAAAGTATCAGGCATGCCTATGGAAGAAGAATCAATTGAGGAGATTGTAACTAAGGCGAAAAACATCCTGGAAAACATCTTTGAGAGAGATATCAAAGGGTTTCGGGCGCCTTATACCCGAATCAATCGGACTGTGGTGAAAGTCTTAGAACGGCTAGGATTTCAGTACGATTCCTCTGAGACGGTAACAATGGGTACTGAGTGGATAGGGAAACCGTTTCCATTAGAAATGTTTGATTCGAATCTTCTGGAACTGGCATTGCCTTCTTTTTATGATACGAGGGGCAAGAAGATGTCTTCTTATTTATGGGCAATCTTTGAAGGCCGAAGGGTTTCCATCGACTATATTGATGCGGTTTTGGGCGCAAGAGATGTGGCCAAAGGTGGACTTTTCATATTTTCGATCCACCCCTGGCATTTATATGTAGACTGCCAGGGAAATCCGTTTACCATGGAACAAGTAAAAAAGAATTTGGAAAATTTGGAATATATACTTTCCCAATTGAAACAGATGCAGGGGATTCAAATGCTCAGGCAGGACAAATATATGGAAAATTGGCTAAAGAAAAATAGTCCAAACTAAACCACGCTTGCTTCGCATGCCTCGGGTTGTGGGAATGTAGCTTTCCTTCCCCGCAGCATCTCCAAAAAACCTTCAATCCTTGTGGAAAACTGTCCCGGCATATAGTTGTGGTCGTCAACGCAATCCCCATCAAGGCTGAGAAGTGGATAGCCGATCTTGTTCAACTCTCTTTTTAATGTGGGTACCGCGGCGTTATTTCTTCTGCAACCCCATGATGAGAATACAATCACACCATCCACCCGATATTCCCGGGCAAGTTTCTTGGTCACCTCAATGCGCCGCTCTAACGGACCATTATAATGGCTGGTAATAAGTTTCCTGGCAAGACTTTCGTAAGGTTTCTGCGGGTCTAGCTTGTCCCAGTAAACGTAATTCGTTTCCTCAAAAACGATCTTAACCCCATGTTCCTGTTCCAACTTTGTCAGGAAATCAACTTTAAAATACGGTTTCAGCTCCAGCCAGAGAATTCTAATTGTGTCTTTAGGAGCCGTTCTGTTCGCATTTCTTCTGTTTTCTGCGATCTTTTCGCGAAGTTCAGCAGCCAGGCTGGAAAAAAACTCTACTGACAACGGAGAGCCAATTAATAAATATCCAGGAAACATGAACCCTAACGCATTACTCCCATTAAGGGGGCAAAGAGGATCTTTTCTCAGTTCATTGACTTCAAGCATCTTTTCCCTCGTCTGGTTCGAGTACTCGATTGCCTTTTCAAATGCTGCCTGCTCCATCTTCCTTCCCGTCACTTCCTCCAGCCGCCGAGTGAAATCTTCAAGCTGCCTTGTAAGGTACTTGACGGAATAATCATCAGCCTCATACGGAACATCAATAACGATAGTCTCTTTTCCTGTCAAAGACTCGCATATCTTCATCGTCTTTGTGTTATTGTCACAGAGCGTCGTGGTGGCTACCTGGAGGATATTTTTGGGAAATAAGTTTCTGAATGTGTGTCCAATGGCTGACCGGTGAAAGGAACAGATGTCGGTAGGAACTCCATGCGATTCGGCCTCCAAGAGACCCCGTGAACTTTGCCCCATACCGGCAAAGAGCGCTGCACCAATTTCCAGGCAAAAGGGATAGAGCCCCATGGAGAACAGAATTTCTGAGGGGACGAACATGGTTGTCCAAACAGTTCGTTTGGGGTAGGCAAAAGCATTGTAGAGATGCCTTACACCCACACGGGTCTGAACACGCAGGGAGACCAGTTCCTTCTTTTTATTTCCACGAGAGAAAAAGTAATATATCCTCAGAAACCGCAAAAGTTCCCTGAAAAAAACCGGGGAAATACGACGAAGAAGCGGCTCCATCCACTCCTTACATTTGCGAATTAATATCATATTTTATTTACACTTTCCTGGAGTACTGGTTAATTGTTCAAGAAATGCCTCTACCCGTGTTTTGATTTGACCTTCGCTGCTAAGGGTATAATCGCAATTGAGATGAAGGAGCGGGATATTTTTCTCATGGAACGTCTTTTTAATCAAGGGATAATCCAGGAGATTATGATCACAGAATTTTAGGGTGTGATAAATTGCCCCATGGATCGATTTCTCCTGCATGATGGTCAGTACTTTATTAATCCTCTCAAAGATATTGACCATACGAGAGCAAGGAGACCGCTTGATATATCTTTTGGCAATTGACAGGATGGGATCTCCGCTGATATGAATCTGTGCATCAAAGTATCTGCTACCGTTGCATAAATCCTCCGCAACAACCTTGGCGCCTGCATCTTCTATAATCTTCATAATCTTTTCATTTTCCATAATACTTCCCCAGACAAAGAGCCGGGGTATGTCCCGCGTATCACGTATACCTTCCCTTTGTTTCATGATGTGGGTTAAATAGGTATGGAATTTTTCCGGAACTGCGTTGACACCTTTCTTTAACAGAGAAAATATCTCATAACCAGATTGCCCAATATATCCACTCCAGTATTTTTGCAAAAATAACCTGACCTTCTCCCTGACTGCATTGTATAAGGTAATACTCTGGTAGATATCCTCGTGGTGGATTTTGAGTGTAAAAAAGGTTTCCAGTTTTTCTTTAAAGTTTTTGAGCAAATTTGCGTAATAAAAAACTGCCGCATCGTCGGTATTTTTCGGTATATCCAAAATATAGCTGAACGTCCTTTTCCCTTCGTCCAATTTCACCCATGCATCATAAAGCCTGCGCATGCCGTCACACGAATTGACGAATACCATCCCTTTAAAATCTTCCAGGTTGCCGTTGATTTTTTGGTCAACAACAGCCTTGATATAAGGACAGATATTGCCACAAAGCATTTCATTTGCGGCACTCGATTCCTGTTCAGAACCCTTGATTCTGACCGGATGAAATCCAGCTGCACTAATGAGTTCTACCGGGGTATACGAACAAAAATAACCTATTTTCGGCACG
>JBKBTA010000144.1:0-7657 GCA_046291035.1 Candidatus Brocadia sp.
AATGGGATAAGCTTGTTTAATGCTGATACGATATTTGATACATAGGCAGGATCTTTCAACAATGATTCCGTAAGCGGACAGGATTCATCAATAAGAATTTCTAACTCACCTTCGGCTGTCAAATTCGGATAGAAGGGATATAAGCGGCAGGCGATGGGGCGGTCTGCATGGATAAAGCATTGTATGCCATCCGTAAAATTGCACACACTCCCGATGATTTTAAGGGTTCCTTCCGGAAACTTGAGCGTTTCATTGCATATATGTTTACCGCTCCGTGTAAAGATGAACTCATCCTCAAAAGGCAAGAGTACAGACAACGGCTTTTGTTCGCATCTGCCATCGCACTCTTCTATGCATGGCATGAAACCAAAATTTGTTGCGTAGATTTCTTGATAAACGTTAAATAGCTTTTCTTTGTCCATCTTATTTTAAACTTCGAGTCTTTTAATGCATACTCACTAGATAAATTACTGGTTATCGTTGAGATCAAGTATACAATGTCCCTATCCAGGATACAAATATATTATGTCTAACTCGTTGAAATGATATGAGTTGTAAATTTCTGTTAATTTTATTCAGGAATTTACTGCGCTTTAGCGCCGCCTTTTTCGAGCGTAATCTCGAAAAAGGCGTAGTATCTTTTTAAAAATATTTTGACATTCTTAGCAAAATATGTTCAACGTTAACTTGTGTAGGGTGCGTCCTACGCACCCTACAGGATTGAAATTCAAAACATCAAGGTCAACCCTGACAGGGTTGTGACTCACACTTCCGACTCGTTCGGGTTAGGTATATTACACATTCTAATGTGTCGTGACACACATATGTGTCGACACACTTCTGTGTCATGTCACACTTTTGCGCATTTGAATAAATCCTTGTTTGATCTGAAGTTTCATTGCTATTGAAGGATAAAGCGAATCCTTAATAACATTTTTCGTTGTTTTGTATGGCATTTATTTTGCTAATTATTTCAACGTGTAATATGATGTAACTTATTGATTAAAAAATAGACACGTTGATTAAGAAATAGTCGTTTCACCTGAAAATACCTAACCCAAATGAATTGGAAAAGCCGTAATGGCAAGGCGCACCTTGTCACTACAAAAATATTTTTGCTGAAAATGTCAAAATATTTTTTGCAAGGTACTAATTTAATGCATAGGGTTTCAATCTCGTAGGTGCAATCCATGGATTGCACCTACATGTCTGGTGAATAACTGAGTCCAATTGAAAGACGTGCAAGGATACATTAATGAATTATGTCGGAAAGTGAATCGAAAGAGATATCAAAAAAGACAAGCTTTCTAGAAGCCCAATACCTCTCTCTTGTAGAAGCAGTTATCGATGCCATTATATCGATAGATGAAAAAGGTCGCATTATTTTTTGTAATTCTTCCGCGAAGAAGATGTTTGGTTATGGTGATGAAATTATTGGCAACAATATTACTATCCTGATACCTGAAAAATACCGTCAGGCGCATCAGCAGGGTTTGAAGCGATACATAAGTACGAGACTACCGAAGATTATAGGAACTACTATTGAACTGGTTGGTTTACGAAAGGATGGCATAGAGTTTCCTATGGAAATGTCTTTGTCAGCATGGGGAGATGGTGTGCAATGTTTTTTTACCGGTATTATTCGCGATATTACCGAAAGAAAGCAAATGGAGCGTTGCTTATTGGAGGCGAATAAAAAGTTGGAAGAACTTGCGTGCAGAGATTATTTGACGAATGTTTATAATCGGCGTTATGGCTATCGGGTTCTTGAGAGCGAATTCAACCGGGCGAAAAGACATAAGAATCCATTTTCCTGTTTGTTAATAGATGTTGACTACTTTAAAAAGATAAACGATCACTATGGGCACCTCTTTGGAGACAAGGTGCTAGTTAGTCTTGCCTCACTTTTATTGAAGATAACACGATCTACAGATATCGTTTCGCGGTTTGGCGGCGAGGAATTTCTTGTAATTCTCCCTGATACCAATAGAGAAGGCGCCGTGGGTTTTGCTGAAAAAATGAGGTATGCAGTTTCTAAACTTAGGATAGAGGATAAAGAGAGAAACATATGTACTATTTTGGCTGTTAGCGTTGGTATCAGTACATTTACTGCGAGTACTTCTAATGTGGAGGAGTTAATAAATCAGGCGGACATGGCCTTATATGAGGCAAAACGTCTGGGAAGAAACAGGGTCTGCTGTTACACGCCTGATTTAAAACAACTGCTATAAATATTTGCATTATTTACGAAACGTTCGCCAGATTTGGTCCTGTTATTTCTCCAATTCATACGTCCACGCAAGGATGCTGCCATCCATGTACTTCACATTGCTGAATCCAGCATTTTTCAAGATGCGATAGGCGTGAGCGGCACGCAGTCCTGCACGGCAATAGGTGACGATTTCCTTGGAACTATCGAGTTCATGAACCCGTGATGCCAGTTTATCCAGCGGGATGTGTTTACATCCCTTAATATGTCCACTCTTATACTCGATTTCAGTCCTTACATCGAGTAGTACGAAATCTTCACCGCGATTACGTTTCTCTGCAACCTTATATGGAAGGATGCCGGCAGTCTTTCCTGATAGTTTATTGCTTAAAACGCTGGCAGCCACAATGATAGCATCCATAGACATGGCATAGGGTGGTGCATAAGCCAGGTCGAGTTTAGAGACATGGTCAACCGTTGAACCAAAAGTAAGCGCTGTTGCAATAATATCGATGCGCTTATCGACTACACCCTCCCCAACTATCTCTGCCCCCAGGAGTTTTTTCGTAGTCTTGTCGGCAATGAGTTTGATAATAATGTCCTTTGTCTCAGGGTAGTAATGGGCCTTATCTCCTGCCGGGACAATGGCAGATTCGACCAGAAAACCTTCCTTTACGGCCTCACGTTCGGAGAGACCTACCTTTCCAACGTTCAATTCAAAAACCTTTACAATTAATGTTCCCAAAACGCCTTTAAAGGTGTCGGCGCCTCCGGTGGCATTAATAGCGGCAACACGTCCCATCTTGGCTGCGGTAGAACCCATGGCTATCCATGCAGGTTTCCCGGTTACCAGGTGGATGGTTTCGGTGCAATCGCCAATGGCATATACATCGGGGATATTTGTCTCCATCCGCTCATTTACCTTTATAGCTCCTGTGGTGCCAATCTCTATACCAGCCTCCTGGGCTAGTTTGATATTTGGTTTGATACCAATGGAGAAGATAACCATATCTGCCGGTAGTTGTCGTTTACCGGTAATTACTTTTGCTACCGTACCGTTGCTGTTCCCTTCAAAGGATTTTACACCATCCGATGTGATGATCTCAATGCCCTTTTCCATTACATATTTCTGTACGAGCAACGCCATATCCTTATCCAGAGGCGGTAAAATCTGGTCGAGAAGCTCAACAACGGTAACCTTAATACCTCTCAGAACCAGATTTTCCACCATTTCCAGGCCAATGAGTCCGCCTCCCACAATTACGGCGTTTTTGACCTTCCCGCCATCCACGCATGCCTTTATCTTTAACGCATCGCTCATGGTTCTCAAGGTAAAGATATTTCCCAGAGAGATTCCTGGCAAGGGAGGAACAATGGGATGCGCCCCTGTGGCGATGATGAGCTTATCGTAATCAAAGACAAGCTCTTGCCCCTTTTCAAGATCCCTGACCGTTACTTGCTTGGATCCAGTGTCGATAGCCGTTGCTTGATGCCTGGTAAGGACATCAATATTATGCATGTTCTTAAAATATGTCGGCTCACGGAGGATGAGTTTTTTCGAATCCTTGATGATATCCCCGATAAAATAGGGCATGCCGCATCCCGCATAGGAAATATATTGTTCATCTGTTACGACGGTAATTTGCATCGCAGGAGACTCGCGTCGTGCCTTTGCCGCTGCCTTCATCCCGGCCGCAACGCCGCCTATAATTACGAGATGGTTGTCTTCATTTGTCATGGTTACCTCAATTTACAGGGAATGCCTGACGTATTTGATTCCGTTAAAAGTAGATATTTTGTAACAATTTAGCTTTTTGAAAAATGTAGCGCAGATCCCTTGTGGTCGGCTTATGCGGGGGATAAACCACCAGCGCTACATATTCCGTTTCGTGTGGTTCACCTATAAATGTAGTGATTTTTCAAAAAACTAAATTGTTACAATATTTTTATGTTTTGCGGTATCCCACCGGGACCTGATTGCTTACTTCAATCCTGGTTTATCATTGATAACATGTCTGAAAATGGTTTTATGTTATCAGAAAAATGCAAATAAACAATCAAAAAAATTTCCTTGCCTTATATATAATGACGCACTTTCAGCAACACTTTGATCATAGCGTTTCGCTAGGACGTGGATGTTTCATTTTATTAATGCGAGTTATGGTGGGTTAAGTTTGCGAACCCATTATTTTAGAAATACTGTGCAGGTGGGTTCGGTGTAAAAACCAACGCCTTTATCCACTCTTATTAACAACTGGATTTCGTATTTACTCTGTTCCATGTATTTTGACTTAGTGAGCATCAGCAACATATCTATCGATACCTGCCATTGATGTAACATGTTGATTGCGGCTGAGCTGCGTTATGTTAATTCTATTTATCACGAGAACGAAAGCACAAGCTTATCATGTAATATTCTTTATCATAATTTCCTCAAGCAGGTTAAGGTTTACAATCTGAACCCTTAATTTTCCCTTGACGATAATAAACATTCTGTTTATTATCATGTTGTGATAAAATCGTTCCGTTGCGGTGAGACTCAAAAAATATTCAACCGCGAATATTCACGAAAGTTTCCGCGCGATATTCAAATGCGCGCATTTGCGAAGCTCAACGCGATAGATGCGGCCGTTCATCTTAGAGATTTGCGTTTGCCACCATCGAACCAGCTAGAGGCGTTGAAGGGTGAACGTAAGGGACGGTATTGTATTCGCATTAACGATCAATGGCGTATTTGTTTTGGGTGGCGTAACGGTAACGCAGAACAGGTCGAAATTTATCATTAAGGAGTTAAGTATGGCTAAGCATCGTATTGTGCCAGTGCACCCAGGGGTATATCTGAAAGAGTTGCTTGATGAATTAAAAATATCACAATACCGACTCGCACGGGATTTAGGCGTCCCCGCTATGCGGATCAGTCATGTGGTACATGGCAAACGTCCGGTAACTGCCGAGCTTGCCTTGCGTTTAGGGCGCTATTTTAGTCAAAGCCCTCGCTATTGGATAAACTTGCAAAGCCGGTATGATATGGATATTGCTGAAGATCTCTTATCCGAGCAGGTAGCGCGTGAAGTACGCCCTTTGACGGCAGTCGGGTAGATTGGTTTGAGGCATGAAACCCAACGGATACTTAAGCACGATGAATATGAGATGTTGGTTTTCACAAGCGCCCTATCCAACCACCATAGCCGAGAAATTATCCCTTGATTTTAAACATTTTCACGCGTAATAATAGGGGTCAAATTAGGCTGCCTTTGGCAGCAACATTTGGTAGCCGCATGGCTTTAGCCTGCGTAGAACTTGTAAGAAACCTAATATTTACGCAAGTTATCCAATAACGCCCCTTAAAGGGATGCGGCTAATAGTTTGAAATTTCTTGTATAAACACGGACAAACAAAGTTTGTTCATGCCACCCAGAAACCCGCATAAATAAAATGAAACATCCATGAACCTTCGGCTCACAAAGGACAGTGAAAATGTCACCCTGAGCAGTGAAAGAGATTCTTCGCTTCGCTCAGAATGACAAAAGCGAAGGGCTCAGAATGACTCCACAGACGGTATTTTCAGGTGAAAATCCTATACGATAAATTTATAAGGGGGGGAATTGTTATGGCAACAAATCTATAGATTGATGATTTTTCTTGACAATTTCTCGTGCCATACTACAATGCTGTTTGCTTTTAAAATTGCCACCTTTCTGGAAAATACAAGAGTACGAACATGAAAAATCCATGCAGGGCAGATGTTTGTTATGGTTTAAAATCGGTTTGCAATGGTTTAACTTTTTCTCTGTGTATTTTTTTAATTTTAATTACCTGTTACGGATGCGGTAAGCGAGAGGAAACGCTTGAAAAACCTGCAGAATTTAAAGAGATTATTTCAAAGCCCCTCGAAGAGCAGCTACCTGGTGTAACTAAAGAAATCCCCTCCGGTGAAGTTAAAGAAACGAAACCTGAACAACCTCCCCAGATTACGCAAACTCCACCACCCACCCAACCCGTTGTCGTTAAACCGATCACGGCCTTGGACCTTTACAATGAAGGTTTAGAATTCTTCAACAAGGGTCAGCTTGAAGAGGCCGTCGAGGCATTTAACAAGGCAACTGATATGGATGCCACTATGGTCGATGCATATAGAAAGAAGGCTCTGGCTTATAACAGACTTGGCATGATGAACGAGGCAATAATCTCCTTTAGGAAGGTCATTGAATTAAATCCAAATGATGCCGAAGCATTTCTTAATCTGGGGAATTTTTACATTAAGAGGCATATGACCGACGATGCTATCATTGCGCTTGAAAGATACGTATCATTGAATCCCAATAGCGCCAGAGTTTATTATAACCTGGGATGTCTTTACGGTGAAAAGAGGCTTTTTGACAAGGCGACGGCATGTTATCAACAGGCATTAAAGATCAATCCTAATTATGAAGATGCTTATTATAATCTCGGTGTTATTTACAATGATAAGGAAATGTTTGATGAGGCCATCGAGGTTTTTAAGAAGATTTTAACCATAAATCCTGGAAATCCCGCAGCGCGGTATAATCTCGCTTTTGCTTACAATAGAAAAGGACTCTATGACGATGCCATCGCTACGAGCGAAAAACTGTTGGAACTGGACCCAGGGAATGCCAATGCACATCTTCTCCTGGGTGATACTTACAATAAGCTGGGGAAATTGAAAGAAGCGCAGGAAGAATATGATATTTACAAAAAGCTGATATTTGTTAAATGAGAACGATCTTGAATTCAATCGTGAAAACTTTATTTTTTATAACCTTCTGCCTGTGTTTGATAGTAAACATCGCATATCCTGTTTTTGACGTTCATGCCCAGGAGATGCAAACAAATGCGACTACTACTGCACAAGCGCAATCCACACAGGTTACTCCTCCGGAGCTTCCACCCACTCCGCGGTCAAAACTTGAAATCATTCAATACATCCTGTTGCCCTTCGCCATCGGCGCCGCCATATGGTTAATACTGCGTTTAGAAAAGATGGAACGGGAGGAAGGGAAGGGAAACGAAGAGGAATGATTACCGAGGTGATGATGTCGGTTAGTTTATCATCTTAATCCTGCAACAAGGCTTTTGCCCTGTTTGCAGGATTTAGGTTCAATATTAAAAGGGAGATATTTGCAGAAGTTTGGCATTATCATGTGAGGAAGGTGAAGTGCTTGTTATTGTAGATGACGCTTTAGCACGCAGGATAGTTGCTAAGACCCACAATAAATGACCCAAAGATTCTCAGATTAAGTGGAATTTAGTATTGAGATTCCTTAACGTTAACGTAAATCAGGCCTTCGGCGGCTTTTATAACGTAGAGCGAAGAGCCTCTTCGCTCTACAATCACAACTTTGAAATCCCTCATTGGCAAAGGGCTTTGTCAACGGTACTGGTAATGCGTTTCATGAAGAACTGCATGGCAGCATCCATATCGACATG
>JBKBTA010000145.1:0-7618 GCA_046291035.1 Candidatus Brocadia sp.
TCCTCCTACACCTGTACCAGAACCTATTAGTTATGTTCTTTTTGCAGCCGGAGGCGGTACATTGATGGGTTTACGATATTTGAGAAACAGGAGAAAATCGAAGGAATCAAATTGTCAGGACAGCGATGTCAAGGATGGGATTTCATAATTAAATGTTTAGGAAATTCAAAATTGCCACCAAGTCAGAAAGAAAAACTTAGTGCCTTCGTGACTTGATACCTTAGTGGTGTAAAAAATGGCCAATGACCTACTTTACCATACCCTCTTCATCAGGGAAGAAGGGAGGGTATGGGTATCAAAGTTATGTTGTGCGAAGGCTTTATGTCCCTTTGCAATCTTTACTTGAATTAGACTGCCTTTGGCAGCGGTTTTTCATTGTTTGTTCCCAAACACTGTTATGGAACCTATTCGCAAACTTGCTTAAATAAAATGAAACATCCATGACCTTAAGTCACAAAGGGGGATGAAATCTCCTCTTTTGCTGTCATTCCGAGCGGAGCGAGGAATCTTTAGGATTTCTCCCTTTGGTCGAAATGACAATTCCGTTACAAGTGAAACATTACGATAAAGGCAAACCCTGAGTGATCAGGGGACGCAAAGTAACAGGGTCTTTTTGAACCTGCATGGAAGCCGGTATAAAAGAAAGCCTTACTGCCGAAAATGCTTAAAATGCATTTTTAGGTAAAAAGGTTTTCTTTATAAAGGAGGTTATTTATGCAGGAATATTTGATTCGTAAAATATTTTTAGTAATTTTTTCTATTGTTTTTTTGAAATTCGGTTTTCTTACAAGTAATGTCATTGCGGATTGGACTACAAGCATCCTGGATAGCGGCGGATACGTAGGGCGGTACACCTCAATAGCGGTTGACGCATCAGGTGCGGCGCACATCAGCTATTATGATTATGATAATGGTTATCTCAAATATGCCACAAATGCTTCTGGCGCGTGGGTAACAAGCACACTGGATAGTGAAGAAGATGTAGGTCGATATACCTCTGTGGCAATAAGCAGTTCTGATGCAATATATATCAGTTATTATGATGCAACAAACGATGATCTTAAGTATGTTACTCAACCAGATTTATACGGATCGGATGGCTCAGATGGTTCCGAAGGTTTAGATGGTACAGGTGGCACTGGTGGCACAGGTGGCTCCGACGACTCTTCCACACAAACCGTTTTGAAGGTAAGTTCGACAAATCCTTCCTCTGGCGCAATGAACGTGGCAGTTAATACAACGGTATCCGCCACATTTTCGATGTATGTAAATGGTTCTACGGTTACTACGGAGACATTCAAATTGCAGAGCAAAGATGGCGAAGTTAATGGTTCTGTAAGCACGAACGGAGCCACTGTTACCTTTACCCCATCCACCAAACTCGCTTACAATACCAAATATACCGCAACGTTAACCCAAAAGATCCAGGCAGCAAATTACGCTGGTACTACGATGGACTCAGATTATTCATGGAGTTTTACCACTGTATCAGATACCAGCAAGCCGAATGGCTCTCTAAGTATTAACGGTGGTGCTGAGTATACCAACTCTACCACAGTTACCTTGAATCTTTCTGCAACTGATGATGGAGGAATAACAGGTTACTTTGTTTCTACCGGCTCTGAGACACCGGTTGGCATCTGACCCTGCATGGGTATCTGTAGCTTCTACTACCAGTTTCGCAGCTGATATCCAGTATATCTTAAGCGGTGGAGATGGAAGTAAAACACTCTATGCTTTTTATAAAGATGCATCGGGTAACGTATCAAGCGCATCCAATGCTTCTATTATCCTGGATACGTCTGCTCCTTTGGTAAGTATTACAAGTCCCACATCTCTTCCCAATTATACGACAGCGGTTAACCCTGTAAGTATAAGCGGTTCCTCTTCCGATATCACAAATGGAGTAAATAGTGTTATCTGGAGAACTAATACCGGGTATCATGGGACTGCGAGTGGGACAGACAATTGGTCAATCTCAAATATAAACTTATCAGTCGGGGACAATATACTGACAGTGACTGTGGTAGACAATGCGGGAAATTCAGGAACTGACACAATCACTATAACCTTTGATCCAGGTTCCACCCCTGCATATAAGTCGATCGTTAAGCGTGGGAAAAAACTCACCCGGATAAAAAGAGGAAAATGAATGTATTCGTGTTGCACAACATTGTGCGGATGGTGGAATGAAACATTACTCTCATGACTTGTCGCACCACAAGCGGTGCGAACAAGTCATGAGAACTTACGACTTCTTCGGGGCTGCCTCCTTGCCGATGCGTAAAGAGCGGACGCAAGCGTTTGGCTCTTTACGTGCTATTTGCGGTTGGAACGCAATTTCTTCAATATACAGAACAGCTCATCATAAATCTCTTCACAGTGAAACAAGAGTGGAATCGTAGTTTATTATTGGTCTTTCATGCACTTCTACATTAAAAACTTCAATAACCGTGCCGATATTATATAGATATGGTTTACAGATTAGTAGTAATTCATAAATAGCTGCCATAAATTACTTGTCTGCAAAATGGTTGCTTTTTATAATTTGGGATAATACAACTAATTATACACTCTTACTTAGATGCCAAGCCACATTATGATCCACTATATAATTTGGACATTAGTAGCATTGCTTTATACCCCAGTTTTTTCAGTCCTTTATCGTTGGGTCTGGAAGTCTTCCGATTATACGCATGCTTATTTTATCCTGCCTATATTTTTTTGGCTTGTGTGGCGTAAACGTACACGCTTAAAAGAGTCCACTCAAAAGATTCCGCCCGGCAACAATTTCTTTGGCCTTTCTATCCTTCTCTTAGGGATTTTTATGTTTGCTTTTGGCTGGCGTCAGGGTTATTGGTTTATTACCACACTTTCTTTGCTTCCCGTTTTATACGGGCTGATAAGGTATCTTTACGGATTAAACGTAACAAAGATAGTATCCTTTCCTCTTTTTTACCTGATACTTTTGGTCCCCATTCCTGTCGGAATCATAGATAGCATTACACTGCCTATGCGGTATGGCCTTTCCATTGTGACAGAAGCAATCTTGAAGTTTTTTCATTATCCGATCGTAAGGGAAGGACTTTTATTATCCATTGGCGAGAGCGAATTGTTTATGGGACAACCGTGCAGTGGGTTTCGCTCTATAGTTACCATGTTTTCCTTGTCTTTGGTTTATGTATACATAAGCAAGGGCAGTTTATCCAGAAAGAGTATACTCGTCTCTTCTATAGTTCCTCTCGCACTGTTAGGCAATCTTATTCGTATTATAACCTTATGCCTTATTACATATTATTTTGGTGAAGAAGCCGGCCAGGGATTTTTTCATAATTTTAGCGGGATTGTAATATTTGTATTTATCATTCTAGGATTAATTGGATTGGAATACTCTCTTGAAAAATACAAGATATGATAAGATAAATAAAAATAAAAAAGGATTGATAACTATCGCATTGTTGTTATTTCCTATTATCTATTGTTTTGGCTTTCCCAAGGCGAAATATGAAAGTCTGAATATACTTTCACAATTAAGAATACCGCTTGAAATGAACGGATGGCAGGGGGTGGACGTAGAGCAAGAATGGAATATAGAAGATGAAACATATAATTTTGTTAGCCAGGCATTGGATCGTGAATATGTCAATGTGTCTGGCAAAAATCTTTTTTTTCTTGTGCTTGATGCGGGCAATTTTCACAACCCAAAGGTATGTTCTAACAGTTCTGGTTTTAGCGTGAGAGAATTAAATGATATAGAATTTCATATATCAAATCATAAATTTCAAGCGCATAGTCTTTATGTCGAAAAAGATGCCGAAGGTTTTTTAATAATTTATTGGATTTGTATTGATAAAAATATTGTTGATTGGACAAGGCAGAAAATAAAACAGTTATGGTTCTCATTGGTTAACAAAAAGAGGGCTAGTCTCATGATCCGGCTTGATGTACCTGCGAAAGAAGATACTATTGGGGATGCTTTAAAATTAGCGGAAGATTTTATTGTGGATTTAGGTCGAGCAATGCCTTCAGATCAGGCAAGTTATATCTTTGGAAATGCAATGACCCGTTCTGATTTATCTTTAAAATAAGGCAGTTTTGTTTGGTTCACGAAAAAATATTTTAAAGCGAAGAATCCCATTTACCGATCAGGGTAAACTCCGCGAAGAATCTTGCTTTGCGTGATTCTTTGCCTTAGTCTCAGGTCGACATTTTTCATTACCCTTTATGAGCCAGAGGCTCATGGATGTTTCATCTTCGTCTCCTCATCAAAATTTCAGTACTGTTAGCTTAAAAATTAACATCGAGATTGACAGTTAAATACTCTATCTATTATGATTTTATTTATTGGTGTTACAGGCGGCGTGGACAAACCTTGATTGTCTATGTTTCATGTTTAGAAATTTCAAATGTAGAGCGAAGTACCACTTCGCTCTACACAAAAGGTAGCCGAAGGCTTAGATTTCCATATGGGCAAATAGGGGGGAATTTTTAATGAAACAATTCATTTCAATGATTACTTTTACTGTATTGTTAATAGCCGTGAGCCTTAATTGGTGCGCAACAAATAGTGACGGGAGTGAAAAGGATGAACGACAATTTTTGGCGAATATCCGTCAACTGACGCACCAGGGGAAAAGCGCCGGCGAGGGGTATTTTTCTCAAGATGGAAAATATTTGATATTCCAGAGCGAACGCGAACCTGAAAATCCATTTTACCAGATTTATATCATGAACCTTGAGACGGGAGACACCCATCGGGTCTCTCCGGGAATTGGAAAAACAACCTGCTCATTTTTCCGAAGCAACTCAAAGGAGGTTCTTTTTGCCTCAACCCATCTTGACCCTGATGCAGAGGCAAAACAAAAGGCAGAATTTGAATTCCGCGCTTCAGGGAAAAGGCGTCGTTTTACGTGGGATTATGACGCAAATTACGACATTTTCTCGGCCAAACGTGATGGAAGTGCTTTAAGGCGTTTAACCGACGCCCTCGGTTACGATGCAGAAGGGGCCTATTCTCCTGATGGAAGTAAAATTGTTTTTTGTTCTCTGAGAGATGCCTATCCGATTGAAAATCTTTCGCCCGATGATCAAAAACGTATGGAAACCAACCCCGGTTATTTTGGTGAGATCTATATTATGAATGCCGACGGTTCTGAACAAAAACGATTAACCAACTGGCCCGGTTACGACGGAGGTCCTTTTTTCAGTCCTGATGGAGAGTGGATTATCTGGCGACATTTCAATGAGGATGGCATGCTGGCCGATGTCTATACAATGCGACTCGATGGTTCTGATGTACGAAGATTGACTGACTTCAAATCGATGTCATGGGCCCCTTATTTCCATCCTTCCGGCGAGTACGTCATCTTTCATTCCAATAAATTTGGATTTACCAATTGTGAGTTATTTATCGTGGATGCCCTTGGCGAGAAGGAACCAGTACGGGTGACTTTCCATGAAAAATTCGATGGGTTACCAGTTTTTTCGCCTGATGGCAAACGTCTTGCATGGACTTCCGGCAGGACAGCAAACGGCGATTCTCAGCTATTCCTGGCAGATTGGAACCATGAAGCTGCATTAGAGGCATTAAAGTCAGCAAGCGTGAGATCCTCATCACAGCCTGTCCAACCATTTAACACCCCTGAGGGTTTACAGCAAAAGCCCTTCGACATCCCTCCTCAAAGAGACCAAATTCTTGAAAAAACAAGGCACCAATTCTCACCTAAAATTACTGCTACTGATCTACGCGTCCATGTGCAATATCTTGCCTCCGATGAATTGGAAGGACGTTTAACGGGAACAAAAGGCACGCAACTGGCTGCTGATTATATTGCTGATTATTTTAGAAGTATAGGGTTAAAAGCCATCGACGATAACAAAGGCTATTTTCAGGAATTCCCTTTTATTGCCGGAACAAAAATAATTCAGGAACAAAACTGCTTTCAAATTACGAAAGAAGATACGAGGGAAAAAACAGTTCAATTTGAGGTAAATAAAGATTTCGTCCCCCTGGCATTTACGACCAACGGTGAGGTGGAGGGAGAGGTAGTTTTCGCTGGCTATGGATTGTCCGTCTCCGGAAACGAAGGGAACCGTTACGATTCATATGAAAAACTCGATGTGAAAGACAAAATTGTGTTGGTCCTTCACCACGTCCCTGAAAAGGTGGGTATGAAGCGGCATTTGGAACTTACCCGATATGCAGGATTGCGTTATAAAGCAATGCTTGCGCGCGAGCATGGGGCTAAGGCGTTTCTGGTTGTTATTGGACCAAAGACTCATGGCGCAGGAAGTTTATTCCCACTTTCCAGTGATAAAGAATCGGCCAGCTCTGGAATTATTGCAGCATCCATAAGTGGTAAAATAGCGGAAACGCTCTTCGCTAGTTCCGGTAAGAATCTTGAGACGATTCAGGCTGGACTGGATGTGGAAGACCCTCGGACAGAAGCGGGCTTTGATCTGCCGAACGTAAAGATAAGGATATCCACGGCGGTGGAACAGGTAAAAGAAAAGGACCGGAATGTCATTGGACTTTTACCACCCGGTGATAGTAAGGAAAATGCTGAGTATATCATCATTGGTGCTCATTACGACCACATCGGTTACGGTGGGAGCGACTCGCTGGCACGCAAAGGAGAAAAGGGCATGGTACACAACGGGGCTGATGATAATGCATCAGGCGTTTCCACGGTTCTTGAACTGGCCGCTGCTCTAGCGGCAGAGCGGGAAATGAATCCACAACTATTTAAACGCGGGGTTATTTTTGCCCTCTGGTCGGGAGAAGAATTGGGATGCCTTGGGTCTTCTTATTTTATTGAGCATCCCACGATTCCATTAAAAAATGTTATTGCTTATGTTAACTTTGATATGGTTGGACGGCTTAGCGAAAACAATTTGATAGTTGAAGGGATAGGTTCCTCCAATGCCTGGGCCGGGCTTATTGAAAAATGTAATGTAGCTGCCGGGTTCGATTTAAAGCTTCACCGCGATCCATATCTGCCAACAGATGCCACGGCCTTTTACTCAAAAGAGGTTCCCATAATTCACTTCTTTACCGGTGTCCATGAGGATTACAATAGACCCACGGATGACCCAGATACCCTTAATTATGACGGTATGGTGAGGATCGCAGAATTTGCACGGGCAATCGTTCTAGATTTAATCAAGAATGTTGAGCGCCCCGATTACGTAAAAGTTGCGAAGTCTGGTGAATCGAGGAAAGAAAAAGTCTTTCGAAGGACTTATTGGGGGACCGTTCCCGATTTTGCCAGCGAAAACATTGAAGGTGTAAAAATCAGTACTGTTAAACCGGAAGGACCGGCGGATAAAGCCGGGATGAAAGCTGGTGATATTATTGTCGAAATCGCAGGGAAAAAGATCACAAATCTTTATGATTACAATTACATGATGAACGCGGCAGGGGCCGGCAAACCGGTAGAGGTGGTTGTTCTGAGGAATGGAAAACGCGAAACTCTCATAGTTGTGCCGATAGCACGAAAGTAGTATCGACAGTATTTTTTACTTTGAGCTTCAAGAAAAAAATTAAAATGGGTGATCTTTCTAAATTTTTTGTAGAGTAAAAAACAAGAGACCTAAATAGAAAAAGCCCTCCATTTAT
>JBKBTA010000146.1:0-3260 GCA_046291035.1 Candidatus Brocadia sp.
ATCCATTGGCATGGTGTGCTCCTGCCCAATGGTATGGATGGCGTCGGGGGGATTGACGCAGAAGCAAATCAAGCCGGGCGAGACCTATGTCTACGAATTTACGCTCCGCCAGCACGGCACTCAGATGTACCACCCGCATGCTGATGAGATGGTGCAGATGGCGATGGGGATGGAGGGCTTTTTCGTCATACATCCGAAGGAACCGGAACAACCAAGGATTGACCGAGACTTCTGCATTTTTCTTCAAGAATGGTTTGTAGAACCTGGTACAAGCACACCGAATCCAAACATTATGACTGATTTTAATATTTTCACGTTTAATAGCCGTGCATTCCCTGGCACTGCACCGCTAGTGGCACGACTGGGAGACCGTGTTCGTATCAGGATCACCAATTTGAGCATGGACTCCCATCCGATCCATTTGCATGGTTATAGCTTTAAGATCACCGGTACAGATGGCGGAAGAATCCCTCCTTCAGCACAATGGCCTGAAACTTCAGTTAACGTACCACCGGGTACCACACGTGACATAGAGTTTGTGGCAGATGCGCCAGGTGACTGGGCTTTGCACTGCCACAAGAACCACCACGTCATGAACGCCATGAATCATGACGTACCAAACATGATCGGTGTAAAACAGAGCGGAGTTGACCGAAAGGTGCAAAATCTGCTGCCGGATTATTATATGGCGATGGGAGAGACTGGCATGTCCAAAATGGCAGCGATGAACATGCCCTTGCCCAAAAATACACTCCCCATGATGACCGGAAAAGGGCCGTTTGGACCACTCGAAATGGGTGGAATGTTCACCGTGTTAAAAGTGCGCAAGGACATTACCAACTATGATGATCCCGGCTGATACCAGCATCCAAAAGGCACTGTAGCCTGGCGAGTAAGCGAATAAGCCTTATATATTTCGTAACAATTGAGCTTTTTGAAAGCATCAATAGTTAAAAATGCTTATGGGATTGACAATAAGCAACATGAACAACTGCATGTTGCTGTGCCATCAGGGCTAAAGCCCAGGTATGAGAGGTATTAACCAGCCTTATGGTAAGACAAGCGTCCCCGCTTGTCATCATAAGGTCAGGCGAGGACGCCTGAGCTACCTTGGGTTCGTAACGGTCTTATCTGAATTGGGCCTTAGCCCCGACAGCAACGCTTGATCTTCAAAGTGTTGAAAAGCAAATGTGTTCAGATTGTTTATTGGTAATCCTAACCCGAACGAGTCGGAAAATATTTTTGCTGAAAATGTCAAAATATTTTTTGCAAGGTACTATTGGCTTATTGATATGGGGATGTAGTTTTTCTTATGCCGAGTTAAAGGCTGCTGTCAGGGAAGCAGAGTGCCAGAAATGCAAAGAAGTACGTGCAAGGCCTGTCAAGGGAAAGACATTGGCAACGTGGGAAATGAAGTGCCCGGATTGTAAGCATAAGCCGAGGGAATGGCTTATTCAACATTGCGACACATGTGATGCAGACTTCATTGCTTGTCCACATTAAATGAAAAAGTCTTATGAAACTTTTAGAAAGGAGTTTACCATGGATCGCATTTTACGAAGAACTTTAGTATTTACTTTTGTCGTTGGTTTAAGTAGCATTTGTGTGAGTAATGTCCTGTGGGCATGCGGTGGGTCATGTGGAAGCGGTGAACATAGTGGTCATGAATCAGGCGGACAGGCAGTTCAAACAAAGGCAGAAGTAAAGGGTGAAAAGGCCGAGGCTGTAAAAGACCCGGTATGCGGTATGGAGGTTAGCGATATCAAAAAGGCATCGTCAGAGGAGTACAAAGGGAAGGTTTACTACTTTTGCTCTGAACACTGCAAAAAGACCTTTAAAAAAGACCCGGCGTCCCATATACCCACGGAATCATCACAGCATGGTGAGGGTGAAGGACACAAGCATTAATATCAGTAGTTTTCAACAGATACAATAAATCGTAATAATTCACCTCAGAGGGCGCGGAGAAAGCAGAGGAACAAATAAAAAGGGAAATTCCGCACAATTTTTCTGTTTATCATCTAAAACCCTCTGTGATCGTTCGCCTGAGCTCACGCCGAAGACTCACGACGAAGTCTCAGCGTTCTCTGCGGTGGGCTGAACTGTTACAAAAATCTTTACCTTTGAACACTTAACACGTCCATTATAGTGACAGGAGAATAATCGATGAAGGCCGTTTTTGTCCATTTATCAGGTAGCCACCGGGGAAATACAGAACTATTCGAAGCTAAAAAAATTTCCATTGGTACCGATGCCTTGAATGACCTTCGTTTCGATCCGGCAATAGATGGAAACACATCTCCGTATCACGCCGAAATACTCCTCAGTGGATATGATTATATATTAAAAGATAAAGGAAGTGCGAAAGGGACGTTAGTAAATAACAGGGTCGTTAGCGAGATTGTACTTAAGGATGGTGATTTAATTGAGTTTGGCGACGGTGGTCCCAAGGTGCGGTTTCGAATTAAAGCCGAAGAGGCTGAAATATATAAGCCATTAACAGAAATATTAGAAGATTCCTTAGGGATAGCCCAAGCTTCACAAAGAGGAAGGCTTATTACTGCGACGTCTTTTTTGAAACAGCTTGTATGGGAGGCTTTTACTCAATCTTCACATACTTTTAAGATATATCTCTTTACGATACTTTTTATCATAGTGGGCAGTTTGGCCTTATATTTCCATGGGCAATATGTAAGGTTAACGAAAACAGCAGAAAAGGTAAGAATCTTCGAATTGGAGAGAACGGTTGCCGAATATATCATCAGGAATTATAGTGGCGGGGTCTGCTTTATCCAGGGGTCGTTTTATTTTTATGATGAGGTGACGGGTGAGCCCATCATGGTGAGGGGTACGGAGGGACTGAAAGGGTTTAATGAATACACTGGTACGGGGTTTCTGGTCAGTGGGGATGGCTTAATACTCACCAATCGACACATTGCTGAACCGTGGTGGGAAATGCAGATGATGCCGTTCATTCATATCGAACCAACTATTAAACCCCGGTTTGAAGTATTCAGGGCATTTTTCCCGGGCATTAAAGAACCGTTTGATTTAAAGGTAGAAAAGATTTCCGATGAGGTAGATTTGGCATTACTGCGGATTGATTTACGTGGTGAGAGGATCCCCGTTCTCGAATTAGACCCTACCGAGAAAGGCGCAGTAGCCGGTGAGCCCATGTTGTTATTGGGTTATCCGGCTGGTGTAGGCGCCATCTTTGCAAAAACCGATCCTGAAATTGTTAAGCAACTCTTTAATCTGCC
>JBKBTA010000146.1:3270-4423 GCA_046291035.1 Candidatus Brocadia sp.
GGGACATCTAAGCGACGTTATGTATAACAGAATCGTCTATGATGCTCAAACAACCACAGGTGGTAGCGGAGGCCCCATCTTTAATAAGAAAGGGAAGGTGATAGGTATTAATTACGGAATCTTTCCCGGTTTTCGAGGTTCAAATTTTGGTATTCCTATAAGTTATGGTATCGAACTAATGAACCAAGTCTTGCGTCGTTAATGCATATATCTTCCAATAGATTCAAATATAATCTCCGCATCTTCAGAAAGGCCTTTTTACCATGGGCACTATCTTCACCAAGAAACCTCTGGATGGCCTGGAATTTATTTAGAAAGGTAAGAAAGAAATATAAATTTAATACTCAATTACAAGGTCATTTTGAATACCCCATCCCGCATTCTCTGGTTTTAAGCCTTACCTCGGACTGTAATCTTGCATGTGATCATTGTTACGCAAGGGTATACGGGGAAATTAAGGTATTGCCCGGGGAAGTGTTGGAAGGTATTCTATATCAAGCTAGTACACTTGGTTGTTTCTTTTTTGTCCTTACTGGTGGAGAACCCATGCTCTGCCCTGGTCTGTTAGATATTTTAAGTTATCACAGTGATAGCCTTATTTGAGGTTATGTTTATCATTTGCCCAAAGAGACTCATTCAGGCAATGGTTTTTAAAGCTAAAAGAAAGGGCAAATACTTATTTGATTCATTTTCCCGGGGACGAAGAACTTATGGATAATTGTCGAGAGGCTGGGAAGGGATTCGTTCATATTAATCCGGAAGGATATATAGAGCCATGTGCACTATTACCCTCCAGCAAGTATAATGTAGCGGAGACTTCCCTTGAAGCGTGTTTGAAAAACTTGTATTTCGATAGTAAGCAACGTTCCTGTGTCTATGAGGCGCTTGAGAATCACCCCTGTATGAGTCATAGGTAAGATTTGCAGTTTAAAATGTGTGGTTCAATCTGCAAGATTAAACCATCCTTGACCAAACAGGAGGTTATAAATTACAAATCACAAATTCCAAATTCAAAATTCTAAACATTCGTAATTCGTTAAAATTCGTAATTAGTAGGTTGAAAGAAAAACCGGTAGCATTTGCTTGCCGCCAGTTGAGAAATTAAGAAATAGTGTTTTAATCCTCTAACTTGTAACCTATAACTTGTAACGCA
>JBKBTA010000146.1:4433-7609 GCA_046291035.1 Candidatus Brocadia sp.
GTAAACGTAGAACGTTGAGACTATCACACATCAACTTCGCTTCGTATCGTTTTGATCATTGAGGTTTCGATCATTGGAATTTATTTGTTATTTGGTGTTTGTAATTTGGTGCTTATCACGTTCATATACACATAGAAACTTAAAAAATGTCTACAGAGAATACTACTATGGTAAACAAAATGATTGATACGCCATGGCATACGATGCCAATTGATGAGGTGATAAGGCGACTCGATACCAATCCGGACACAGGACTCAGCAACACAGAGGCAGATAACCGACTCAAGAAATATGGTTATAATCAATTAGAAGAAAAAGAAGGCGTATCCCCCCTATTGCTCTTTTTGGGACAATTCAATAACTTTATTGTCTGGGTATTGATTGGAGCCGCCATAATCTCCGGGGCTTTAGAGGAATGGGTCGATGCATTAGCCATTATCGCCATTGTTGTCATCAATGCCATTATCGGTTTTATACAAGAATACCGTGCCGAGAAATCCCTTGCAGCCCTTCAAAAAATGTCTGCACCTTTTTCAAAGGTAATGCGTAATGGCGAACTACATTCGATCCCCTCCCGGGAAATTGTTCCAGGAGACGTGGTACTGCTCGAGGCCGGGGATTATGTCCCTGCTGACGGCAGATTATGTTCTTCCTTTAGTCTGAATACCCAGGAAGCCTCTCTAACAGGGGAATCAACGCCGGTCAGCAAATCCACAGAACCGCTCCCGAATCCCTCATTATTAATTGGCGACAGAAAAAATATGGTACTCATGGGTACTTCGGTAACAAATGGTAAAGGAACGTGTGTGGTTGTAACGACCGGCATGCACACCGAGTTAGGTAAGATTGCGGGTCTTATCCAGGAAGCAGGAAAAGAAGAAACCCCCCTTCAGCGCAAACTCGAGGCCTTTGGAAAAAAATTAGTCTATCTGTGCCTAGGAATTGTAACGCTCGTATTTCTTTTAGAGTTATGGCGGAAAGACCCGTTATTGGAGGCATTTCTCATATCAGTGAGTCTTGCCGTGGCTGCCATTCCGGAAGGACTGCCGGCTATAGTAACTATCGCCTTAGCACTCGGGGTACAACGCATGGTGAAACGCCATGTACTAATTCGAAAACTCCCATCAGTAGAGACCCTGGGATGCGCTACGGTCATTTGCACAGACAAGACAGGCACCCTTACACAAAACGAGATGACAGTGAGAAAGATGTTTACCAACGGAAAGATTATTGACATCTCGGGAACAGGTTACGCCCCGAAAGGAAATTTCACTTTCAATAACATGCCTCTTTCAGAAATTGATAAGCGAATGGTAACGTTTGTGCTGGGCATAGGTGTATTATGTAACAATGCCCATCTGAAAAGAGACAATAATACGTGGAAGGTTATCGGAGACCCCACAGAAGGCGCCATTTTGAGTGCAGCTGCGAAGGCAGGCATCTGGAAGGAAAATTTACAGAAAAAATTCCCCCTGGCTTCGGAGATTCCCTTTGATTCTGATCGCAAAAAAATGTCCACTATCAGGAAAACACCTCACTCAGTTCTGCTTGTTTGTGAAAAGGGAGCAGCAGATGTTATCGTAAAGGATTGTACAAAGATCTATATTGACGGAAAACTAAGAGACCTAACAGAAGACGATGTTCAGGTTATCCTGGATGAAAACAACAAGATGGCCGGCGCCGCCCTGCGTGTACTCGGCGTCGCATTCAAATTATCCGACCGGGAAATTACCAATCCCACCCCTGCTGATGTAGAAAAGGACATGGTCTTTGCGGGATTATTGGCCATGATTGATCCACCCCGACCCGAAGTCAAAGACGCCGTTGCCATTTGTCATAAGGCTGGTATAAAGACCGTTATGATCACAGGTGACCATAAGAATACGGCCAGGGCGATTGGGGAGGAGTTAGGATTCCTTAGTAACGATTTAAAGGCTATCGATGGAGTGGAACTGGACACACTTCCTGATGAAATTTTAGAAAAGGAAGTATCAAATATAGCCGTATATGCACGCGTTTCTGCCGAACATAAACTCAGGATAGTGAAGGCATGGAAGAAGCAGGGCGAGGTTGTAGCCATGACCGGCGACGGCGTAAACGATGCGCCAGCCGTAAAGGAAGCAAGTATCGGTATATCGATGGGTATAACGGGTACGGATGTTACGAAAGAGGCCTCTGATATGATTATAACAGATGACAATTTCGCTTCCATCGAAGCGGCTGTCGAAGAAGGAAGGGGAATTTATGATAATATAAAGAAATCAATCCACTACCTGCTTTCGTGTAACACCGGTGAAATATTGACGATGCTCTTTGCCTCAATATTTAACCTCCCCCTGCCATTATTCCCTATACAAATATTATGGATTAATATCGCAACGGACGGATTACCGGCATTAGCCCTGGGTGTCGACCCCGTTGACCCCGATATTATGAAAAAACCGGCCCGAAGGTCAACAGAACAAATCATAGACAAAAATCTTGGTGCATTGATCATATTTCAGGGTTTTTTCATAGCCCTGAGCACACTCATGGCTTATGTATATGTTTTGTACTACGGGAGTAGCGCTATACTTGATTATTTAAATTTTTGGCTAACTAGCGAAGCAACCCCTCCGGCATTGAGTGGTGATATTGAGCTGGCCAGGACAGTTGCTTTTTGCGTAATGGTTATCTCCCAATTATTTCATTCTTTTAACTGCAGAAATATAAATCGTTCATTATTTGAGATCGGTGTATTCAGCAATAAAAAACTCCTCTTGGCGACTGGAATCTCATTGACCATGCAGTTCGCCATCATTTATACCCCATTCTTTGAAAATGTCTTTCGGGTGAGACCTTTGGGATTCAGTGACTGGATAGTAGTCTTTGGATTTTCCTCTTTGACTTTTATCGTTATGGAAGTGATTAAATTTTTTAAAAGGAAAAGACTTTAAAGTTGTTCCTGAATTTCCGGAGATTAGAACAGCCGTAATAATTTATAGTGAACGGCTTAACTAAAACCTTCGGCAACTTTTCAATAACACTAAGGTAGGAGCCGTCTCCCGACGGCGATTGGCAATGTACAACGGCGTGCATGCGCCCGGTCGCCAACGGGAGTTGGCTCCTACCAAAAACTTTTGTATAATCGGTTGGTGGAGTAGGGTGCGTCCTACGCACCATCCATACGGTGAATT
>JBKBTA010000147.1:0-7495 GCA_046291035.1 Candidatus Brocadia sp.
GGTTGGAGGCTAACGCCTCCAGCCTACCAGCTTGCCTGAAGGGATTACAGTCATACCCCTTTTCAGACCCTGTGTAAATCCAAGCGCAATGGCTTTTATAACTGTGCTGCTTATGTGGTCATGGACCTCGAGGATGATATTTGTTCCGTCGGTTTTCTTTACAACAAGGGAATCATTGATGTTGGGAAGTCCTCCGCTGAACTCAATCTCAATAACATCTCCGTGGATAGCAATTATAACGCCCTTCATGGACACAATCGTATCATAAGAACGCCGGCTTTCAAATATTTTTCTGTTGAGATGACGTGTCAAAGTTTCATGCATTGTTAAAGCAGGTATTTTATCGCAGTTCCCGTTTTGCAAGCCACAAACCGGGAAACATGGGCAACCAGAGTGTGAACCCCCTCAACAATAACGTTGCCGTAAATGCCGCCTCTAACGTAATGCCAAGCATACTGAGCATTGCAACACATGTTGCCTCGAAGGTTCCCAGCCCGAGAGGAACAGGACCGAGCGTTGCAACCATCGAGGCAACAACAAAACTCGGGAAAACCACAAGAAACGAGGCATCCTGTCCAATTGCATACAGCATTACATTCAGGGTATAAGCATCCAGTAAGAAAATAGTCCCTTGAAGTAAAGTTGTTTTTATAAACAATACAGGATTTTGCAACAGGTAACCAGGTGCATCACCAAAGGCGTTTACCAGAGCGGTTAAGCCCGGAATGCGCAACAAAACTCCTGGAAGTGGCTGCTTTTTACTGCGCCTCAGCCACAGAGCACCTGCGGGAATTGCCACAGCAACAATACAGAATACCATTGTAACAGCCACGATCCATGCGTGTAAGTCATGATAAAACCATAATAACGCAATACTTGCAAACGCTGCTAGAAGGTATGCAATATAATATGCTACCAAGCTAACCAGAAGAATGGCCATACAGAGCGGTTTGGGAATGCCACGGCGGTTCAATGATGCAATCAGAAATACCGTTCCACTCATACCACCGCTGGGCAATGCCTGGTCTGAAAAAAGTTTCGCTACGCCTAAAGGCACAAGCGACCATATTGAGCAACGTACACCGGCATATCTTAGCGTTTGATGCCAGACGGCTGCGGCGCTGAAGTATGTTGCCGATTGAAGATGAAGAGCGGCAATCAGCCATAATGGTTTTGCCCGGCGCAGAAGCTGGGCAAAGTGTTCTAATTCGCTGAAGTGTGTAACAAATACAACCAACCCCGCAAGAAAAATCAGGCTTAAAAACCATACCCTGAGTCTGCGGGTTGTGAGAGCAGATTTTAACGTGGCCTTTTCAGCCTGTTTATCGTTTGATTGCGACATAAAAGAAACAATTATAGCGTTTCATTAAAATGTTTGCAGGTAGCCGCAACCTTAAGGTTGCGCTATTCCCTTGATTTACGCAGGCTAAAGCCTGGGCTACTATACGTGGAAATGTCAATGTTTTCATGAAACGATATGCCATATCAGCCAATATATCGGTAAAATATGCGTTTCATCACCTCTGAAACTATCACGTAGAGCACCGTGATTCCGACAAGCACCATCATCACTTTTCCTGGTAATGCCACGAACCCAAAAAGGGTACCGACCGGCAGAAAGGGTAATAAGACCGTGATAATCATGACCACCAGCGTTGCATAGAAAAGAAAGCGTCCGGGACGGCTTTTATAGAATGGCTTATACGTGCGCACAACCAAAGTAACCAATAACTCGGTAAGGACCGACTCAACAAACCATCCTGTTCGGAAAAATTCGGGTGCTTTACCAACCAGGCGTAGCAATGCCCAGAACGTGAGGAAATCAAATAAACTGCTTATCAGGCCAAACGTAATCATAAAATTGCGAATCATCCGGATATTCCACCGATGTGGAGTGCTTTCCCACTCACGATCTACATTGTCACCGGCAATACCCAATGCTGGAATATCTGACAGGAAATTATTCAGTAAAATTTGTTTTGCCAGGAGCGGTAAAAAAGGCAAAGCCAGAGAGGCCAGCGCCATGCTTATCATATTGCCGAAATTGGCGCTGGTGGTGATGAATACGTATTTCAAAGTATTGGCGAACGTTCGCCTGCCCTCATCAATACCCTGGCGAAGCACCTCAAGATCATGCTCCAGCAGCACGAAATCCGCTGACTCTTTTGCCACGTCAACGGCCCTGTCAACCGAGATACCAACATCAGCTGCAAATAATGCGGGCGCGTCATTGATACCGTCCCCCAGGTATCCCACCACATGTCCCGTTTTCTGTAAAGCAAGTATAATGCGTTCCTTCTGATTAGGGTCTACTTCGGCAAACAGCGTCACCTGGGGTGCCAGGTGCCACAGGGCCTCGTCTTTCATTGTCACCAATTCTTTTCCTGTCAATATCCGATCGACATTCATACCAACCGATTCCGCCACGTGACGCGCAACAAGGCGATTATCACCGGTAATAATTTTAAGATCCACCCCTAAAAGACGCAGTCCGTCTAATGTCTGTCGCACTCCGGGCTCAGGCGGATCGAAAAACCGGAGAAAACCAGTAAACACCATCGTTTGCTCATCGGCACGCCCGTACACTGCTTTAGGCTGTAAAGGCTTTTGTGCAATACCCAGGACACGGTAACCCTGTTGGCTCCAATCAGAAAACTGATGAAAAATATGAGAACGAGTGTCATCATTAAGCACTTCGACGTTATCACCATTTTGAACACGATCGCATACTTCCAACACGTCCTGCAAAGCGCCTTTCGTGATTAATAAAGGCTGGGAGTCCTCTCCTTTGCAGACCACAACACTCAGTCGTTTCCGAACGAAGTCATATGGTATTTCATCGAGCTTATGGTAGTCCAAGACTTTCTTGCCGTCAGCCTCGGCGCGTCGAATGACTGCTGTATCCAGAGGATTATCCAGTCCAGTCTGCAAACGGGAGTTCAGATAGGCCAGATGTAATACGGTATCTGAAGAAAACCCTTTATAATCCAGGGCATCGTCCAGTTGGACTACCCCCTCGGTTAATGTACCGGTTTTGTCAGTGCAGAGTACATCCATACTTCCCAGGTTCTCTATGGCATTCAGACGTTTTACAATCACGCCTCGTTTAGCCATATCCTTAGCACCACGGGCCAGCGTAATAGTAAAAATTGCAGGGAGTAACTCCGGTGTTAAGCCGACTGCCAAAGCCATGGCAAAGAGAAGCATCTCGATCGTAGGGTGACGCAGCACGATATTTACCGACAGAACTGCAACTACTATTATGACCATGATTTTAATCAGTAAACCGCCAAGGTGTTTAATCCCACGCTCAAACTCTGTTTCAGCCCGGCCTAACACGAGCTTTTTTGATATCTGACCATACACGGCATTACTTGCGGTATGCACGATCAACGCAATTGCCATACCGCTGCGGACCGTCGTCCCCATGAACACACAGTTGCTTCGTTCTGCAAGGCTCGCATCTTTCGATACAATGCCAGGTTGCTTTTCGACTGGAAACGTTTCGCCGGTCAATATTGCCTGTGAAACGAAAAAATCCTTTGCTTCAAGCAGAATCCCATCTGCCGGAACCAGGCTACCAGCTGTAAGCTGGACAATATCACCGGGAACAATATCTTCGCTAGGGACGATTTGCCTTTGACCACCGCGTATTACCATTGTCTTTGCAGACACCCGCCTGCGGAGCTTTTCAACGGCATTTGAAGCATGGCGTTCCTGTATGAAACTCAACACGTTACTTATGAAAACAATGGCCAGTACAATCGTTGCGTCCAGCCAATCGTGCAGCAGCACAGCGATAGATGCCGCACATATCAAAATGAGAACAAGCGGATTGAGGAACCGATTCAAAAATTGCCATAAGAGCCTGCCTTGCCGACGGCCAATAATTGTATTGCGACCAAAATATTGCAATCGTTCTGCAGCGTCTGATACGCTGAGACCCTCACGGCAGCTCCCCAGAGTCTTTAACACTTTATCAACAGGAAGGCACCAATATTGTAAGGTTGTATCCGGTTTACCCATAGATTTATGAGAAAAATTGCTTTTGAACTTATCGCCCGATTCGGACCCTTTTCTCCAACATGATATGACACAATTTGTACCTCTGTGTTCATTTATTATTTACCCGCCCCTTATCCCCTCCGGGTGGTGAGTTTATTTATTCCCCTCTTGGGAGGGTCGGGAGTGAATTCTTCTTCGGATAATTTCAACATTGGTAAGTTGGGTTAAGGTCCAACTCGAAGAGAAGGCGAAGTACAACCCGGCATCAATTATTTGTGCCGGCAGGGCAGACATGCCCGTAAATACTCTTATTAACGTTTAGCAACCAGAGACACAGCCATATCTATTTGCAATTACAGGGCTGACAACACCTTCCTGCAAACCCACATTAAAAAAATTAAAATTCTATGCAATGAATTTAAGGCTTTTCACTAATTTTATGAAAATTTTTACCACATCATGTTCAAAAGGCATACCTGCCTAAAGAATTCACTTTGCGTAAGATAAACAAATCGGTCCAAAACCAAGCAGCAATGAGTGCCAATATTGCAATAATTCCCAGCCCAACCAGATTCTGCAAAAGGATACTTTTGATATCGGCAAAGACAACTTTTTTTGATACACCAATGATAACATACGTAGTTTTATCAAGAATCTTGCTATGGATTTGCGTAAATGCGTAAGACGTGGAATACCATCGGGTTCCATTCCCTCAACGATACCCCGGACTTGAGTTTGAATGGTATGAGAAAGAGATGCTCAGGTACAGGTCTTCCTATCCATACTTTGTAACCTCAATGAAGATTTCGTTGAATCGACACCAAGTCTAAGATATTTATTTGAAAATAAAAGTGCCGACCCAACAAGGAATGTTCCGCCAATAATACCTTTGACTAATGCCACCTTGTCAATTCGTGAAGCGATTTGTTGGAGTGAATAGGCATCTGTAACTACAAACTCAGTAAGTTTTGGAACATTATTTTCTGCCATCTTTGCATCTATTAAAATCTCTCAGATTAATCACCAACCCCTTGTTTCAAATTCGTATGAACGATGCGAGGCATCCTTGGTCATCCCATGCTCTATTAACTTCCAGCGGTCTTGTTCTTTTTCGTAGGTGATCTTGTATGAATAATCCACCATCCTCCACCGCCAGAAAAAGAAATGCGAAATACCCGTTACAAATATATCCAGACGTTTTGCCTTCGGATCCACGTCCTCAAACATGGCCACGCAATGCTTCGTTGTCTTAGGAGCCAATTCTCCTCTGGCAATAGCAGCATACTGATATTTCTTACCTTCTTTGTAATCTTCATCCAGTTTAGCCACATGCTCCATAATTTCCGGATAATAAGCATCCAGATACTTTTCTCCTGTATCCGTCATCAAAAACACTTCAATGGGGACTGGTATGGGCTTTTCTATGGTATTTCCCAGGTTGTAAAACCATATGATGTACATGACTTCCCCGGCAGTTCCTTTGTTATGCACATAAGTTTTAGGCGCACTCCACGAAAAATCTAGCTGGGAGGCGCTGGAAACCCGTACTATGCTTATTAAAAGTAATAGCAGTCCGAAAATGAAGATTTTTATTTTCACTGAATCACTCCTTGTTCTTTTGGAATATTTTTTTGATTGTGCTACCAATCCTAAGACACATCCCTATCAAACTTTTGCTTCTCGGTTTAACATGTGTCTTTACATCTTCAATCACTTCTCCCCCCTCCAGGTGAATAGATGAAGATTTTCTAAAATCGATCATCTGAGATGGATAGACACTTCTATGGCCGGTCATAAGAAAACTAATAATGCATGCTATGGCAGCGTAAGGACCCAACTTCGGACCAAACAATTCTAATGCCATAATACTTGCAGCAATAGGGGTATTAGCAGCCCCAGCCAGAAGGCTCACTAAGCCAAGTGCGGAAAAAGTCGCCTTGTCCACTCCCAACATATCTGCAAAGAAACTCCCAGAAGTTGCTCCAATAAAAAATATCGGGGTTACAATCCCACCACTCCCGCCAAAGTTTAGTGTTACACTTGTAAAGACGATTTTTAGTAAGAAGGCACTCCACGGAACATCTCTGCCTAGCAAAGAAGACTTAATGGTATCAACCCCAAGCCCAAGATATTTATTTGAGAATACAAGAGTCAAAACAACGAGGACAGAACCGCCGATGAGACCTTTTAATGGCTTCCAGATCTGTATTTTCTTAGATAGCTTCTCCCCTGTCCTTAATGCTTCAATAAGCAAAAAGGAACATAAACCAAAGAAAATCCCGGCAAGAATCACCTGTAAAAAGAGACGTTCACTGAAGGTAGGAACAAAGTTTAAGTTGCGGTGAAAATGTTTAATACCAAGTAACCAGACCACCCGATAGCCCATAATTCCAGCAACAAACGACGGCAAAAGTACATCATACAATATATTCCCTACAAATAGCACTTCAAGTCCAAAAATAGCACCGGCTAGTGGAGTACCGAAAACCGAAGCGAATCCAGCGCTGATACCGCATATTACCAGCTTTTTACGGTCATGATCATCAACCCGGAGCAAGTCTGCAAAAACCGATGAAAGCCCAGCTCCTATTTGAGCGCACGGTCCCTCTTTCCCGGCAGAACCACCAGTAACCAGGGTTATTATCGTAGCAACAAGCTTTACAGGGACAACGATTGCCTTAATCTTACCAGAACGTTTATGAACTGCTTCAATGATCTTATCAGTCCCATGCCCCTCAGCGTCGGGAGCCAAATATTTTGTCATTACCGTGCTTAAAAAGAGTGCAACGGGTAATAAAAAGAAATAGTACGTATTGTTACCAAAAAAATAGTCCGAATAGTTACTACTAAAATCAGAACCCCAACTCAATGCCTTTAAAAAAACTGTTGTTGACAAACCAACAATCGCTCCAACGATTGCGGCCAGAATAACCCATTTAAGAACACTGATGAAGATAACTGTCTCTTCTGCCAGTTTTCGTTTCATATTAAGCTCCTAGAACTACTCCTTCTTAAGGACTTGGACATGTTCTTTTTTTTCTTTCTTTGGCACTACTTCAATAAGCCTTGTTGCCTTATAAATATAATCACCCATCGCAGTACCATCGTTATCGCCTTCGACTCCCAATGCATAAAATCTTACAGGATTCTGTACAAAGAAATCTGCCGGAGGCGCCTGCCATTTCACATGCCAGAATTTCTGCTGAGTCCCTTTTTTTGTGTGAGTCACAAAAAGTCCACTGCCTATTATCTGTACGTCATCATCATCCCCAATAATAAAGTTACCCACTATTCGATTCTCATATCTATCCTGTGCAGTAATTTCAAACCCGTGAGACTCCGTATCCGACTTTTCAAAAGATATCAGAATATCCACTGTTTCCTCTGGCTCACATTTTTGAACCACAAACAATTTAAACTTTGCCTTACCACAATCAATTGGATATTGGTAATGACATCCTAAATTACCGCAAGTAAAAGTACTCCTTGG
>JBKBTA010000014.1:0-32330 GCA_046291035.1 Candidatus Brocadia sp.
ACTTTCGTGTCAATACTACAGATTTCAAAACAGTTTGCAATTGACTTCAAAATGTTATATGCTATTCGTAAATCATTGTTGTATAGATTGTTTTTGATAGAAGGATAATTGATTGTATGATGGTTAGCGGAGCTAAGGTATCAAGCCTCCTCAAAGTAGGAACCGTATTGTTTTGTTTCATGTGCCTCTTTTTTGCAACTTATATGGCCTCCCGGTACGAGCATCAGAAGACGGAAACGGAAATTCAAACGAATAAAGTAAAAGAACTTGAAGAAAAGGTACATGAGTTGTCCGCTATAAATCGGGAGTTATTGCAAATTCGCTCCGTGCTGGTTCAGGAAAAAGACCAGATGGAGAAAGAAATCAACGCCCTCCGGGAAAAATGCCTCGAGTTCGAAGGTTGGAAACATGCAACTGAAAAAGAGACGTTAAAGGGTGATTTGGCCACAAACCAGCAATCGGATGATACAGGTGATGTAAAGAAAAGGCTTCTCGAAATCGATGAGCAAATTAATCCTCCAATCGCCCCCTGATTATAGAAAAGGACTTTACACTAACACAACCGGGTACTATAGCATCCGGTCGAGGTCTGGAAGGGTTGAGCAGTGTCTGCCGATATGCAATATATATTAGACCTATAGCAAACGCTAAAAAAAATTGTCAGAACCGTTTTTTAGAAAAGACCATTTTTACAAGGAGGTTTTTATAGTATTCCTCTGTAAAAACTTCTTTTTTTGTAAGTTTTTTAGTAACTAGCCCATTTGTCCGCTTAAGTAGGCAGTAAGCAGTTGGCAGTTTGTAATAGGAATGTATCACTTTTTGCCTACTGCCAACCGTGTTCTACCTGCTTCGTCTTTTTGGTTGCGGCGTAGCTGCGCTAGGATTATTTGTTTGCCTCCTTTAATTTTTCATACCGGGCAAATGATTTCCTAGCCTCTTCTTTCAGTCCCTTCTTTTCATAAAGAGTCCCAAGGATATTATAAATATCTATCGTTTCTGGATTGATTTCCAGCACTTGAGAGTATTCGTAAATAGCGTCATCAAGGGTGCCTTTTTGCTCATAAATACGGGCAAGTACAAGATGGGTGGTAGCATATCTGGGATTGATCTCAATGGCGCGTTTCAGTATTTTGATCGCATTGTCAGACATGTCTTCCTCATTATAGACAATTCCAAGACAGATATACGCCTTGAGATTGCCCTTGTTTAAGGATACCGCATTTTCCCATTGTTCAATTGCCTCATCGTATTGTTTATTGTAGTAAGAAATGAGACCCATCTCAAAATACGTATCGGGCCTTAAAGCAATATTCATTTCTTCAATACTTTTCAGCTTGTCTTTTATGGTGACTAACTTTTTTAATACGCTGTCATTCAGACCCTTGTTTTTAGTTTCTGAGAGGATCAAAGAAGGGATTGATGCCTTTTTCCTTTCCAATAAGAGCGTGTCTTCCAGTGATTCCTTTTCTCTTCTAATAAATTCTGTGGATTCTTTAAGTGCCGTTTTCAGGCCAAGATTTTTATCTTCCAGGATAGAGACTTTTTGTTCCAGTGCAGTGATTTTTTGCTCGTTTTCTTCTTTTGCCAGGCGTTCTTTGGCCAAAGATTCTTCTCTGATGCGGTGTTCCAATTCCGCAACTTGTTTTTGATGCTCCTCTTTGGAGATATAATCATTTGTGTAAGATGCGAGTTTTTGTTCGTAATCGTTTATCTTATCGTTGTAGATTGATTTAAGGACATATTCGTCTGTTAATCTTTTTTCATAAGCATCTATGGTATTTTCGTAAATCTTCTTTTGCTTATCGCGGGTAAATTTTAGAGTCCTGATTAATTCGTCTTTCTCGGCAAGGAGATTGTTGAAGTAAGGTCTTTCTATTAAAAACCAGTAACAAAAGAGGGCAACAGCTGAAACTCCAAAGGCAATGATCAGGATAACAGAAAGTTGCTTATCCGTTTTAATGAACGTCCTTTTAGAAGCAGCGCCCTTTGTTACCCTTTCAAAACGTTTGAACAGGTCATTAAAGATTGATTTTGCCTGAAAAAAGCCCCTGTATTTTATGTTCTGAGCAGGAGCAGGAACGTTGCTTTCGGAACTCACTACCTCAGGCGTAATTTTTGAATCAGTGTCTCTGTTATCATTTATATCTGTTTCAGGCATGTTCGTTCAATAAAAGGTTCGGCAAAAATTTTATCCAATATCGAGTTCCGTAACCGGAGATGTTTCGCGAGAGACGTTGCTGACAGGCCGTTTCTTGAGTATGAGTTTGTCAGCCTCTTCATGGCTCATCGGAGTAACCTCTATGATTCTTTGAGGCACATCAGTTTTCACTTGTTTTACCAGGACTTTTGAGGAGGGTAACACGTGTGATTTCCCGTACCTCGCAGTAAGACTTGCCCCAATGTGAATCTTTTCTTCGGTGACATTCCCGCGCAAAAGGGTAAGCGGTCCTGGCATATCGACCAGGCTTAACAGAAAATCTCCTTCCTTTGAAAGAGATTCGATCCTGGCGTTGTCTTCTTCATTTCTTCCGACAATAGCCTTTGTTTGAGCGTCGAGCCTGAAATGTCTTCCCACCTTGAGCAGGTTGACGTCATTTACATTGGCATCGCAGGTATTAACCAGGTCTCGCATACGGTGTGCAAACTCAGGATCGGTAAGCAGACAGCCCCCCGCAGAACACGGATAATCTTTGATTTGAAACACATCGGCAAGTTGTATCTGATCTTTCCTGGAGCGGCCTCGAATCTGAAGGAGCCGTTCCCTATCCACGATTCCCAACTTCTCAGGGATGGTAGGCTCCATGTGCTTGGCACATAAAGGTCTCAGGACAAGTCCGGTAAGATTAGCCTCTTTATCGATAAGCTTCATGGCTTCCTTTCGCTGGGACATGGGCCGCTGTCCTAACACCTCACCGGTGATGATAAAATCGGCACCGATTTCCCGCATATATTCGCCGGCGATGCGAAAGATATTAATCCGGCAATCGATGCAGGGATTCATGTTTTTTCCGTATCCAAACTTCGGTTTTTTCACGAGCTCCAGAAATCGTTCCGTAGTATTGATGACCTTGATGGGTATTCCAAATTTTTCAGAAACCTTTACGGCCTCAAGTTTGCAGCTACCATGGGATGTACAGCGACAAAATACGGTTACAAAATTAAGGGCAATTACTTCAATCCCCTGTTTCTGGATAACACGGATAGCCAGGGTGCTATCTAAACCACCTGATAATAATGCTAATGCCTTTGCCAAAATCGAACTCCTTAATGACAGTGAATTTCAGTTCAGTAAATTATTTTAAAAACTATTCGTAAAATTCTAAACGATAATGGATGCGTCTTTCAAATAAAAAATGGAATTTGTACATATTAAATGTGAGAACGATTAATAGTTATAAAATCAACAAAGAATTCCATTTGATCAAAGTTAGGTAATTATAAATGATCAATTTAAAAGAAGTTTGACTGTTTCATAATGTTATGTTAAAGTAAAATTGTTATTCGGGAAAAGTACCAGATAACAAGCAAATTCCGATAATTAAACAATGAGGATAGGGAAAATAGTGTGATAAGACAACCGGCTGTAGCGGGCAGTTTTTACAGTAGTGGCGCAACCCAGTTAAAGAGTGATATCGAAGGCTTTGTGTTCAAAGACTGTGAAAAACAGGCAGCTTTGGGCATCGTCTCTCCGCATGCCGGATATATGTATTCAGGACGTGTTGCAGGGGTTCTTTATTCGAGGATTAAAATACCCGATACCGTAATTATATTAGCACCCAATCATACGGGTTACGGTGTGCCGTATTCCATCTGGCCAGGTGGTTTGTGGCGTACACCCCTGGGGGACGTCAGGGTTGATGAAGAGGTGGTGAACGAACTGGTCCGTACATGCAATCTCATTGAGAAAGACCAGGAGGCCCATCTCTATGAACATGCCGCTGAGGTGCAGATACCCTTTATTCAATACTTTAATTCCCATAGTAAAATTGTTGCAATGGTTATATCCTCCAGGGATATTACAGATCTTAAAAATATCGGGAAAAGTCTATCATCGGTATTACAGAAATTACGTCCCGATGCCCTTGTGGTAGCCTCTTCTGATATGACCCACCACGAGTCACAGGCGTCGGCTAACAGGAAGGACAGGATTGCCATTGATGAGATCCTGGCCCTGAATGAGGACAACCTATATAACAAAGTGCACGAAATGCATATTACGATGTGCGGTATCTATCCTGCAATTACCATGCTGGTATGTTCTAAAGACCGAGGAGCCAAGAAGGCTGAACTCGTGCGTTACGAAACCAGCGGTGACATTACCGGTGACTACGACCAGGTCGTAGGGTATGCAGGAATTATGGTAAGTTAAAGAGAACAGCGCTTAATTTTTTATTGAAATTACGATTTACAAATTGTGATTTTAGACTTCGACGTGGGCGCTTAGCCGAACGATGGAAAAACTGAAATCGTAAATCCAAAAGTTTGAATATTATTTTGTTTGATTCCGGTTTGTCTAAGCTAGGAGAGTAATAATATGGTAATGGTTCAAAAAATTAAATTAAACATAGACGGTAAGACCGTAGAGGTGAATAAAGGCAAAACAGTCTTGCAGGCAGCCAATTCCATCGGTATCCGTATCCCAACTCTTTGCCATGACCCGCGACTGGAACCTTTTGCGGCATGTCGCGTTTGCATGGTGGAAGTAGAGAGGGGAAAGTCGACTGCGCTCATTACGTCTTGTAATACAGAGGCTGCCGATGGTATGGTTATTCGGACCGATTCTGAGAAGGTATTGAAAACGCGCAAAATGGTTTTGGAATTAATCCTTTCCGATCATCCCAGAGATTGCATGACCTGTGAGAAATGCGGCTCCTGTACGTTACAAAACCTTGCTTATGAGTATAAGGTAAGGGAAAGCCGGTTCTTTGAAGAACCCGATGGGGGTGTTATAGAAGATGAAAACCCTTCCATTCAGCACGATACCAGCAAGTGCATCCTTTGCGGTCGTTGTGTCCGTATCTGTGCCGAGGTGCAGCAAGATTATGCAATCGATTTTAAGAATCGAGGATTTAAGACTGAAACAGGTACTCCTTTTGGAAAACAGCGGAAAGACACAACCTGTGTACTTTGCGGTCAGTGCGTATCTACCTGTCCTGTTGGCTCACTGGTTGAGAAACAGGCTGTGGGAAAGGCGAGGGATTGGGAATTAAAGCAGGTAAAAACCACCTGTCCCTATTGTGGCGTAGGCTGTACGATGTATTTAAACGTTAAAGGAAATCAGGTAGTCAAGGTGACTTCAAAAGCAGGGTCTATTCCTAATGATGGGAACTTGTGCGTAAAGGGGCGATTTGGATATGACTTTATCCATCATCCCGACCGGCTGAAACATCCACTCATAAAAAAGAATGGAAAATTTGAAGAGGCAACCTGGGATGAGGCGCTTAACCTTGTTGCAAGCAAACTGGGTGAAATAAAAGCGAAGTACGGACCGGATAACATCGGAGTATTCAGTTCTTCGCGTTGCACCAATGAAGAAAACTATCTGGCAATGAAATTTGCACGGGCTACGATTGGTACGAACAACGTAGACCAGTGTGCCCGGACCTGACACGCCCCTACCGTCGCCGGTCTGGCGATGTCATTCGGTAGCGGTTCGATGACCAATTCAATTGGTGAAATCAAGGATTGCAAACTCATCTTCCTGATAGGTGGTAATCCAACCGAGGCGCATCCTATTGTGGGATTGGAGATGAAGAAGGCCTTAAGGAAGGGATGCACCTTCATTGTGGCAGATCCCCGCCGAATCTGGTTTGCCCAGCATGCCAAATTGTACTTACCTGTAAGACCGGGTTCGGATAACTGGTTGCTCAATGCAATAGCACATGTCATTATTGAAGAAGGTCTCGAAAATAAAGAATTCATAAAATCTCGGACCGAGGGTTATGAAGAATTTAAGGCTTTTGTGAAAGACATCACACCAGAGAAGGCCGCTGAATATACAGGCATTCCCGCGGAAGATATTCGTCAGGCTGCCAGACTGTACGCTAAATCTGAAAAATCTGCCATATTCTATACCCTGGGTATTACCGAGCATATATGCGGTACCGATAACGTACGAACCATTGCAAACCTTGCCTTGTTGACGGGGCATATTGGGAAATCCAGTACTGGCGTCAACCCCATCCGCGGGCAGAATAATGTACAGGGCGCAACAGATATGGGGGCGTTGCCTGACAGGATGCACGGTTACCAGTATCTTTCAGACCCGTTAGTCGTTGGAAAATTTGAAAAGGCCTGGGATGTTAAATTACCAAAAACGCAAGGGGCCACTTCGCCAACCATGTTTGAACGCATGAACAAGGGTCAGTTTAAAGCGCTTTATGTGATTGGAGAAGACCCTGTCATGAGTGAGCCGAATCAAAACTATACTATTAACGGGTTAAAAAATCTCGAATTCCTGGTGGTTCAGGATATTTTTATGTCAGAGACAGCCAAATATGCAGACGTCGTCCTGCCAGCTACCAGTTTTGCTGAGAAGGATGGCACTTTTACTAACACGGAACGCCGTGTTCAGCGTGTTCGTAGGGCCATAAATCCTATAGGAAACACAAAGCCGGACTGGCAGATAATCTGCGAGTTATCTAATCGCATGGGGTATAAAATGGATTATCCGTCACCCAGAGAGATATGGGATGAGATTGCCAGCCTTGCGCCCATGTTTGCAGGTATTAATTACGAAAGAATTGAGCAAAACGGTATTCAATGGCCTTGTCCCGACACAAAGCACCCTGGTACAAAATTCTTGCATGAAGGCAAATTTTCAAGGGGGCTTGGCAAATTTTTTGTGTTGCCCTATCGTGCGCCTGCTGAAAGTCCCGATAAGGAATATCCGTTATTGCTTTCTACAGGACGTACCCTCTATCATTACAATGCGGGTACTATGACCCGCCGGTCGGCTGGGATTATCCATAAGACAAATGACTGTTTCGTTGAAGTACACGAAGCAGATGCCAGGGAATTAGGTATCTTTGATGGTGAAATGGTAAAGGTTGTTTCGCGGCGTGGTGAGATAACAGCCCGTGCCGAGGTCTCTGACAAGGTTAAAAGGGGTGTCATCTGGATGCCTATGCATTTTACAGAAGCTGCCGTGAATAAGCTGACAAAGGACGCATACGACAACATAACCCAGACGGCAGAATACAAGGTCTGCGGGGCTAGGATCGAAAAGATATAAGCTCTTCGGGAAAAAGGTCACTGAAAAGGCTACTAGAGAATTGCATCTCTTAGTAGCCTTTTTAGCAAGAAAAGTCATTATTCTGGCTAAAATAAAATCTGCGCTGCCAAAGAGGATGTAATTATTCCGTTACAAAGAGGTTTTTGACAATATTTCTTTTAAGAATGTAATATTTAAAAAAGACTTGAGTTTTCACGCATTTTCTTATATTATACATGCTTAAGTTATTATGTTTAATAGTCATTGATGGTTAATTAAGCGGATTTTTTATGTTGCTGCAAAGTAAGCAGAATAATTATCTTTTCAAAAGCATGGCTTTAGAGAAAAGATTCTCGTATTGTGCGTGTTGCGCGTTAAGTTATGAAAGGCTTTTCATTCTATCAGTTTTCATGATTATATGGCGGGGAAAGTTTGAGCATTATACGCCCTCAGGCTTCCTAGCAGCTGAAAAATTTCATTTCACCAGCGCCTTTTGTTTCTTCTAACGACATCATGATTCTTTTAAAAAGTAACTTTTTAAACAGAATTATATTTTGTTTTTCACCGGGGATAATTGCTTCCCTTCTACACAAAGCGAAGGGCATTGGAATATTTGGTGTGCTTTACTGTCTTATCATCAATTAGAAACTCTTCAATGAATCTGGGTATTTTTTCTCTCATCAGTGGGAATGATGTCTGATAAGATTGAGCACGCTATCGAACATGCAAAACATTTGATACCCGATCAAGGCCCGCTACCATTCTTTGTCCACCACAATACCATTCACCACTTTGAAACATACGATTTCTTCGAAGGAGTTAAACAGGCTGCGCGTGCTTATGGCGCAAAAGCGTTTATGTCCGAAGAAGAGTTTCTCATTGCATTTGAACGTGGCCGCATCACGGCGGATGTTCTTCAAAAAAATATTGAAGAATATATCGAGCATCATAAGCTCAATATCCAGCCAGCTCTTCTTTTCAAGCTCATGACAGAAAAGCCTCATGTTCGCCCAGCACCGGATGCGAGGATTCTGCAGTTCGTAAGTGACACTGCGTATCAACGACCGGGTTATTATAAAGAGGCGGTTCAAATCGCCCATAATGTGGACATTGACGAGCTGATGGGACCTATCCTCTTTAAGTTTTTATCCTCCTATTTCGACTTCGGCCTGGCTTATTGGCCCATGCCTGATCGTGAAAAAGGAATGTGGCAGTGCTTTTGTAAAATTTATTCGAAAGGCGGTTTCTTTAGCACAAAATTTCTCAAGACCTTAAAACGAGTCGTCGATGAGATGAAACAGTACCCGTATGACGAGGTTATCCCAGTTCTGCTTCAACGTTTGGCTATCCCGTGGGAACATCTGGAAGACTATATGTTCCGCACTTTGTACCGTTACAAAGGGTGGACAGGAACCATTAAATCACTGGAAACGACTCCGGAATGGATTCCAAAGCACGATATCAAAGCGTCTTTTAAAGAAGTTGTTCCCATTATCCTCGCCCTGGAATTAGCGGCCATTGAATCCATATGCGAGCTTCCAAGCTTGAAGATACCGGTCTATAAACCGGAGCCATTGTACGATCCGTATTTTGTCGCCTCCATCGTGAACGCTTTGGGCATAAAAAATAACGGCACATTTCCCAAAGAGGTCACCCAATTTACTAACGAAAACCGCCTGGAAATTTGGCAGCGTGCCTATGAGGATACCTTTTACAATCAATTCCTTTCGGCATATCGTAAGTGCGCCATTGAGGCAAAACCGGAATATAAGCTTCCGGATTTTCAAGTCTTGTGTTGCATTGATGATCGGGAAGAGTCTTTCCGTCGTCATCTTGAACAAATCGCTCCCAATGCCGAAACGTCAGGGGCGGCAGGGCATTTTGGCCTCGACATGAAATTTAAGGGTGCACCTGAGAAACATTACCGCAAGATGTGTCCCCATCCTTTAGTAACTCCATCGGCGCAGGTTTACGAAGAAGCAGTGAAACTTGAAGATGCGATGCCTAAAAAACTGCAGGTTTACGGAGAAGTGCAGTGGATAATGACGCAAGCATCTAAGACCCTGTTCGGGAGCTTTGTTCATACGATTTTTAGCGGTCTTATTAATTTTTTGCCGTATACCCTGGATATCCTCTCACCGAAGTATAGCTCCAAATTGCGGCGGTACATAGCAGCCCACGAACCACAAACACGATTAGTTTACAAGAAAGAAACTCACGAAAATGAAAAAGGGTGGGATCTGGAATCCCGCATCACCCGCGCTACTAGTATACTCAAGGGTGCGGGATTTTCGGACAACTTTTCACCTTATGTATTTGTTCTGGGACATGGGTCGAGCAGTCTCAATAACCCCCACGAAGCCGCCCACGATTGTGGCGCGTGCGCTGGGGGGCGCGGAGCGCCCAACGGACGCCTCTTTGCCACCATCTGCAACGAACCTGAAGTTCGTGCGGGGCTGGCGAAAAATGGCGTAATTATACCGGATTCGACCCGTTTCATTGGCGGATATCATAACACCTGCAGTGATGAGGTACTTCTCTTCGATCTCCCAAACCCCATAGAACCACGCCTGCAAAAGTATATCGACATGATTCGCCGTGCGGCGGCGCTGGATGCAAAAGAACGATGCAGGCGCTTTGATGAGGTCAAGACGGATCTGCCGGAAAAGGCTTTTGCCGATTATGCCCATGGTCGTGCTATGGATCTTACCCAGCCGCGCCCTGAATACGGTCACTGCACCAATGCAATTGCCATCGTAGGGCCAAGGTATTTGACGCGAAATCTTTTCTTAGACAGACGCGCCTTCTTGGTTTCTTATAATTATAAAGTAGACCCTGAGGGGAAGTTGCTGAGAAATATCCTCGGCGCTGTCGGACCGGTATGCGCGGGAATTAACCTCGAGTACTATTTCAGCTTTATCGATAACGAGCATTACGGCTGCGGCACCAAACTGCCACACAACATTACATCCTTGTTGGGTGTGATGAACGGACACCTCAGCGACCTGCAGCTGGGACTGCCCTGGCAGATGGTCGAGGTACACGAACCTATCCGATTGATTCTGCTCGTTTGCTGTAAGGTGGGAACAATGGAAACCATTCTCGGCGAGGCATTCGGATATGCCGGACAACCCGGACATTTCCAGTGTCTGGTGAAACACAATTGGATTACCCTTGCGGTTCACGATCAGGAACAGGAAAAGCTCTTTTTGTGGAAAGGTGGAATGGAAGGCCAGTTTGTACCGTTTGAAGAAACGGCATACGTTCCCGAATACAGGGGAGATGATCCGCGGTTTTTTCTCGAGCAGGACCACCTTTTGTTTGGCCAAATTAAATAGGAGCGCAACGTGGACGAAAGATCTTTGATTACCTATCTTGTACATTACTTTGTGCTGTTCCCGATTGCCAAGATACTTTTTGTAAATATCCAGTATTTTGCCTGCAAGCAGGAACGTGAGGAGTACATGGTTCGCAAACTAGTCCAATGGGGAAACATCAGTGATTTTATCCACGTAGTGGTTGCCTTGGTTTTCCTTGGATTTAGAGATGTTACTGTACAGATCGAATCCTTCTGCTTCCTTGGCTGGCCATTCATCGTGCATTGGAACCTTCTGACAGTTATCTTTTTGGCATTTGCAACGATAATTATTGCAATTGTTGGACACTTTTCTCTCTTCTACCTCCACCGCGATGCCTATTATCACAAGTTCTTTTCCCTCTATTTTATCTTTCATTTGTCCATCAAGCTTATCGTTCTCAGTTCCGGCTCCACCTTTTTTTTCATGGGGTGGGAACTATTGGGCTTTTCTTCGGTGCTTCTTATCGCTTTCTATGAACATCGCACCAATCCACTCAAGAACGCCATGCGGGTGCTGTTTATTTACGAGTTTGGCGACGTCTTCTTGTGCTCCCTGATCGTGTTGCTGCTCTTCTTCCATACCGAAGACATCACCAAAATGGTATTTGTTCTGGAGGAACATGGTTGTGCCTGGGCAATGGTCTTATTAATTCTCGCATGCTTCTTCAAGTCGGGTATTTTCCCGTGGATCTGGCTGCCACGGGCAATGGAGGGCCCCACGCCATCGAGCGCGGTTTTCTACGGTTCGTTATCCACCCATATCCCCATTTTTCTTCTTCTGCGCTTCTGGCCCCGGGAGTGGTCACTCCCAGCGTATTGGCCTGAAGTGTGGTCGATTTCGCATCCGGCAAATGCCATAGCCGTTGCGATTGCCATTTGCGTGTTTTCTGCCATCATCACGACCCACATGAGCCGCCAAGTTTCCGACGCCAAAAATACCATTGCGTATGCCACCATAACACAGTTAGCTATCATCTACATCGAGATATTTTTCGGATTACGTACCCTTGCCCTGGTTCACGTAGTGTCTCACGGAATTTATCGCACCTTTGAGTTCCTGCGTACCCCATCACTGCTCCACCATTACCACACCATGGAGACGCGTCGACCCAGGATCACACACCCCGGCAAGCACTTCAAGACGCTGCTTCCCGAGGGATTCAGAAACTGGCTTTACGCTCTGACGATCAACGAATTTGGTTTTTTCCAGCGCTCCTTCGATTTTATTGATCAGTTTCTCGGTTTAAAATTCCTGAGTTTCGATAGGAAAGCGTCGAGACGTTTCACCGTCATGGTTGCTGCTGTATGGGCAGTCTTTAGCCTCGTGGTTTTCCTCCTCAATAGGAATTTTTTCAACATCGAATCTACCCGTGACGGTGGCGGAAACACTGTTACATCTTTAATTATCAACTGGAAATATTTTAACACGAAAGACGAGATATTACTGGCCCTGGCAGTGGGGTTCTGCGTGCTAACCTTCTATAATATACGCAAAGTGGGCATGTTTTTCGTAACCCTTGCCTGTTCGGCGGCTACAGTAGGAATCGAACACACCTTGCTGTTGGTAAAACATACGGATGCGTCAAATATGCTGTACTGGGTATCTTTGATTGTCCTTACTATTGTCTTTGCAGGACTTGCCATTTTTTCTGTGTATACCTTCTCCTGTGAAAACGAGTATCAGCCAAATTATAAGGCGAAGTTATCCCGTTCTAACCTAACGAACTTACTGCTGTTTGCCCTCGGTCTCTCCATCGTGGGCGTACCTGGGCTTGGTATTGTCCTGGCCTGGGAAAATCTCGTCCACTATACTGCACAGGTTGAGCCTTTTATGGTCGTAAAGGGATTCTTTATTATTAAATTGGATACACTGCTGGTCTTTCTGTTTTATTTCAGCAATTTCCTTGGCTTCCCCGAACATAAGGCGCAGATGTTGCATCACTACAAGCTTGATACCCTGCATCTCCGCTGGGTGCAGAAACACACCTGATCCAGGTACAGGTCTTTTTTTTTCGCTACACCTTACACCCACAGCATGTCGTAATGAAACCCCCATGGTCCTTCGGCTCACAAAGGACAGTGAAAAAGTCACCCAGAACGGTAAAAGAGATTCTTCACTTCGTTCAGAATGACATACAGGAGGTATTTCCAGGTGAAATTCAAAGTTATGCAGAGCCAACTCCTGTTGGCGACCGGCACTGCACGCCATGGTGGAATGCCGGTCGCCCTTGGGAGACGGTTCCTACCTATAGCACTTTTAAAGGTCCCGATTTTCAAGGCCCAAATTATGTATAGAGATCTTCACCTGCATGAAGTCGATTTTCTAAAAAATACACATTTTCATGCTTTTTTGTGAGTCGAAGGCTCATGGATGTTTCATTTGATTTTATTTTTTCACAAATTCGGCATGAATGTCCCATTATCGTTAATTCCTCGGTTGTTTACTCTTTTCAAAAAACTACATTGTTACAAATTCTTTTATTGCTTAGGAAAAGATAGTTTTTCAATTTGCTCCATAATCGACCTTGTAATCTCCACAATTCCTTTTTTATTTTCCCTATTTTCGATGTTATCAAATACCAGGGGTCTACCAAAGGTCACTTTAATTCTGGAAATTTTTGGTATCCTTGCGCCTTTTGGCAATGCCTCATAAGTACCGGAAATAAATGCCGGAATAACAGGCGCACCGCTCTTTACAACAAGAAAACCGATACCCGGATCTCCCTCCTGAAGACGGCCTTCTCTGCTTACGCCTCCTTCGGGAAAGATGCCCAGAACGGATTTCTTTTTTAGTACTTCAAGACCCTTTCTCAGTGCGGCTATGTTGGAACCTTTCTCTTTGACGCAGATGCAGTGCAATAATTGAAAAAACCATTTCCCACGACCTTCATAGTATAGTTCCGTCATCATAAAAAAAATACGTCTTGGAAACATTGCTTGAAGTACGATAGGATCCATGTAACTGAAATGGTTTGCGGCCACGATCAGTGGTCCTTGAAGGGGTATCTGTTCTCTATTTTCAGCCTGAATATTATAAAATATCCTCAACAAAACAATGCCTATCGCCTTGAGACCAAAAAAGAAGCAATTGTTCAGAAAACCAAGGATCCTGAGGTAAACGCCATAAATACCAGTACATATTGGATGATTGCTTCCCCTTGGTCCCCCTTTAGAAAAGGAGGATTTTGCGGGACTTGTTTGGAGGTTATGCATTTTTCGTTGCCTGTTGCTGTATAGTATTAAGTTTGATACTCCTGTATGCCACGAAAATGCCGACAAGAAAAATTCCCGTGCCCAGATACAACATCAGTTTTTGACTGGAAATTACGGTTGTCAGTTTCCCTACGATCAGTATCGGCGCTACCATTGCAGCACTTACAAAGATATCCTTACAGGCAAAGGTTCTTCCCCTTAACCCGTCAGGAGTGATCCTCTGGATGTCCGTATTGATGGGGGCAAGGAATGCCCCACCTGCAATCCCTATAAAAAAGATAATGCATGAAGCAACGGTATATGATTGTACCAAAGAAAAGGCCATAATGCCAAATGCCAGCATCCAGATACTACCGGTATAAAGGATATTCCTTTTCACCCGATTGCCATATTTACCTGCCATGACAGATCCGATAAGAAGGCCGCCTCCAAGCAAGGTAAAAATCAGTCCCAGAGGGGTTAGCGAGGTGAACCTCCATACCCGCCCGGCGAAATCGGAGATTGCCACATAAAAGCTGATACCGACAAACCAGAAAATCGTACCAAAAAAAATGAGTATTATCAACCTTACATCGTGGAAAATATATTTCATACCCTCATTAATATCCGTTAATACAGCGGTCACGCCTTTGATTTTCGAACGCCCTTTTTCTTTCGTTGTTAGCTTCCATATGGTAGCTGCAGAGAAAAGATAGGTAATGCCGTTGAAGTACATGGATGCCCTGAATCCCATAGAATCAAAGATAATACAGCCCGCAGCAGTACCGGCCAAAACGCTTAAGAGCGCCGAGGAGGCAATGAGTGAATTTGCAACCAGGAGATGGTGGTCTTCAACAAGATTGGGAATAATTGAAAATTTTGCCGGTGAAAAGAGACAGGTAAAGATACCGATGGCGAAGATCACCGGATATGCAGGGGTAATAGAGTTCGAGTCACGGACAACCCAGGGAATGGCACACACCAGAAGAAGCCGGGCAATATCAGAGCCTATCAAAATCCCTTTTCTGGACCATCGGTCTGAAAGTACGCCAGAAAAGAGGCTAAACAGAAAAAAGGGTAAAACACTCCAGAACGTAATTTTCGATAGTTCTTCTCCTACATTCCCCCCCTTTTTCATGATTAATCCCAGGAGCGCCATCTGATGAAGCCTGTCGCCCAGGGCTGAGACAATCTGCCCGATCCACAGTTTCATAAAATTTTTATTTTCGAGGACTTCGGTTAACGTAATTGTGCGTTCCATAGTTTTTTACTTAAACAGAGTTGGGTATCTTAGAAGTAACAGTTTCGTTTTTTGAAAGAAATTTCAAAAACTAACATGTTACCAATTTTCATTGGAGAAGACAGTATTTATTGAAGTTTCATCGTATCATATTCCTGCCCGGTTTCATATAATTTTGATGCTTTTCGGTAATTTTTATCCTTGATTTATCCACGCACTCCTGTTATTAGTTGTACCTGCAGATTCTTGAAATGGGCAACAAGAGTTAAGACCGCAGATTTCACAGAATATACAGATGGAAACTTTTTTTAATCCTTCATCGGTTGCCATTGTTGGCGCTACGGAAAAACCGGGCAGTTTGCCTGGTATTATACTGAAAAACCTCATCGGTATGGGTTTCCAGGGTAAGATATATCCGGTAAATCCCAAATACGAGACGGTCTTTGGCTTAAAATGTTTTCCTTCGATACTGGTTATCCCGGATGAAATTGCGTTAACGGTAATAGCTATTCCTGCGTCATTGGTAATGGACGTGGTAAAACAACAAGCGCGCAAACGAATTCACCATGCCATAATTATCAGCGCTGGTTTCCGGGAAATGGGGGCCGAAGGTGTTGAAATGGAAGAGAGGATCAAGCAGGTTGCAATCGAAAATAACATCAAAATCCTCGGTCCTAATTGTTTAGGTGTTTTGGATAATTATACCAATTTTACCACCTCGTTCCTGTCGTGGGAAAGGGTCAGCAACCCGAAAAGGGGTTCGCTATCGATCCTCTCTCAAAGTGGCGCCTTTGCCATTGCCTTGCTGGACCTGGCCACACAGGAGGGGTTAGGCATAGCCAGGATGGTAAACTACGGGAATAGAATCGACGTAGGAGAATCTGATCTCTTGCCATTTTTCAGAGACGATATTCATACAAAGGTAATTGCTATCTATATGGAGTCAGTAGATCATGGAAGGAAGTTTATCGAAGCTGCCAGGTCCTGTTCAAAAAAAAAGCCTATTGTAGCGCTCAAGGTCGGAAAGGGTGCGGCCGGTATTGCTGCAGCCAAATCCCATACGGGCGCAATTGCGGGAAACTATGAAATATACAAAGCCGCATTCTTGAAATCCGGGATCATTGAGGCAAACGGCTTAGAGGAATTTATTGATGGTGTTAAGGCCCTTTCCATGCAAAATCCCCCAAAAGGAAGCAGAATCCTTATTGTTACGAATGGCGGTGGCTTCGGTGTCATTGTGGCTGACCATTGTTCTGAGAGTGGGCTGGAAGTTCCACCTCCGTCTCCCCGATTAAAAGAAAAACTGAGAAGTAAATTCTCAACATTCTACGTGGTAAACAACCCCGTTGATCTAACCGGAAGTGCATGCGATAACGATTATTATATCGCCTTACATACGTGCATGATCGAAAGTGACGAATACGACGCTGCCATTATCATACCGCTCATGGCCCCTCAGGGCATGACTGAGAAGGTGGTCGATCTCGTCACGGATACCATGAAACGTTCGGGAAAGCCTGCTGTTATATGCACGGTGGGTGGGGCTTTTACCACGAAGGTCAAACAATTATTTGAAGAACGAGAGTTCCCAGTTTATCCCTCTCCAGAACGGAGTGTAAGGGCTATGTCAATGCTCCTGAAAAGGAGGGTATTGCAGGAAGGTGCTGTGCATTGCTCAATATAAAAATTTGGAATTTGTCATCTGGGATTTTCCACTTTTTACAGCCCCCTTCACCCCATTTTTTAAGGGTGATTGGTTATGGCTACACTACGCTATGGTATTCGCATCCAGACATTTTCTATAAAAATGGAAACCAAAAGAAGAAACAGGCTTGCAAGGGTGGGGTAGAGGTAAAGGTCTTTTTTCTTGAGAACGGTTTCTACGGTAATCTTGTCTTTTTCTATTTTATTGATCTCGTCATAGAATTTTGCAACCTCTTCAAAATCCTCGGCATGGTAATACTTTCCACCGGTTGCCTCAACGGCCTCCTTTAACTCCTCAATATGTTGGGCCGCAACTTCCGGATCTACCCCGGTAACATCCGAGGCCTTGACCGCCACAACATATGCCTTTATTCCCATTCTTTTCAACAGACGCAAGGGCCGAGTGGGTGAAATACCAATGTTATATATCCCATCCGTAAAAAGGATGATGAGCTTATTTTTAAGCACCCCTCTCTGTTCCATTTCTTTGGCAAAAGAGACGGCATAATCGGCAAGATATTCTTTATTAATGCTGTTTCTCAATTCTTTTACAGTAAATTTATTTCCCATCTCTTTTTCAAATAGTGCGACGATGGAAGTAAAAAGACCTTCGCCAATAGCGGTCTGATAACCCACTTGGGAGGCCTGTATCCGTTCCAGAGATTTTTCCAGTAATTGAGTCTCCATGGTAGGAATAACAATGAGGGCGGCATCCGTACCAAATATGGTAATACCAATGAGGTCATTCGACCGTTTTTTAATAAAATCACCGACAATCTTTTTAATCGTTTCAATGGCCGTTCCCGTCATACTGAAAGAGGTATCTATAGAAAGGACGATCTCGCGTCCATGCAGGATCGTTTTTTCCTGGTAATACCTTGTTTGGGGATGTGCAAAGGCCACGATCACAAAAAACACGGCGCCAAAAAAAATAGGCTTGTTGAGACGGGCGATAATCCTTTTGGTTCCGGCAGGTTCTCTGGTGTAATAGAGGCTGGAATATCCGAGGAACTTCTTTTCCTTCCAGAAGAGATAGAGTAAACCAAAAGGGATGAGAAGCAGAAAGAGAAAGGGGTTGGCAAAGGTCATTTATCGGTACCTAACATGACATGGGTAAGCAAAAAACAAAAAATTTTGAAGTTAGAAAGTCCCCTCTTGGGAGGGAACCCACCACTAAATCCCCTGCGGAGGGGATTTAGTGGTGGGTAAGTCGGTAATTCGTGAAATATTCACCCCGTTAGAAGGAGGCTCCGCCCGAAAGGCGGAGTTTGAGAAAATGCAGTTTGGGAGGGGTTTGAAGCCTCTTCCAAACTTTCTAACGGAGTTCACTGAGATTTCATGCCCAAGTGACCCACCCCTAACCCCTTCCAAGAGGGGAATAATTTGTACCATTATAAAATATGCGGATTTAAGTTAAACACGGACAAACAAGGTTTGTCTGTGCCACCCTGGAACCTGCTTAAATAAAATGGAAATTTCTAATACAATGGATTTACGATTTCAGATTGAAGGGACACATGCTATTTAGGACCAGTCCGTTCTATAATTCCTTCTACCCCCTGCAACATTTTATCAAATACATCTTTCTGAATCTGTTTTCCAAAAATAAGGCTATCGAGCTGTTTTAATACCGTTAGGACGAGGATTGAACTTTCTTCCGGGAGTCGTTTTTTCGTATCATAATTCAGGAAAGTTGACGTTACGGCAGATTGTGCCGTTTCATTTGAAATACCAATGAGCATACCGAGATACGTTCTTAGTGACTTATTAATATTGTAAACATTCTCCTGATTTAATGAGTTGTCATTTGTGAACTGGGAAGACGATATGACTCTTTTTAATCTTTCCAGTGCAATTTGTGGAGTTTCACTTATCGGTCTTGGTGAAACAGGGGATACCCTTCCGACGGCAGAACGTAACACAGTTACACCCAGAAAGAGAAACAAAACGATACCCACACCCATAGGTAAATATATGTGGAAAACCATAGATTTTTTTGAATAGGGCAGAGGACCTTTGATCCCTTCCAATGGCACTTCCACTGCCTTTAGAAGGCTATTTACAATGATGGGAATGGAAACCGTCTTAACCTCCTTTGTTTCAATGAGTGAAGTATCGGTCTTTGCCTCTCTGGATTTTGCATCGGATTCTACGTAATACAGGATCGTTAGCTCGGGAATTTCAGGGGTCTTTTTTTTCCCTCCCAATTCATATAACGAAAGAGTGTAGTTTATTACTATCTTTTCGATATTTCTTTCCTTGAATTTTTCTATATCCCTTTTTAAAACCTCAAATGGGGAAAAATTGAGTTTTTCTATGTTTTCCCACAATACCTTTACGTTTTTTTCATGCCGGATAGTAAGGGCATAATGAATATGATCGCCGATGGTGATGACATCCTTATCCACCTTCCCTTCAACCAGGATTGGCACCTTTTTAACTGCGACGGGCGATGAAGTCGTCATGCCTTCGCTCTTATCAACTTCATTTCTGTAAGAAAGGGAAAAGGAAGGGATAGAATAGATACCGTCTTTCATATCCGAAGGCAATGAAAGCGCATAGGTAATTACCAGATAATCGTGTTCATTATCAAAGATTTGGCGTTCTCCTATTATTACACCTTCTACCTTAAATGGGGAAAAATCGATTTTGTCCACGCCTTCCAGATTAACGGTTACCCCTAACTTCCACAGAACCTGAACGGTCAGATGCAGCGTCTTGCCGGTAATTATCCGGTAATCATCAATAAATGTCCAGATTTCAAGCGGTTTATCTGTCAGTACCGGCTCTTGTTCCATTTCTGCAAATTCCTGGGTTTGGGGTTGCTCTTGTGCATTGACATGAAGAAAACTATTTCCCCAAAATACTACGCTGATAAAGATGAATAAGCTGATAGAAAAATACTTCATCGTCTCCTTCTTCCCCCCCTCCTGATACGCCTGTCGAAAAATTCAGAGATTTTTTTTATCCACATTTCCTCATTTTCATCGGTAGATAATGCAAGATGATCTATATTGAGTTTCCTGAACAAAGTCAGGTAAGGTAAAGATTCTCCGAGTGCGGTCGAAATATCAAGCGATTTTGTTATACCTGTCTCTATATCCTGAACAGCCAGAAATCCCCTTGTGTCAGGCAGGGATGATTCCATTCTGTCTGAAATAACGATAGGGATTACTTCGTGCAAATATGAGAGCGTTTTCAGCGATTGTTCGTAATTGTAAGGTGCCAAAAAATCAGATAATATAAATATCAGGGCAGGGGAAGAAATTTTTTCGTGTAAAAATTTAAACGCGATATTCAGGTCTGTACGAGTACTTGCGGGTGTTTCACGTAAAACATTTTTTCCATTTATTACCGCTTCCTTTTCACCGGCTTTGGGCTGGATATAATTTTCCACCCTATCGGTAAATGTAAGAAAACCTATTTCATTGCCGGTTTCCGATGCGGCATGAACAAGGATTGAGAGAACACCTGATTGAACGTCTTCTTTGGTATTGATAAAAGAACCAAACTTCTCCGAACGGCTTTTATCAACCAGAAACACGATAGTGACCCGTTTATCCACCAATTTCATGCGCACATGGAGTTTTCCGGTCTTTACCGTCGCCTTCCAGTCGATGGATTTACAATCATCTCCAGGCTGGTATTGCCGGAGCTCGTCAAGTTCCAGACCATGCAAGGCATTTACATAACTGGAGAATACCCCTTCGAAGAGGTTTCCGATCAATCGTTGTAACGAAAGCTTTATCCGCCTCTTCATCTTCTTTATTCCAGAATGGGGACCCGGCGGAGGATTTTTTCAATGATATCGTCAGGATCAATACCCTGGGATTCAGCCTCATGGGTGAGGATAATTCTATGCCGTAAGATCGGATAAGCCATTTTATGGACATGTTCCGGCAATACCATATCATCACCCCGAATAAAGGCATAAACACGGGCAGCCTTCGTTAAGGCGATGGTGGCTCTGGGTGATGCCCCATACATCACGAGATTTCTTATTTCACCATTACCTTCTTCCGGTCTGGTTGCCCTGACCAACCGCGTTATATATTTTACAATGACCGAGGTTTCTTCCAAAGGCAGCCACCCGGCAATCGAGTGTCGTAAGGAAAGTACCTCTTTCGTGTTTAAAACAACGTCTAACTCAGCGCCCTCATCCCGGATTTGCCTTTCCGTAATTTCTCTTTCATCGCCATATGTTGGGTAGCGTACTTTTAGTTTAAACATGAACCGGTCTATTTCAGCCTCAGGTAACAAATACGTTCCCGATATCTCAATAGGGTTCTGTGTTGCCAATACAAGAAATAGTTTTTCTAAAGGATAGGTTTTCCGCCCAATAGTTACCTGCTTTTCCTGCATCGCCTCGAGCAGGGCGCTTTGGACCTTTGCTGGTGCACGGTTAATTTCGTCAGCAAGCAATAAGTTCGTAAACACAGGCCCCTTCTGTATCCTGCTTTTCCTCGTTTCCGGGTCCCACATTTCAAATCCTGTAATATCGCCAGGGATGAGGTCCGGTGTAAATTGCACCCTTTTGAATTTTGCATCCATCACACGGGCAACGGTTTTTACCGTGATGGTCTTTCCGAGTCCTGGATAGCCCTCCAAAAGGATGTGTCCGTCCGAGAGAAGCGCAACAATGATACCCTCGATCATTTCTTCTTGACCGACAATGACCTTTCCTACTTCCCTTTTAATCTTCTCGACCTTCTCTTTAATAAAATCCCGATCATTCACTATGGTTTTTGTCCGTGTCTTCACAGTTTCGCCCCCCTGCGTCTTGCCACTACAAACAGCGACTTAATTACCTTCTATAATTATTTCCTTTTTGGTAACACTTTAATTCTTTGAAGAGGAGTAAAAGAGAAAACCTGGTGGAAATATTTTAAAGGGTACACCTCTTTTCACCCCCTATGGGTGTTTAACCCATAAAAGAACTAAAAATATAGCATCACTTATTGCTACTCTGCGTGAATGAATCGCCGCATCATAGGTTATTTTCAGCCAACATACGCTTTATTTTTTTGTGTCAGATTATATAGTTTGCCTTTTTCGTTTACAACCAAATTATCATTCTTCTTATTGCAACTAAATGTAATTTCATTAAGATACAACACTACCACAATAAATTTTTCCTAATAAGGAAGTCGACGTCTCTGTATTGGCATGCCATATGCCCTTGTAGTTATTATCATACTTTTTTGTAGAATTGTATTGACAGTAAATTTAAAAATGTGTATATATCCGAAGATTAATTCATAAATTATGAAAAGCATATTCAATTACCGTTTAGTTTGATAAATTTAATTTATGGAAAGGGGTTTGAAAATGACATTTTCAAAACCAAATGCGTCTGCAGCAACACGTACAAAAAACAGAACACCCAACGATAGAACACATGCCAGCGGCATGTGTTCGGTTTGCGTAGATGAGTGTCCGGGCTTATGCGAGATCGGGAAGTCTGCATTCAGGGCGGCAGAGAATTTGTATCCGCAGCCCTTCGGGACTATTACAGCAGGGGCAGATAAAGAGTATCCAGTAGATTTTTCCCATTTAAATATTATGGGAACAGTTATCGGAGCGGTAGGCATAGAGGCCAACAGCGATAAGGCAATTTTTGAGAATGTCAATGTAGAAACAAGGTTAGGAAAGGACAAAGGGATTAAATTAAAGTTGCCTATCATGATTCCAGGGTTAGGCTCAACGAAGGTTGCAAAAACACACTGGGACGGGATAGCTGTCGGTTCTGCAATTTCTGGTACGGCTTTAACCATCGGTGAAAATGTGGGTGGTATGGATGTGAATTCCAAGTTTGAAAATGGAAAGATAACGCACTGTCCAGATATTGAGTATCGTGTAAAAACCTTTCAGGATTGGCAACAGGATGGTTATGGAACCATTGTGCTGCAGGAAAACGTGGAAGATTCCCGATTAGGTGTGGTGGAGTATGGAATTTCAAAATTAGGTGTTCAGGCTGTAGAATTGAAATGGGGGCAAGGCGCTAAAGATATTGGGGGAGAAGTTAAGATCGATAGCCTGGAAAAGGCAAGGATGTTGAGAGATCGTGGTTATATCGTACTCCCTGATCCTTATGACAATACGGTGGCCTCTCTCTTTGGGAAGTCCTTTAAGGAATTTGAAAGACACTCCAGAGTCGGAATGGTCTCGGAAGAGGGATTTGTAAAAAGAGTTAATGAATTACGAAAAGCGGGTGCCAAATATGTGTTCCTGAAGACAGGCGCTTATAGACCTGCAGACCTGGCAAGGGCTGTTCGTTATAGTTCTATCGCCGGTATAGATGTGCTGACAGTCGATGGCGCAGGCGGTGGTACTGGTATGAGTCCCTGGCATATGATGAATGAATGGGGAATACCAACCTTATATATCGCATCCCTCACGTATAATTATGTACATAAATTGGCATCAAAGGGACAGTACGTTCCGGATATTATCCTTGCCGGCGGCTTTGCCTTTGAAGATGATATTTTTAAAGCTATGGCGCTTGGCGCGCCTTATGTGAAGGCTGTAGGTATGGCGCGTTCGCCACTTTGCGCTGCCCACGTGGGAAAATTAATTGCTGAACAGATCAAGAAGAACGATATCGATAAAACTATTGAACCTTACGGAAAAACACTGGAAGAAATATTTGTTCTGGCATCTAAGGTAAAGAGATTATTCGGTGCAAATGGCCGGGAAGTGCCTCCCGGGGCAATTGGTGTTTATTCATATTATCAACGTCTTTCCCAGGGTCTACGGCAGTTAATGTGCGGTGCAAGAAAGTTTGCCCTGGAATATTTAACAAGAGATGATATTGTAACCCTGACCCGTGAAGCCGCTGAAGTAACTGGTATAAAATATATTATGGATGCAGACAATGAAGAAGCTGAACAGATACTCATGGGAAAAGAAAAACCCAGGGCTAAACCAGTAGCGAAGGCAAAGCTAAAAGTATCCCCAAAACCTGTAGCAAAGGGAAAGGGTAAAGGGAAAAAATAAATTATCGTGAATTCTCTTTTTAAGAAGAATCCTGCTTTTGCGGAAGTACGACACGATACCCAAAAAAAGAAAGGAGGCAGCTAAAATGGGAAAGAAATGGATTAAGTTGTGCCTGGCAGGATGCATTGGCATCATACTGGGCATTGCAGGTGCAGGGTCAACACCTGTGTATGCAAAGGGAAAGAAGCTGTTGGCCCTGGAAGGTACGGTTTTCGATCTTAAATCCTCGACATCGGGATTGGCGGTATATGGGTATGTCTCGGACAGGGAAAAACATCCTGTTGAAGGCGCTGCTGTAACAATAAAAAGCAACAAGGGTGGTAAGGGTGAAGGGGTAACGGAAAGTTCAGGTTTCTGGGGCTTTGGTGGACTCGAAGATAATGCAACGTATACTGTCGAGGCAAGAAAATCCGGTGTTGGCTCCAAAAAAACAACCTTCAAAATAAAGAAAGACGAGGACGAAAACTTTATCATCCATTTTAAGTTAAAAGGGGTTGATGAGTAAAGTTTGATAAATTAGGCCTTGGGCAACTTTTTTAATGTAAAGCGAACTGAAGTTCGCTTTACAACAACATTGGAATTTCTTAATGTTACATTAAACCCTTGGCTTTTTTGATGCCTGTATAATGGCAAGGCGCACTTTGCCACTACTGGCGGTTGAATTTTATCGTTTTTTAAGGGCATAAGTAAAAAATTTATTAAGATTTGTGCTTGTTTCTGTTTCAAGGGTTTTCCAGTGCCGTCGTGCTACTGGAAAACCCTTTTTTATTCAGGTATGATCTTTTCAAAAAAATATAAAAGCATTTATACGCCTTGTTTTGTGCTGTGTTTTCTTCTCATTTTGCTTGGCTGTCAAAAGAAGAAGAAGAATGTTGTCGTAATATCCATCGATACCCTGCGTGCAGACCATATGGGTTGTTATGGATATACCAGGAATACAACTCCAGCGATTGATGCCCTTTCAAACGAAGGTTGTGTTTTTACAAACGTAACCTCCACTTCCTCATGGACAGCGCCCGCCATGGCATCGTTGTTTACAACCCTCATGCCTTCTCAACACAACATAAGACACGGTGTCTGCCAGTCAGGGAATATTTACGGCCAGGAAATACTGGATGCATCCCACATGACCCTTGCCGAGGTACTGAAGGAAAATGGCTTAACGACGTTGGGAATTTCTTCCAATCCGCATCTCACACCGGAACTCGGCTTTGCACAGGGTTTTGACCATTTTGTGGTATGCAAGTTTAAAAATGCAGAAGAAATAACAAAAACGGCCATTGAATTCATGACACAATATGCCAATGGTAAACCGTTCTTCTTGTGGGTACACTATTTTGACCCTCATTGGCCATACTCAAAACAGGAACCATGGTTCCATACCTATGCCCCGGACTATCAAGATGAGTTAAGACAATTTTACGATACAAACCTGCCAAAGGTACGCACCGCAGCAGGGATAGAAAAAGGCACAAAGATACTGCAGTCACTGGTTGCCCTCTATGACAGCGAAATTAATTATGTGGATCAATCTGTCGGCAAATTATTAGATGCCATTCAGGGCAGAGGAAACACTATGATCGTACTCGTATCAGACCATGGAGAAGGTTTTTTAGAACACGACACCTTGGATCATGGGTATCAATTATATGAGGAATCCATCCATGTGCCGCTCATCATAAGATGTCCTAACGTAAAACCCGCAAAAAAATCTTTCAATACCACGTGCAGCATCATTGACATCCCCCTCACGATCCTTGACTGGTTGGGCATCAAAGATCGCTACCACTTCCAGGGAAGAAGTTTGTTGCCCTTTATGAAGGGAAAAATTTCTGATGATACGGGTGAGTCCAATCCTGCGGCCATCAGTGAACTGAATCGTTTTGGCAAGAATTTGATTTCCATGAGGGTGGGAAAATGGAAATATATTAACGACCGCAAGTATGGGAAAGAAGAACTGTACGATTTGATGGCAGACCCATATGAAACAACAAATATCATCGAAAGAGAACCATTACTGCACGCCGAGATGAAAAACAGGCTTTCAAACTGGCTCGTTGCTACGAGAAAGCCAAAGTCAAAGGCAAAACGTGCAATATTGGATCAGGAGAGTTTGGAAAAATTAAGATCATTGGGTTATCTTGAATAAAACGATGAACAAATTACGCTATTATCTTCCGATACTCTCCCTTGTTTCAGTTTCCTTCCTGGTTTATTTAAATGCGCTAATGGGTGGTTTTGTCTGGGATGATTGGGTATTGATCGTTGATAATGAAGGAATCAGGAAATTGTGCTGTTTCTGGAAGGATTTTGCGAGGGATTTTTTCGATACAACAGATGATATTATTGATTTCAAATACGGTTACTATAGGCCAATCATAAGCATCAGTTACATGGTTGATTACGCCCTGTGGGGGCTAAAACCATGGGGGTTTCATCTTTCAAATATCATTTTTCACACCATCTGTTGTATTTTGGTTTATTTCATATTTAATTTGTTATTCGATAATCGTTATACATCCCTTGCCGCTTCTTTGCTATTTGCCTGCCACCCGATACATACGGAGTCTGTAACATGGATATCCGGACGTACTGACGTTATTGCCGGGATATTCTTTTTATCGGCTTTTTATTTCTATCAAAAAACAATAGATCACCCCCGGTCACCACTGTCAACAGAGGCTAAATTGCAGATTGGCAGTATGCCTGATAGAACAAACCTCAACCACAATTCCACCCTTTATCATTCGGCAGGGATCGCGGCAAATTCCACCCCTTACGAAGGGTGGGATAAAAAGGAGGGTAACATGGAAACGTTCAGGCAGTTTCTCAAGCAAGGGAAAATTTATTATCTCTGCTCTATTATTTTCTTTGCCATTGCCATGCTTTGCAAAGAGATGGTGGCGACATTGCCATTTCTCCTGATAGCCCATACCTGTTATTTTGCTGGAAAGAAAGATAAAAAACGATTCTCCGTATCACTTTTATTGAGCGCCCCGTACTTCTTCGTTCTTCTTCTCTATGGTGTCACCCGATTTGTTATTTTGAAGATTTCCACCGTGGTCAATCCCGGTGGAGAGGAAATGAAGGGCATTTACCCAACAGCCGTTTCATTTATAAAAACCATATTTCTTTATGTATGGAAACTTATTTACCCCGTGCATCTGAGTGCATACATCCAGAATCCCATGTCATTTTCGATAACTGAGCCCGCCATTATTTTAGCAGGATGTGGAATTATCGTACTCATTTTTCTCATCCTATGGTTAAGGAAACGATGGGCTCCTGTGTCATTTATGATCCTATTTTATTTCGTAACGTTGTTACCGCTATCCAATTTTGTTCGTATCTCGGCACCGTGGGATATGGGTTTTGTCATGGCAGAACGGTTTTTATATATTCCTTCAGTTGGATTTTGTGGCTTACTAGCAGTATTATTAACCTGCCCGTGGAGGGCGCAGAAACCCGTATTCTCAATACTGAAGCATGTCACGATTTCACTGACCATTGCCCTTCTGCTCTTTTATTCAGGGCGGACACTTCTCAGGAACAGTGACTGGATAAACGAAAAGGACTTTTTCCTAAAAACGCTTGGAGACGCGCCAGAAGCGGCGCTCCTTCATCATGCATTAGGAAATATATATGTCAGGGAAGGAAATTATACGAAGGCGCTCGATTACTATAAGGAATCATTGCGATTATATCCATCGTACCATGCTTCCTATAATAATATAGGGACGATATACAGCAAAAATGGGGTTTTTGACCAGGCAATAGCAGCATTTACAGAGGCAATACAGATAAACCCTGATTACATACAGGCACATTTCAATCTTGGGACGGTTTATTATCAAAAAGGAATGCACACGGATGCCTTCAGCGAATTCAAGAGAGTCCTGAAACTCAGCAACAATTACGTAAGGGCGCACAATAATTTGGGCATTCTTTATGCCGAGATGGGACAGTTAAACGAGGCCATTGCTGAATTTGAAGAGGTGCTTAAGCGCGATCCACTCAACGAAAAGGCAAGAAATAATCTGGCAGTAATAAAAGAAGAATTGACAAATAAATCCCCGGAGAAAGAAACCGCGCAATAGCCTGGTTCAAATACACGTTCGACTTTATATCGTGCGATATTTCTCTGTCCGTAGCGCCCTTTCGCCTTAACAGGCATTTCTTTATCTATAAAGAGGTGGATTCGGCGTAAAAACCGATGCCTTAAACCACCTTACTCATACCGAGGCATGGGCATTGGCCTCGATGTATGGTAAATTCAGGGTATACTTGTTCTTCTTTAGCAATTTTTCCCGAGATTTAGTGAAAAGTTAGTGAATAATTTTTACGAGGGACTGATTGCCATTCCAGAGGGCCTTATTAACGAAAAGAACCAGAAATGAGGTGCTCGATTAATCGATGTCCTTCCTTTATGTGAAGACCGGAGGCATGGGCGTTGGCTTCGGTGTATGGAAGTCCTATACCCTTCTCTATACCAGTACCATAGGCCACAAAAGGGACAGATTCAGGGGTATGGGTTCTTTTGATAATGGGGGTATAATGGTCAGGAAGCACCAGGATACGCAAGTCACGGAATTTATTTTTCGCTTCAAGGACAGGCCCGATTATCTTGCTGTCTACCTGTTCAATGGCTTGGACTTTTTCATGTACGTTCCCCTCGTGTCCGGCCTCATCGGGGGCCTCTATGTGTATCAATACCACATCATGGGTTTCCAATGCCTGGATGGCGTAGTGCCCCTTGTTGGCATAATTTGTGTCCAGATAACCTGTGGCGCCTGGTACGTTTATGATGTCCCATCCAAGGTAGCAGGCAATGCCTTTGATCAAGTCTACGGCGGTAATGACGGCACCCATGAGGTGAAACCGCTCTTTAAACGTGGGCATTTTGGGGCGACGTCCCTGCCCCCAAAGCCAGATCATGTTTGCGGGGTTTTCTTCCAGGTCTATACGCACCTTGTTTATATCATGATTCGACAGAAACGTCCGGGAACGCTCCATGAGGTCGATAAGGATTTCGCTCCCATGTCCCTTAGGGAGGTGTTTTTGAATTGATTGCCCCATGATATCATGGGGTGGAAAACATTTTGCGTCCATCTTTTGCGAGCCTCTGTATACCATGATATGGCGATAACTCTTGCCGGTATAGAACTGAATAATGTCATTGCTCAATTTTTCGTTCAGGAGTTTAATAAGAACGGATGCTTCGTCAGTTTTTATGTGACCGGCGCAAAAGTCCTCTAAGATGTCTTCGCTGGCAGTAATAAAGTTGCACCGAAATGCCCAATCGCTGTCACCGAGTTTGACGCCAATACTTGCAGCCTCGAGAGGCGCTCGTCCCGAATAGTATTTCCTGGGATCATACCCTAATAAGGTAAGATTTGCCACGTCGCTGCCGGCTGGGAATCCCCAAGGAATGGTACGAACAACGCCAAGCTGTCCATTCTGTGCAAGAAAATCAAGGTTGGGGGTACGTGCCGTTTCAACGGGTGTCCTACCGCTGAGTTTGTCTATAGGGTAATCTGCCATTCCGTCGGGGACAATAATACAGTATTTCAAGAGACCTCCTATTCTTCCACACGAAGAAATTTCGTATGGTCTTTTATTACATCGAGTTGTTTGATTTCTGTTAGCGCCTTTTGCAGATTACCTTCTTCTGCAAGATGAGTCATCATGACCAGTGGGACATTACCATTTTCCCTGGCCTTGTGCTGAATAACGGAGGCAATGCTGATCTCGTATTTCCCCAGGATGCCAGATATTTTTGCAAGCACTCCGGGCTTATCCACAACGGAAAACCGTAAATAATAGCGGGTCTTGAATTGGTGTACATTAGCTATAGAGACATACTCACAATGTCCAGAAAAGGTCTTCATTGCCTTGAACGTGATCCCTGCCCTTCCCAGCGCAACATCTACGAGGTCCGCAACCACGGCGCTGGCTGTAGGCATCTGGCCTGCCCCCTTGCCATAGAGCATCGTCTCTCCTACAGCGCTTCCGGTAATACAGATGGCATTAAAGACGCCATTTACTGAGGAAAGTGGATGGTCATGGGGAAGGAGCGTGGGGTGGACGCGGAGTTCAATATGGTTTTCAGTTTTTTTTGCAATTGCCAGGAGTTTTAAGGTATATCCCAGCTCGTGCGCATACCATATGTCCGATAAGTCCACGGCGCTAATGCCTTCGTGGTAGATGCTCTTGTAGTCAAAATCTACACCAAAACCAATCCTCGCTAAAATAGCGAGTTTGTGAGACGAGTCTATGCCCTCTACATCCATGGTGGGGTCTTTTTCGGCATAGCCCAACCTTTGTGCCTCGGCGAGGGCATCGCTGTATTTTACATTCTCTTTGGTCATCTTGGTTAAAATGTAGTTGGTTGTGCCATTGACAATGCCAAAAATAGCCTCAATCCTGTTGGCAATAAAACCATCCCGCAACGCAGCGATAATGGGGATACCACCTCCTACACTTGCCTCAAAGGAGATGCTTCTGCCGTGCTGGCGCGCCTTGCTAAAGAGTTCTGAGCCGTGTAAGGCCAGAAGCATTTTATTTGCTGTTACAACATCCTTGCCTTTTTCAAGGGCTGTGGTAATGATCTCCCTGGCAGGGTGTAATCCCCCGATAAGTTCTACAATGACCTGAATATCTGGATTATTGAGGAGTGCCTTTGCATCAGTGGTAAAGAGAATATCCGATGATAAATTCAACTTGTTTTTAACATCCGGGTTACAATCGGCGATGCCTTTTAAGACAGGTACGCAATCGAGTTTTTCGAGAAGGGGCGAATCCTTTTCCAGAAGAATTTTTGCTACCCCCGTACCAACTGTTCCCATGCCTATGAGTCCTACGTTGAGTGTTTTCATAAATTACCTGTATTGTGCCTTTGTATCTTCAGGGCAAAAATAGATAAAGTTAAGTTGATTATACGAAGAGAATTTACTATAACGGATAAAAATGTTTGTTGTCAATAAAATTTGGACGTGATAAAATTTACAAATAACAAGGAATCCTCATAACCCGTGTCGTTTAATTTTTTTTAAAAAAAGTAAATCATTGCCGAAATTTATATAAGATGGTTTCATGCAACATTCTGTAAAATATAGATGATAAGTTTTAAACAAAGGGATATCATTTCGATCAGGCATTTTAATAAAGAAGAGTTATTGTATATCCTTGATTTGGCAAGGCGAATGGAGGAAACAGAGTATGCTGATATACTCAAGGGTAAGGTGCTTGCTTCCTTGTTCTTTGAACCCTCAACGAGGACACGGCTAAGTTTTGAATCGGCCATGAAGCGGCTAGGTGGAATGGTAATTGGTTTTGCAGAGTCAGGGGTTACTTCTGTGGCTAAAGGTGAATCGTTGAGCGATTCTGTGAAGATTATCGAAGGATATTGTGACATTATCGTCTTAAGGCATTATCTCGAAGGTTCAGCGCAACTGGCAGCAGATGTTGTGAAAATACCGGTAATTAATGCGGGAGACGGTGCAAATCAACACCCAACGCAAACCTTTTTGGACCTCTATACAATCCAGAAGACAAAGGGGACGTTAGAGGGTCTTACGATTGGTTTCCTGGGCGACCTGAAGTATGGGAGAACAGTGCATTCACTTGCATACGCCCTGGCGTATTTTGGTGCTGAGATGTACTTTATTTCACCTCCGGGTCTACGTCTCCCCGGTGATTTTATGGAGGCATTGAAAGATCGGAAGGTAAAGTGCCATGAAAACGAATCACTCATGGGTATAAGTAAAAGACTGGACGTGATTTATTGCACAAGAATCCAGAAGGAACGTTTTGCAGACCCGGTTGAATTTGAAAAGGTTCGTGGCATCTATAGATTGAGTAAGACAATGCTTGAAGAATTTGGGATTAAGGACGATTTAAAGGTATTGCATCCCTTACCACGTGTCGATGAAATGGATGATAGCCTGGATGCAACTGATTTTGCTGTATATTTTCATCAGGCTCGTAATGGTGTTCCTGTCAGGAAGGCCTTATTAGCTGCTGTTTTGGGGGCCATTGAATGAAACATCTCGATGTCGCTGCAATAAAAGACGGGTCGGTGATCGATCACATAGACAGTAAAAGCACATTGAAAGTTGCCGAAATTTTAAATATTCAGAACGAAGAGCAGGTAGTCCTTGTAGGGATGAATTTAACAAGTAAGTTTTTAGGGAAAAAGGGGATTATAAAAATTGAAGGGAAAATTATCGATCAAAAAGAAGCCAATAAAATCGCCCTTATCGCCCCAAATGCTACGGTAAACATTATTAAGGATTACGAAGTTGTTAAAAAATTCAAGATTGTAATTCCAGAAATTATCGAAGGTATCGTTAAGTGTTTTAACCCCAATTGTGTGAGCAATTATAACAATATAAAAGCAAAACAGCACTTAGTGAATAAAAACCCCATAAAATTACAATGTCACTATTGCGAACGTATCATGAGCGCAAAGGATATTGTATTAATTTGAATTTTTCTGTAGAAACTAAAATAGCCTGTCATATTCAAGCAACTTGATGTGTCTCATTGTGGCTTTTAACCTCTTGAATACGGCAGGCTATTCTTTAAACTCCCTCATATCCTTACATCGCCTCCTTTTACTACATAAA
>JBKBTA010000148.1:0-7422 GCA_046291035.1 Candidatus Brocadia sp.
CACCACGTCAACTTCCTTCTTTTCCTTGCCTTCTTACTCCCTCTTTTTGGTATCGCTGGACTTTGACGTTACCCTGACAAACTTTTACTTGCCTTTCGTACAATCTTCCAGACTGTTCTTTATTTGTCTTACTTCTGTCAGCAATTGGCTATTTTCTACAAAGACCGCCCTACCCACAATGTCCGATTCAAGAATCTTGTCGTTGTAAGAAATAAATCCTAAAACAGGAATACCACGTAATCCATTATTGATTAACGAACGATGCCCGTCGGATGCTACTTTATTACCTACGGCATATATCGACTTAAGGCCTATGTCGTCTGCAAGTTTTTTGACCTGAAAAGCCGTTTGGATACTCTTGGAACCAGGCTCTACTATGACAATCAAGGCATTTACCGCACGCACAGTAGCACGACCAAGATGTTCAACGCCAGCCTCCATATCTACAATTACAACCTCATCCCTTTGTACAATAAGGTGACTCAGCAATGCCCTCAAAAAAGCGCTTTCAGGACAAGCACACCCCCCACCACCCCGCTTTATAGCCCCCAGCACCATAAGCTTTATTCCTTCATGCTCCAAAGAGAGTTTTTCAGGCAGATCCGAAACGGTAGGGTTTAATGAGAAAAACTTTCCATATTCATCAGAAGCACCGGTACGTTCCTTTATCAAATCTTTCATCTGGCTAATCGGGACTATATCTGATACATTTTTAATCCCTAAAGTTGCCGCCAAATTAGAAACAGGGTCTGCATCTATTGCAATAACCTTTTTCCCGGTTTCCGCAAAAACTTTTGCAAGTGTAGCAACAAACGTCGTCTTTCCCACGCCTCCCTTACCCGAGACTGCAATCTTCATAAATTATCACCCTCAAATTGATTTATGTAATGATTACTACTTACAAATCATAATTATATCAAATCCCATAAATTTTTGCATAACAAAATTTCAAAAAACTAAAGTGTTAAGGAAATTCAAAGTTATGCAGGTAGGATTCAATTCCTGTTGGCGACCTGTGGCGCTTGCAATCCGTCGTGAATTGCCATCGCCGTCAGGAGACGGCTCCTACCAGTGTGCTACCTAAAAGTTGCCGAAGGCCTAATTTATACAGGTTGTGTCTTTGAAATAGCCAACAAAGCAAAAAATTCAATCAAGGTATCGAGGAATGTTTGAAAAGGAAAGACGATTGGCTGAAATACGATTCTGGACATACTTTTCAATTCCTTCAAGATTCAGAAGAAACATTTTCTTATCGATGCCTCCTGCATACCCGTTTAGTGTTCCATTTTTGCCAATTACACGATGACAAGGTATGATAATAGCGAGGGGATTTTTACTATTTGCCATACCGACGGCCCGAGTTTTTTTGACATCGCCCATTAATTCGGCCTGTTTACTATAAGATATGGTTTGCCCGTAAGGTATTTTGGAAAGAATCCCCCATGTTTTCTTCTGAAACTCGGTACCCTCGGGATCAAGGGGCAAGTCAAACGATGTTCGTTTTTTTGCAAAATATTCAGCCAACTGTTTCTCGGCTTCCTTTAATAGTTTATGATTGTTGTCCGACTTTATGTTAAGATAAACATCTTTTAAATTTTTGGCTTCGCCTTCAAACATAATTGCCTTTAATCCAGAATCAGAGGCAATTATCGTCAGGGTCCCTATAGGACTTTTCGTAGTTTTGAAAACACAAGGTTTATTTATTTTTTTCACTATTCAAACCCCTCAACAAAAGAATCTATTTAAAGAAGTTTGTTTTTCTTTATAAAAATTATATACCAAAATTCCTTAATGGACAACTGTTGTTGAGTAATCCTCTAAAGGTCAGTAAGGTTCTGGCCGTTTTAATATAACCATTTCATGACCATCAAGTGGAATCCTGACAGCATGCCTTGAACCTCTCTGCTCCACCGTCACTTGCTTTTCGGGTCCCAAGAGATTGACCATCTTCACTCCGGATGGACTCAAAGTTGCATCTACGGTAACAAAATCGTTCCGAAAATTGGCATCCAGGTTCATGGCAACAAGGATCTCGGTGCTGTCAAGTATCCTTGAATACGCCAGCGTACACGTGCCATCAAGAGGGTGTCCGAAATTACTTCCATTTCCCGAAATCTCCCGGAAATATTGTCTGCCATAACGCAGTGCCGGTTCACCTTGTCTGACCACCGCTATTTTAGTGATACTTCGATAGATCAGATGTTCCGGATTGAAAAAGTGATGCCCTATACTATCAAAAGCACCCCATTGACCGCCAAACATGCATTCCCTGACATAGCTGTCGTTGTCTCCTCCACCATCAAAACCTTGCTCCGTGCCATAGTAGATACAAGGCACACCCTGACTGGTCAGTAAGTATCCAATGGCGAGTATTGCCTGTCCCGGATAAGGGTTACGATGCATAAAACGCCGGTATGGTCTGGCCATCTGGTCATGGTTATCCACAAATGTGACAAAGTAACGGCCGGCCTCCCCATGATCCGCATACAGAGTCTTGAACCATTCGTACCGCTCACGCAAGGCAGACGGATCGATAAAGCCTTTGATGGTCTCTTCTAGGACAAAATACAGGGGAAAATCCAGAGCTGCATCAAGTGAGGGGAAGCGCTCATTCGTCCCTTCGATGCGGCTGTTACGACCGATATAGCTTTGTATGGTCAGATCGTCACCCACTATCTCGCCGAAGATAAAGAAATTCTGCTTACCAATGCGCTTGGCATATTCACGTACCGCATTACAGAAAATGGCAGTTTCGCTCGATTCCATATGCTTTACCGTGTCCACCCGAAACCCATCAACATCGGTAATAGCAATCCAGTATTTATAGACTTTAATGAGGGTATCCAACACGGTGGGTTGATTGATATCCAGTTCTTTCAAACTAAGAAAATCACCACTGATGGCCTCTTCCGGGTCACTCCAATTCCTGATCTGCCCCCTCCTCTTATAACGTTCAGGGTGCTGCAGTTCTTCGGGCCAGACGGCATCGTCTTCCTGAAATCCCGTCGCAGGATCAACCTCTCGCCAGAAACCGAAATCAAAGTGGCCGGGCGCCTCTTTCCAGAAGTAAAAGGGAACATCGCCTGGATACGCCCAGTTGTCCCCTGTGTGGTTGATGATGATATCCAGAATGACGTACATATCCCTTTTGTGGGCCTGTCTGACCAGTTCCTCCAAATCCTCTTTAGTACCAAACCTTGGGTCTACTTCAAGGAAATCCTGGATGCCATACCCATGATAGGTATCGTTTTTCTCCTGCCGGTTTTTAAAAATTGGACTCAGCCATATCGCGCTGGCACCAAGTCCCCGAATATAATCCAGCCGGCGGATAATGCCTTTGAGATTTCCACCCTGAAATACCTTACCCTGTTCCGGATGACGCCCTTTGGGCGCAGAAGCAGGATCATAAGCGGTAAGATTTTGCTGATTATTGCCAAACCGATCCACCAGCAGAAAATAGACAAACACATCCCGCCAATCGCGGGGAGAAGGAAAGACTTTACCCCGTGGTTTGAAATCCAACTCCTTTATAGATTGAATTTTGATTGCCATACCTTAACCCTTTCTTTATGTGTACGTAATTGCTATCCCCCATTTGGTAAGATTTCCCACGTCCTGTTTGGCCATATCCATTACTTTGAGGTGCCAATTTCCTTTGGCAGAGGTTCCTATAACAGATGCGAAGAGTCCTGGTTCATCACTGGAACGGAAACTACGAATAAGGTCTTTCTGACTACCACCAGCCCCATCATGAAGTATAATTTCGCTACCTTGCGGCGGCTTGAGGATTACCCGCAAGTCACCACGATAGGTATGTTTAATATCAAGGGTAACTTCGATTTCTTTAGCGGTAACTTCCAGTGGGAACGTTATATCATCATCGGTTACTCCAAGATCCGGAATTGGCTTGTTTACCCGATGTTCCATGAAAAGCACTTCTGGCGGCCGCTCCCCGCTATCCCCGGCTGCACGGGCTACTGCTTTGTGAGCATTAATACGTCCGTGACCATACCTCGGCGAGTGACCATTCACATACTGACCATTTTCTTGGTCGATCTTATCTGCCGTGTCCATGATGATACGCTTTACCGCTGCAGAGGTTAATTCTGAGTTAACCGAAAGAATGAGGGCAGCGAGACCTGCAGTTAAAGGCGTTGCGCTGGAGGTCCCTCCGAAATCATTCGTATAGTCATCGGTCGAATAGCCTTTGGTACCGCGCCTGTCCGTTGTTACTATGCGTCTGCCGGGGCACCGCTTGAAGGTGCACATATGGTAAGCTCTGTGCCGTAGTTACTGTAGGAGGAACGTTGGTCCATACTATTGGAAGCCCCCACCGCAATTACATCCGGATGCAAAGCGAAGCCCTGATGAGAAATTTGCCCGTCTTTTTGCCCATTAAGCGGACGGTCTTCATTGCCGGCAGCGAATAAAATGACACATCCCTTTTTGTTCCGGCGCCCCTCGGTAGCAGCCTTATGTATGATCCCGTGCATCTTGGTCGAGATAGGAAAGTTCCATGCCGCGGCAGACCAGCTGCAACTGATGACATCAGCATGCTTGTCAATAGCATATTGGAAAAGACTTACAATAGATTCATCGGAAAGCCAGGGGGAAGTACGCACTGGCATAAAGGCGCAACCGGGAGCCAATCCAACAACTCCCGTTCCATTCTCTTCGGCAACGGCCACACCGGCGCAGGCAGTACCATGATTGTCATCTTCAAAAACCGGATTGGGATCGAAATCCTCTTGTCCAAAATCCCTCGGAGAAACAATCTTTCCTGGCAGATTAAAATCAGGATGTCCCAAATCAAAACCATCATCCATTACACAGACTATTATGTCTCTGGACCCCCTTGTATAATCCCAAGCCCCTTCAGCCTTCACATCCGCTCCCGCAACCAATCCAACCCCATCCCCTCTATTATTCAAGTGCCATTGTTCCCGATAAAGAGTATCCATTGGTATATGCTTAAGAGAGATTTGAAAGCTCAGATCCGGCTCTGCCGTTACGATCTCTTTTCGTTGCTGGAGCTTGGCAGCAATCTTTAAGGGATTTTCCTGAGAGGCATTGGTAAGCTTTACCGTATACCCATGCGGAAGAAAATCAAGTTCCTTTAACACTTCCAGGCCAAATTCAGCCAGGATCTTTTCCCGTTCTTCGTCCTTAACATTGTATTTAAACTGGATAGTCATGGTGCCTGTTGGAATCACAGCCCCGCCCGGGGTATCATCCAGGGCGTACATATGGGTTATCACATCACTTGTAGGAGCCTTCCGTAACTCATCCATCGTTTCTTCAAGTTTTGCAGCCTCTTTTACCGTGAAGATTTCCATATTTTCAGTTGCTGCAGAATCTACATGTTCAATTTCTGCTTTTGGGCGCCCGCAGCATGCCTTAAGTGCCCTTTCACTAGCAGCCTTTCCCTGTTTCAAACGCACCGCAAAATAACTCGGTAACTTTTTAAAAGTAACTTCCCGGCGTCCCCTTTTTAATTTAATTTTATCCACGTCTTCACTCCTTTCTTAAAATAATTATATGATAATTCACCTGTTCAAAAACGCCCAACTACTCCCAGACCGATGTCTACTTTCCTGACCTCTGTATTCTCATCCGGATTTACCGACAGATCAAGGTTAGTTTCCAATTTCAGGCCATGACCGATATCGAACAGGAAGTCGAGAACAACTTCTCCTTCCCTGAGAAAGTTGATTCCTTTAAACAGAATGCCAGTTCCCAGACTCAGCTTTTCTGCTGTGCCTGGCTCAAATCCGGCAAAGGTGAATCCCGTTTCCAGCACGTTTCGTCCCAGTGCGTATCTGGCAAAAGCTTCCTTCAACAGGTCTGGACGATCGGGATACAAGACCGAAATTTGATACAAATGATGCCCGTAGTTAAAGAGATTCTCTCCCACGTTTCTTTCCATCGTCTCCAGGAATCCCGGGAAATTGGGAAATCTGGATGGTTCTGGCTGGGGCTGGCGTTGAATGGTGCCTCGTAGCGCATCGATGCGGGTTGTAATTTGCGGAATATCTCTGGGTGCCTGGCCAGGCAGTCCTTTGGCTTGCACAAGTTTTTCTTCCCCTTCTTTCTCTAATGGTTGCCGGTGCACTTCATCCTCACATTGGAAACACAACCGCTGGAGGGCCGGAGATTGTACCGGAGAAGAAAGCCCGTGGGTTATTGCCGCATCAGATTCGGGCATCCTTATCACCTCACCCATCACGTGACCTGCTTCCTGCTCGCAGATATCACCGGGCTGGTCGATGTTGAGCTTCGCCTGAATAACGCCGGATTTAAACAACCTCTGCACCTCCTGATTGCCGATGGTTCTCTGAAGGAATAAGACATGGTCAATGGGTGAACTTATGGATTGAGAGAAATCATTCCTTCGTCTTTGAGAAAACGAATTTTCCCTTTTTGCCTCAGGAATTTTGGCTGTTATTTTAGCTCTTGTCTGCATTTAATCTTCCTTTTTATTAGTCCGCCCCTGAACCTGCTTGTTTCGTGCTCATCAGGAAAACCCTAATTCCCCTTTCGCCTCAGGGAGTCAGGGTAGGAATTAAATTACATTATATTTCATCTCATCAAAATCTATAATTCAAGATTCAAGACGCAACCCCTATGACTGACCATAGTAAGCGACATTTAATCACTAATCAACCGGCTGTCCGAGAATCGTTTTGAAAGTCAAACGTTATCTTATGTATTGATCAATCATTACAATTTAAACAATATATAGTATACATTGAAGGTTACAATTGCATTCTCGGACAGCCTGTCAAGGTTTGCCCCTTTTTGTACCCGCTCTCGCGTTTATTTCCTGCCTTTGCCCTTCCTCAATTGTCCTAACATATCGTCTAAATAGGGCCTATCCCTGCTGCTCATGTAGGTTTCAGGGAAGAAGATGATCTTCATATCAACAGCCTTCTCACCTGTCTTTTTATTCGTAACAATTTCATTCAAGGTAATGGCAAATCGCGTGGTATTAAATAACTTTGTATTATCCACAAAGGGCATATCGTAATAGGTTAGATCAAATTCTATGTCTGCAATATCAAATACCTTTCTATCCCCCGCAGATTTATCTGGCATATCCCATACATGAAGCCTGACATAATTATCATCCTCCCCAATCTTGGTAACCTCTATACCAAGACGGTGTCCCTTATAAGCTGGTTCTTCCTGAAGCGGTATCATTATCCCTTCCTGTTTGCCTTCCTTCACAATTCTTTTATAAACCCTCCCTTCTTCTATTTGAGAGAGTTGAGTCTCCTGCCTTCCTACTACCTCTTTTGCGATCTTTCTTAGCTTATTACGTAAATTTTTATCCTCCAGTTCAGATTCCAATGCCTGAAATAGAGACTTGGTGTGCCTTGAAGTATGGAATACCTGAGTGGTTGAAAATACCATTTCTGCGTG
>JBKBTA010000149.1:0-7405 GCA_046291035.1 Candidatus Brocadia sp.
GGCATCGTGACATTATCGGGGTGTTGGGTACTCATCGTTCGTGGTATTTTTCTCATACCTGCAACCTCTTACTGTAATAAAGAAATATTCTCCCGTATTTATTATAAACTATGAATTATATTAAATAATATCGTATTTTCATTAAATTATTTTTAAAATTATGTTTTCAGGTGCAATTCCATTTCTTACTTTCCTTATCAATAAAATAGTTTTATAATTATTGTTTATAATTTCATTTTTAAACGGGATTCTATTTTTTTTCCGTTATGAAGATTAGGAGAATAAGTATGTCCAATGAGTGTTCTATTACTGTGAATAAGCTCGATACGAAAGAATTGATAACCCTTATCAATACCGAGCAGTATGACAAACTGGAAGAAGTATGGCTTGAAATTGTTGAATCCAATAATAAAGATCTACAGGCACTTCTCGAAGTGGTCGATCTTCTCGCAAGACGGGAAGAAAAAAAACGGGCGCACGATTTCCTGATGATGCTGGTACCTCATTACCGGCAAAAGGGACTCTATCTTGATGTCCTGGAGGTATTAAAGAAGATATTAGAATATAATCCGAAAGAAAAGGGGCTGGCGAAAGAGATTGCCGAATGTTATGCAAATCTCTATAAAGACAGACCCTATGCGAGGGAGTTGGTTGAAAAAACGGGCATAGGGACAGTGTCCGATATCCGTAGTGCTATGAAAAAGTTGGAAAAATACTTTTATCTCGATCAGGGTGATTATGTTTACCACAAGAGTTGGGGTGTAGGTCAGGTAGTCTCTGTTGACACCCAGGGTGAAAAAGTAAACATAAATTTTGAAAAAAAGATAAATCATAGCATTTCTATGGATATTGCCCCGGATATATTGCAGAAACTGGACAAGGATGATTTACTGGCAATGATTTACGCACAAAAAGATGTATTGAATAAAATGATCGATGAAGACCCCGTAGGCTTAATTAAATTAACCTTAAAATATTTTAAAGGAAAAGCATCGGTCTCTCATGTAAAGAATCGGCTGATATCTGGTGTCATACCACCCGAAGCATGGAGTAAGTGGTGGACAAATACAAAAAAATTGCTCAAAAAAGACCCCTATATAAAACTTACCGATGGCACCCCCACTACGTCTTTCCTTGAACTTCGCATCTCTCCGATGACATACCATCAAGAGATACTCGAGAAACTGGCTATCGCCGGGGATATTAACAAAAAGATCGAAATTACCAAAAAGTATATTTCCGAAATGAAAAACACAGAAACATGCAGAGAAACTTTGAATAAAATTACAACTCTTTTTATAAAAGAAGCTGATACATTGCAGGGGAAGAACCCCTCTCTTGCTACAGAATGCTTCTTGCTCCTCGAAGAGATACAAGGCTTTCTCAACGGGGAACCCGGGAAATATAAAGGTAATATCGAAACACTTATTCGCACAACTGAAAATCTTCCAGGATTTGTAGATAACATAAATATCCTGGAATACAGAAAACGGATCCTCGGTTTAATCAAACAGGTCAAACCGGAACACTGGCAGGATGAATTTACATCCCTGTTTTTTGTCAACAGCGGCAATCTGTGGGAATTCACTATCAAGGAGCTTATTACGGAAAATAAGCAGCATGCCATCGAAGGGATAGCCTTAAAATTATTCAATCAATTCAATGCATATCCTGAACACTATATCTGGTTTTGCAAAAATGGCATGTATGGACGGTACCCTGAACTTTATAAGAACATTGACCCAGCCCTCATGTTTAACCGGTTAATCGAGTTATCAGACAATATCTATTTTAAGATACAGAAAGGGCGCGATGGGGGTTTAAAGGCTATCATCAATAAGATAAAAAAACTCTTAGAAGATAAAGGAACCGATTATGCCATAAGCATTCTGAATGATGCCAACGCAGAAAGCATTTTTAACGTCGTCTCCCGCAGCAAGGGCATGGAGGATTGGTTCAAAGTTTCTATCGAAAGTGTCATTCAAGACCGTTATCCGGAATTATTCGAGGCACCGGGCCTTCCCAAACTCGATGAAGGCAAAATCTACGTTACGAAAGAAGGTTATGAGAGGAAAAAGAAGGAATTTGACCACCTTATGAACGTGGAATTTGCAGAAAATGCACGCGACCTAGGAGAAGCCATAAGTCGGGGAGATCTGCGTGAAAATGCAGAGTATAAGGCAGCACGGGAAAAGCAGGCCATGCTCGTGGAAAAGGCAGAACGCATGAAGGCTGAATTACAGAAGGTTGTTATCATTGACCCACACTCCGTTCATGCAGATACAGCCACTCCGGGTACAAAAGTCACCTTAAAGCACAAGGGAAAGACAGAACTTGAAACCTATACCATACTAGGCCCCTGGGATGTCGATATCGAAAAAGGCATAATCTCATACCTTTCACCCATCGGGAAAGGGCTTCTCCACAGAACGGCAGGTGAAACGATAACGATCAAACTCCCGGAAGGGGAGTCCACTTATGAAATTATTAAAATTGAAAAGGCCTTATTATAAAGCAGCCTTCCATTCATGGTGTTTTTTGTAATTCTACACAAGAAGGATTCATGATATTTTAACTTATTCTACAATAATCTTCCCATTCATTCCAAAATGCCCTATACCGCAAAAGCGAGAACATCTAAAGTGATATGTTCCAGGTTCCCGGGTATAGAATTCAACGGTAACTTTTGATTTTTCGGGGATGGTTACATTAATTCCGTATTCTTCTAGCTTAAAACCGTGCGTCACATCTAGACTTTCGATTTCCAGAATCACATGCGTGCCCTGCTTAACATGAATTACCTCCGGAGTGAATTCAAATCGCCTTGCAGTCATCGATACCTTCTGTACCGGCGCGTCATGAGGCATTGATTCCAGTGACGTGCCTTTTTTTACTGCAGCGCATCCTGAAAGGATCATAAAACTTAAACAGAACAGCAATAGTATGTTTTTCATAGTAGTGAATACCTCCTGTTTTTCGGGATACTTGATAAGGATTGGCAGCGGAGCAAATATTTTTTACTTTCTTTGCAACCGGAGTCCAATTTCAGCGAGCCTGCGTCCCAGGGCACGGCAAATAGTTGCTTCCGTCTGATCGATCTCCCGCTTGCTGTCCAGTCCTGCAATATGGCCGGGTCCATATGGGGAGCCTCCACCCTCTGTGGTAAATAACTCTTTAACGGAATAGGGTACACCTACAAGGACCATGCCGAGATGCAAAAGAGGACCCATCATGGTAAGGATCGTCGTCTCCTGTCCTCCGTGAAGACTTGCTGTAGAGACAAAGATGCCAGCCGGCTTGCCTTCCAATTCTCCTGCAAACCACAATGATGTAAGTTGGTCAATCTGGTTTTTCAATTGTGCAGACACGTTCCCAAACCTTGTCGGCGTCCCAAAAGCAATGGCCCCGGCCTCCCTGAAGTCGTCTAATGTAACCAGAGGAATATCTTTCTGCATTTCTCTGCCCGCCTTCATATCCTCGCGTGACTCAATGACATTCTCAGGGATCAATTCGTGAACTCTACGGATAACTGGCTCGGCCCCCTTAACCTCCTTGATCCCTTCTGCTACAAATTTCGACATCTTGTATACGTTACCGTATGTGCTGTAATAGACGACGAGTACTTTCATAAGTTTTCCCTTCTTTAATTATGATTGCTTTTAAAGTTAAATACGAATGTGGTTGCTCAAGTTTTTGGTCATTGGTTTAAACTCAGGACGTTCAATTCAAATTGTATTGTAAAAGTCTTCCATGTCAAACCCCTTTCTTCAGTCATCTGTTGGCATCCGATGCAGACTGGGTTAAAGAAATCAAGTAACACCGGCTTTTTCTCAGATCGCACCCTGCAGTTTCATTTGCCTAAATGTTGCCTCGTTATCGTATGCGCAGACGAGGAGCGTTGTACCGGATTTCAACTTTTCATGAACTTCTTTCGGAGTAACTCGTGTGGGTTCCGTCATAAAGCGCCTCCCATTCTTTACCAAAAAAGTTAAAATTGTTATTGAACTTTTTTACCTTTGCTGGTCAAATAATAACCTTAAAAATCCCTGCAATTCATTTTTACCGTATGATGAAATTGATTAGATTACAAATACTATTCACATAAACCAGAAGGAGGTCATTTTCTGAACACGTATCTCATTCTTACCCTCTGCATTTACATCCTCAAAGAATCTTTTGAATACTGGGTTCAGTACCTCAATCTTAGACACACCAGAAAGGTTGGTGCAACTGTCCCGCCTGAATTTCGGGGAAAGATAGATGAATCGTTGCTGAAAAAAACGATTGACTACGAAACGGAAAAAACCCGTTTCAGCTTTATCTCGTCGATATTCAGTAATATCATCACTCTGCTATTCTTCTTTGGTGGGCTGCTGAATATCTATAATTCATGGATTGCATCGCTGAACCTGTCATTTATCATATCGGGATGGTTGTTCTTTCTGCTTTTAGCTTGCGGCACCGAATTCCTATCTATACCTTTCAGCCTTTACCATACCTTTAAGATAGAAAATAAATATGGATTCAACACCATGACCCCACGCCTGTGGATATCCGATTTCATAAAAGCGCTCCTGATTTCAATAATCATGATGTCACTGGTGACATTTGCAGGATTTTGGCTCATTCAATGGAGCCCACACTACTGGTGGTTCTGGGTATGGGGTTTTCTCTTTATCTTCAGCATCTTTCTCATGTACATATCCCCTTACGTCATTGAGCCCCTCTTTAATAGATACACCCCCATTGAAGATGAATCATTGAAAGAAAGGATTATGGAATTGACGGCTAAGGCCGGTATTCATACAAGCAGGATTCTCAGGATAGATGCATCAAAGAGAAGCAAACATACCAATGCCTATTTTACCGGTATTGGAAGAACAAAGAGGATTATCCTGTATGATACCTTGCTTGAGAGCATGAATCATGATGAAACCCTCGCTGTACTGGCGCATGAGATCGGGCACTGGAAGAAAAAACATATGCTGAAAATGATCATCATCTTTGAAATATTTTCATTTATAGCCCTTTATTTCTCGTTCAAAGTTATACAAAGCGACGCCCTTTTAACGCTCTTTCACATTCGCACAAATACCCTCTTTGCAAAGTTTATAATCCTCGGATTTCTTGCAGATATTCTGTCATTACTTTTTACACCCTATGTAAGTTATTTCATGAGAATGCACGAGAGGCAGGCAGACAGGGTTGCTTATGAACTCATGAAAGATTCGGAGAGCATGGTAAGTGCCCTCGTTAAACTTTCAAAGGAAAATCTCTCTAATCTTTATCCCCACCCTCTTTATATTACCTTGTACTATTCGCACCCACCTATTCTGGAGAGAATCCGATATCTCAAAGGATTTTCGTACTGAATGAATCTGCAACAGAAACAACACATAACTTCAGAAAATAAATTCTCATCCCTTGGACACAAACCCGTACCCCGCTTTCCTGGCTGGTGGGCTGCTCTGGGTCCTGGAATCGTCTGGATGGCACTTGCCCAGGGCAGTGGAGAACTGATCTGGTGGCCATATATCATTGCCAAATACGGCCTGACTTTTTTATTTCTGCTTATTCCTGCCTGCCTCCTCCAATACCCCGTTACTGTTGAGATTGGTAGATATACCCTCCTTACGGGTGAAAGCATTTTCCACGGCTTTATCCGACTAAACCGCTGGCTTGGGATATTTCTTTGGCTGCTCATGACGATCTCATTCCTCTGGTTCGGCGCATTTGCCTCTGCGGGAGGAACGGCAATGGCAGCGCTTACCCATTTCCCAGCAGGCTGGAGCCAGCGTGGTCAAACGCTATTCTGGGGGTATGCTTCTATCGTGGTCTTTCTCGTTGCTATCCTGATGAGCGGTATAGTCTATTCATTGATCGAAAGATTTATGAAGGCGGTGGCAGTCATCACCGTTGCGGGGTTGCTCTGGGCATGCCTTCAACCGCGGGTATTACACTCGGCACCGGGGTTCATGAAAGGCTTGTTCGGTCCCTGTGGTCCAATACCGCGTCCGTGGGATAATAGCGATGCTGCCAAGCTGCTAACCGCAATCACCTTTGCCGGTCTGGGTGGCTTCTGGATACTTTTTTATTCTTATTGGATGCGTGATAAGGGTAGTGCCATGGCGGATCATATGGGCTGTATTACAGGACCGATCGCAGGTAAATCGGAACCAGTTACGAGTGACGGGAACCTGCCGAATGATTCCCCGGATAATTCTGAGAGATGGAAATGCTGGCGGCGTTACCTCACTGTCGATACGCTGGTCGGCATTTGCGGAGACCTGTTTACTACCCTTATGACCTGTTTGCTGGCTTATGCCTTGCTCTTTCCCAAAGGACTCCTGCCCCGGGAATACGAATTGGCCGTTGTGCAAAGCAGTTTTTTCGAAGTGAGCTGGGGCTCTGCGGGGAGGTTCTTGTTTCTTATTGTTGCCGCGGCCTTTCTGACTGACACATGGCTGGCCACAGCAGACGCAGTAAGCCGGATGCAGGCAGACATTGTGCATATCCTTTTTCCACGGAGCCGGCGTTTTGAGTTGCGTCATTGGTATTATTTCTTCCTGGGCATTTTAACGGTGATTACCTCTCTGACCATGCTGCTCGATGCGCCCGGGCCGCTTATTATGACCAGTGCCGTCATTGGCTTTATCGGCACAATCATATTCCCCGTGGCCCTCTATTTCCTGAATTACAGAATCCTGACACCACATCTTCCACCCTGGGCACGTCCCGGGAGGCTATCTCAGTGGCTCCTCGCCATTTCATTTCTGGTCTATCTGTCGCTTGCAATTGCCTATCTCCGGGTAATCTTGTTCTCGAAGTAAAGACTAACGATGCAATTCGAATAATCAGAAAGATAGATACATAGTCAATAATGATTTTTATATCCTTTCATACACCCACACCTTTCCTCCGGCTCTTACTTCTTCTGTTCTTTTAACTAGTCTTTTCTTGTGGAGATTTAATAGTCTTGTACCACTCGTATTTGGCTCAAGCTTCATGACCTCTGAGAGATCCCTGGCGGTTATTTTCCCTTTTTTCAGGATGAGATGTAATGTCTCTTTAAGATAGGTATTCAAGCTTCCCAGAAGGATTTTTTTACTATCCTGCATCTCTACCATAACGGCGAGGTCTTTCCTCTCAAGGGCGACCTCTATGTTTTCCTTCTGGTTTTCATTGAGTCCAACTAAGGTAATATATTTGTCTCCATATTCACCTCCAAGGAGTCTTGACGTAAGCTTTGCTACGATCTCATCGGCGCATGAATAGTCAATGATCCCTATCTTTGAGAAATCAAGGGCAATGACTTCTCCATCTTCCTCCCGGGCAATATAGCTGGTAGGCTGGAGGTGTTAGCCTCCAACCCCCACTCGTCGCCAAATACTTTGGACAACGTAAC
>JBKBTA010000150.1:0-7376 GCA_046291035.1 Candidatus Brocadia sp.
CTCGATGCGCTGCGTGGCTTTGCGCGACGCGGGTCGCGAGCCGATGTTGAGTAAACTTGTTTGTCCGTGTTTAACTTGAAAACCGGCAGAAGATAGCTTTCTTTTCAGGCAATAACACTTTATACCTTTCCTGAAAAATGTGTCCAACCCTTTGTTACCTTTTTGCGATTCGCATCAGTATGACCCCATTTCGACCATTATTTTGTTACCTCTATCCACCCTGAAATATTTCCGCGCATTTCCTTGATTTACCGAGACTTCCAGGAAACCAGCACTTCCAAAAAGGACAAGCGGTTCCCCTGGCTTTACATCCGTGTAGGTTTTACTCAATCCCATGATCTTCTTTCTCCCAACGGTTGTTTTTATAGTTTTATACAAAAAGAGCCACTCTTTTTCTTCCCCGTGGTATATTCCCCCTTTTTTAAAGGAGGACTTAGGGGGAGTATGGGGGATAATTAAATTGAGGAAATACTGTTCCAGTCGTTCTCTTTTAATATTGGTAATAAGATTCCCAAATCGGTCAATATAAATAATCTGACCTTCGAGTTGCCCTTTTTTATTGTAGTCTGGTTGGGGGATGTCCAGTTGATCTAGTTGATCGATCCTTACGCCTAATTGCTGTAGTTTTATGCCCAACGATAGGTGTGCTGCAACTGGCGCAAAGATGTCACGTCCGTGAAAGGTATTGCTGGGGGATGGTAAGAAATATTTACTGTTTGTTACGCGAATGATGTTTTTCGTTTTTTCTTCCGAAACAATCAAACTGAGAAGTCCATTGTTGGGTACAAGAAAGAGATAGTTCCGGGTGTCCACACAGATAATATCTCTCTGACTTCCAACGCCCGGATCAATAACTGCTACATGAATCGTTCCTTTAGGAAAGTATTTATACGATGTCGCAAGAAGATAAGCGCCACTCAATATGTCTTGGGGAGGGATATTATGACTGATGTCGATAATATTTGCAAAAGGTGCAATTCCTGCTATCACACCTTTCATGATACCCACGTATGCGTCCTGATTGCCAAAGTCCGTTAGTAATGTGATTATACATGGCCGACGCATCGCTAAAAGGTCTCACACATTTGTTTTTTGTACCTGTTCAATACAGAAACGGTGGGAGTCATGAAGATGAATAAAAATGTTGAAATAGTAAAGATTGATGTTGGGGGAACCGTTATTGATCTTTCTGACTTTTTCCGTTCAGCATTCTCTGCAATGAACCTTATAGGCAAAGTAATTACTGTTTTTCATTCTTTTTTGGACTGACGGAGGTCTGTTCTCCAAAAAAGAATGGACAGTAGGTCCAGCAATTTATATCCACGACCCGATGTTGGCCACAACATTCCGGGCAAAGCCAGTCTCCGAGTTCTATACACAAACGTTCACCCTTGTTACGAACGCATATCTTGCAACGTATCATTTCCCAAAAATAAAATCTTATAGATATTTTAAAAATTCAAGCAGGCATGGCAAAATTATACTAATGACAAAATATTTTAAATTCAAGATGAAAAATTTGTAGAATACGATCGGTGTTAATTCATGGCTACTTTTATTACCTATTATACAAGAAATTTTCATTTATTTATGCGGATTCCTGGGTGGCACTGGCAAACTTTGTTTGTCCGTGTTTGTGCATAACTGAATTTTGACGTATTCCTTATTTTTTAAGCCATCGTGCGGCATCCTTTGCCCAATATGTGAGGATCATGTCAGCGCCGGCACGTTTGATCCCTGTCAGAATTTCCATGGCAACGCGCTTTTCATCAATCCAGCCCTTTTCTGCAGCGGCCTTCACTACGGAAAATTCGCCGCTTACATTATAGGCTGCAACTGGATAATCGAATGTCTCCTTTATGATCCGGATGATATCGAGATAGGCCAATGCCGGTTTTACCATGACAATATCGGCGCCCTCTTCAATATCCAGTGATACTTCGCGTAATGCCTCTACAGCATTGTGGGGGTCCATCTGGTAAGAAGAGCGGTCTCCGAATCCCGGTGTGGATTCAGCGGCCTCACGAAAGGGACCGTAAAACCCAGAAGCATATTTTGCGGAATATGCCATGATGGGGATATGATTAAATCCCTCCTCATCCAGCGCATCCCGAATTGCCCCGACTCGGCCATCCATCATATCACTCGGCGCCACGATATCTGCGCCTGCCTTTGCGTGGGAAACGGCCTCTTTTGCCAGGAGTTCCAGGGTCATGTCATTATCCACATCAAAATGACCTGTCCTTTCATCTCTCCTGACAAATCCACAGTGTCCGTGGTCTGTATACTCGCACATACAGACGTCCGTGATCACCAGGATATTTTTTGCTGCTTTTTTAATGGCGATGATGGCTTGTTGAATTATGCCTTCGTCAGCATAGGCGCCGGAACCCATCTCGTCCTTTTTCTCTGGAATACCAAAGAGGATGATACCTGGGATTCCCACCCCTTCTAATTCCTTTACCTCTTCAATAATCTTATCAATAGACATTTGGTAATTTCCCGGCATGGAGGGTATTGGTTGCTTAATACCTTTCCCGGGCCGGACAAAGAGGGGCATAATCAGATCATCTACGGAAAGATGCGTTTCTCGAACCAACCTTCTGATATTTTCATTCTGGCGTAACCGGCGTAGTCGCTGTTTTGGAAAGCCCATACTATTTTCCCTTATAAAATGGTTGAAGAATGTAAAAGTACACAACAAAGGGCACAAAGAACACGGATAAATAAGAGAAAATGAGGGATTGTACCTACTGTTTTCTCCTTTTCCTTATTTATAACCTATGTGAACTTTGCGGTGAGCTAAATTGTTACGAATAAAAATTGAGTATAAGGAATCCAAAAAGGTATTTCAACCGTTATTTTCATTTTGAATAAACGCGTAGGGAATGGATTTGATAGGTTGCATTGGAATAGATGATTGTTTATCATCTCCCTATTTGACTTCAATAAAAATAATTGCTAGAATCCCATACGCTATATAACGGTATTTAAAGTTGTTGCTATTAAAGTGCAAATTGAGGCATGAAGTTGAAGAAAAAATAAGGATGTTTGGAGGCTAGAGGTGGAAGAAGGTAGATTTTATATTTCCATTTGAGAAATTAGATGTCTGGCAGATGGCAGTAGACTTGGCAGGTTATATCTTGGAGTTACTTGAGAAAATTCCTTTCAACAAGCATTTGCGGTTAGTCTTTCAGATGGAAGGTGCAGTACCATCAATACCCCAAAATATTGCCGAAGGGAAGGGTCGCCCATACAATAAAGAATTTCTTCAATATCTTAGTATTGCTCAGGGATTCCTTTACGAAACTATTACACTCAACGAAATCTTTCTACGGAAAAAGATATTTTCTGATGCTGAATCAAAGGAGATAAGGAAATGCGGAGAAGAAATAGAGAGAAAACTGAACGGCTTAATGAATTCAATTAATGGAAAGAAAAGACACGAGGGCCTCTAACCTCAGACCTCCAACCTCCAACCTCAAAGTGTTTCGTGGCAAAAATATTACCATGGTTAACTATTGCTGAAATCTTATAATCGGATATATGATCAATGAATACATCTGAAGATAAATCCATTTCGTTATTTCAAGACTTGATAGAGTTGATGCGGAAGTTGCGCGGTAAGGACGGGTGTCCGTGGGATAAGGAACAGAGCCATGAGTCTTTAAAGCCACATTTGGTGGAAGAAACTTACGAGGTAGTCGATGCAATAGATTCCGGAGACCCTGAGAAACTCAAGGAAGAACTGGCAGACCTCTTTTTTCATATTATTTTTCACTGTCAGATTGCAAAGGAAAAGGGGAAATTTGACATTGGTGGTGTAATGGCGTTATGCCTTGACAAGATGACACGCCGTCATCCCCACGTCTTTGGAGATGCCACAGCAACCACCCCCGAGGAAGTAATTCGCCAATGGGAGGAGATCAAGAAGAAAGAAAAAGGTGGTGAAGAAAGGAAATTCATTGTTGATGGGTTACCCAAGCATCTCCCCGCCCTCCAAAAGGCCCAAAAGTTACAAAAGAAGGTGGCCAAGGTAGGTTTTGACTGGACGAACATACAAGACGTGATTGCTAAGGTAGACGAAGAGCTAGGTGAGGTCAAGGAGGCGATCCGGGAAAATAAGCCCGAAAATATCGAAGAAGAGGTTGGGGATCTCTTGTTTTCTATCGTTAACCTTGCCCGATTCCTAAAGCTCGATACGGAGAATGTGCTTCACAAGACTATTTATAAGTTTGTCGATCGTTTTAAAAAGGTTGAGACTGAACTGGCATCCATGGGAAAGGATATTGAAAAATGCACCCTGGAAGAGATGGATGTTATTTGGAATAAAGTGAAGAATAATATTTCAAAGTAGCATCTTAGCCACAGAGGGCATAGAGGAGAGTGTGAAAGATTCATTGATCGAACAGATTGTTTTGGCGGCTATAGAGGATCATGTGACTGAGGTTGCCAGAATGAATTTCTGAAGCGAATCTCAAGATTGCAGTTGTAGAGCGAAGTGGCTCTTCGCTTTACATTGAAAAAGTTGCCGAAGGCATAATTAGTGTTCCAGGTGAACTTTGTGGTTCGTCTTTTTCAAAAAATCTTTAAACTAAAAGAAAACCGTACCAACATCCGGACGGAAGCATTAGCAGGCACTACAACCTTCCTGACGATGTCATATATCATCTTTGTACAGCCCGCCGTACTTTCCACCTGTGGAATGGATTTTGGTGCGGTGATGGCGGCTACATGCATTACTAGTGCCTTAGCCTGTATTATTATGGCCTTTCTAGCCAACTATCCTATCGCTTTAGGGCCTGCTATGGGGCACAATTTTTATTTTGCCTTTACTATATGTGGTCCCATTGTTGCTGGAGGCATGGGTTATCCATGGCAGGTCGCCCTGGGTGCGCATTTAATATCAGGTACATTGTTCGTCATATTGTCATTCTTTGGGTTACGCGAGTTATTAATATCCATTATTCCTGATTCATTAAAAAATGCAATTGCAGTGGGGATCGGGCTTTTGATTGCGCTCGTTGGGTTTGAATATGGCGGGGTAATTGTGGATACACCCGGTGCTTTAGTTGGCTTGGGTAATCCTAAGTATCCTGAAGTATGGACATCTCTCTTTGGAATGATGGCTATCGGGGTGATGATCGCCTTGAAGATAAAGGGGGCTATTCTGTACGGGATTATAGCAACTGCGCTTGTGGGGGTTCCGCTGGGGATGGTCCAATATCAGGGTGTTATTAGCATGCCTCCCCCGATTGATCCAACGTTACTGAAATGCGACCCTATAAAGATATTTACCGAACCAGGGTTTATCACCGTTATATTTGTTTTATTATTCCTGGATGTCTTTGATACGATAGGTACCGTAGTGGGAATCGGTGAACAAGGTGGATTTTACAAAAACGGTAAAATCCCTCGTGTAAAACAAATCCTGCTATCGGATGCACTCGGCACCGTGGCAGGTGCACTATTAGGGACTTCCACCATTACCAGTTACATAGAAAGTTCTGCCGGGATTCAGGCAGGTGGCAGAACGGGTTTATCTAATATTGTTACGGCCTGTCTGCTCCTTTTATCCTTATTTTTTTATCCAATGATAAAAATGATCGGGGGAGGTTATCAAACCCCCAATGGAACCCGTCTCTATCCCATTATTGCGCCAGCCCTGATAATTGTGGGAAGTATGATGGTCATTAATGTACGGAAAATAAAGTGGGATGACCCCACTGAATCACTGCCATCCTTTTTGACCCTTTCTATCATGCCTTTCTCACTAAGTATTACAGAAGGTTTGTCCTTCGGGTTCATTTCCTATTCCCTATTGAAGCTCGTTACCGGTAAATTCCGTGAGTTGCATTGGGCATTCCATCTGGTCTCTGTGGCGTTTGTTGTCAGATACATTTTTTTAAAAGTGTAGTTGCCTGATGATGTCTGTGTTGGTCGCTCTGTTTTTTTGTATCGGACGTCGATTTATTTGAAATGCAGTATAATTTCCCAAATAACAGGTAAGACGATTCCCACTCATTCGAACAAGGATATCCTGGGTATTCAAATCTTTGGTAAAGATGCCAAAGGGTGAAACTTGTTCTGCAAGGCTTAAAAGGGCAGATGTTATGCGGTTTTTGTCCTGGTGGAGATCAATGTACTGATTCAAAAGGACGGTGTTCTCTGGCATCCTGGAGACGAGAAATCCTTCTTTGGGCAATTGAGAAGAAAGTGTCTTGAAAACACCGGCAGGAATTGGTACGTTGATCCTTAGCGCAAATAAGGCGTTTGCATGCATCCATGCTTTTAAGATGGTAGCGTAACTAAATCTCGCTTTTAAAGGGGTCAGGGGTTGGGGTTCACGGGGCAGGTTTCTGGCCGCTGGCATGCGACCCCCGATCCCTGACCCCTGATCCATATTCAGTGTTTGATTGCAACGGGGCTGCCCTGTGAAGTGCAATATCTGAAAGTTGTTCCTGTATAAAACATCCTGGGTTGTTCCTCCCAAGGTGTTTAACAATGGTATCATTGTTTCCAGTGGATATTGCTTCCTATAATGGCCGAAAAAGTTGCTATCTTTAAAGACGCCGAATTTTCTGTTTTCGCGAATGCATTGTTTGTGAAACTTGTGGGCGTCTTTTTTTTGTATAGAGACGGTAATCGTTTCGATTTGGTTTGCTAATTTCTTACAGTAATTGCGATCACCGTTTGTATAAGACATGAGGAATCTGAGCCGGTCGGTGTTGGTAAAATAACTTTTTGCCCGGTTTAACTTGGCCAGATACCACACACGGTGTTTTTCACTGAGAAATTTTGTTTGTATTGAAACCCTTTCAAAGTCGATCAGGATCGCCCTTTTTTCCCCGGTTTCATCGTTGTACACCAAAAAATTATCCAGTGAAAAATCATCTTGTTTTACCCCCGCATCGTGAATGGTTTTTGCAAGGTTACCAAATTTCCTTAAAACGTCCCTCTTTTCACCAAGGGGGAAGTCGCTTTTAAAATATTCCCTCATCGTGTGACAATGTTTGATTCTTCTCATGATTAAGTAAGATTCTCTGGCAAAAAGATGTTTTCGTTCTCCGTAAGCAACAGGTATCTCTACCGGAACACCTTTCATTGCAGCAATGCAGGTTGTGTTAAATTCAAGGAATGCCCTGGTAGGTTTAAAGAGTTGCTTTATCTTTTGAATGAGATGGGGGTATTTGTATGCCTTGATGATATATGTTTGCGACTTGTTTGCGTGTGTGGCTTCAAATTCTCCCAGTACCTTGTATCGATCTTTTCTCAGAATGGTGACCACGGGATTGCGAGTGGTCTCATTCACGTGATGCATAGGAATTTCAACATTACCGGGTGGCACGGCCTGTACGGGCGTATTGCTATACACC
>JBKBTA010000151.1:0-7226 GCA_046291035.1 Candidatus Brocadia sp.
TGCTTACTGCCTACTTAAGCGGACAAATGGGCTAGTTACTAAAAAACTTACAAAAAAAGAAGTTTTTACAGAGTAATGCATTATAATACCCAAAATCTGCGTAAATGACAATTTAAAATCAACTGGAAAGTATTTGTGGAAAAGTACCTTATGAATAACCATTAGTCGGGACGTTGTACAACGGCTATGGCTAAACAAGAAGGATCATTAATAAAAATATATTTTTTGAAAAAAATTTACCGGATTATTATAATGTTGTAACTTATAAAGAAACGGATAATGATAATAAACCTCTCAGGGGTGACGGAAATGGTTACGGTTGTGATTTGTATTTGCTATTTAAGTCAGAGAAATAAACTTTCATAAGATAATATCTGGCCTGCAAAAGCTAATTACCTAGTATGAATCTAAGGACTGCAACTAACGATTGTTTGAAGAGAATATTAGATATTGTATGTAGCTTTTTCTTACTTATTCTTCTTCTTCCTTTGTTTTTCATTATTGCCATTTTGATAAAAATAGATAGTAAAGGACCTGTTTTCTTTATGCAAAAACGGTGTGGCAGGCATGGAAAGGTGTTTCACATGTACAAATTTAGAACGATGGTTAAAGAAGCAGAGTCTTTGAAAAAAAGACTTAAGAATGAGATGGACGGTCCCATGTTTAAAATGAGAAGTGACCCAAGAATCACCGTAATAGGAAGGATTCTCAGAAAGTACAGCCTTGACGAATTGCCTCAGTTGATAAATGTTTTCAAAGGGCAGATGAGTCTCGTTGGTCCAAGACCTCTGGCGGATGAAGAGATGACGGGAGACGACAATTGGAGGGAAATCAGGCTTTCGGTCAAGCCGGGCATGACCGGACTTTGGCAGATAATGGGAAGAGAGAGTGGAAAGTTTAGTGATTGGGTAAATTACGACATTACCTACGTGCAGAAAAGGTCACTCCTTTTGGATTTAAAAATCCTTTTTTTTACCTCATTTACTGTTTTTAGCAAAGTAGGGACGTAGCAACAATTACTGCACAATGCAGAGATCGATTACGGCTTCCAATTCGGAACATTCCTTAAGATTTATCCCTCCTTAACAGACAGACGAATTTCTCGGCCCAGACCTTATAATCAGCCTCATAATTCCACCCACAAACCTTGTTTAATTCTCTGCCTTGCAGCATCCCATCAATTTTAGTCGCACATTCCCTGCTTAAGCGAACAAATGGGATAGTTACTAAAAAACTTACAAAAAAAGATGTTTTTACAGAGGAAATATTATGATTAGATTTAATCAAAGGGTTTCCCTTATGAACGAAAGCGTCTCTATCCCTACTTCAACAAGCCACCGCCATATTTACCACCCCTTGATCCCCACCTTCGCAAATACTATACAGCGAGTTATTGACCCGATTCGTCACGGATCATAACATAGTGGTCAATACCAGCCTCTTTAAACACATTTCCAACGATCTCAAACCCATGTTTTTGGTAAAAGTCGGTGAGGTATACTTGGGCATGCACCTTGAACTTCTTAAATCCTTGTTCTTTCGCAGTTAAAATCATAAACTCGATCAGCTTATGCCCCAGTTCCTTTCCGCGATATGCTTTCCGTATAGCTATGCGTTCCAGTTTTGCATATTCGCCATGTATCCGTATGCGGCCTGCTGCAAAAGGTTCTCCATTTTCCTCTCCCAAGATATGCGTTACCGAGTAATCATATGAGTCGCGTTCTATTTTATATGAAATCCCCTGTTCTTCAATAAACACAATACCGCGTACGATAAACACCTTGATCAGATCATCGAGATTTTTTACTACTTTAAACATTTTGCATGCAACCTGATATAAATACTCATTTAAAGTTAGAAAATGACTAGGATGGGTTAAGCGGAGCGAACCCGTCATTCCCTTTGAATCAGACGAAACATTCACAAGGAGGAGTTCTGCATCGGTTTCTGCCTTTATCTGCCTTTACATGAAGTCTTATTTCTTCAACAACCTTTGCAACGCCAAAGGCAGGAACAAGGTAATTATTTACCTGAACTGGCCATCCCTTGAGCACATAGAGATAGACGACTCTCCAGTCTCTAATCTTGCAATCATGCATCAGCCCCGTCTGAAGAGAAAAGAGGAATTAACCTGTGCATTAGAGTGGATAGGAAGCGCACCCATGTGTTCATTGGAAACAAGCGGAAGAAATCGATTCGTCCGTTCTGCACGCTCTACCATTTTCTGCTCCACTGAGGGTCTAAAACCACGTTCGGAATGAAAGAACCACATCTGGATAAACCGTATGGGTTCATCCCACCGGTTATTGATTCCAGAGTGGTACATACCTTTACCGACCGTTGAGTGCTGTACCCAGCTCTTTTGTAAGACCCCGCCATCTCCGTCTTCGTCAGCACGGCGAAATTCCCCACCAGCACAATATGTTACCACCTCGATCTTACGTTGGTAATGCAAGGGCCACACGGCACCCGGAGAAAGGATGTCGTCATTAAATACCCGTAAAGTCCCGAATTGCATATATTCAGGGTCATGGTATTCATCAAAAGAAAAGTGCCAGCTGCCATGAAACGTGCCGTTCTGGATATTGCCTTCTGCCTTGTAAATATCCTCCAGTTTTCTAATTGTTATCATGTCTGTTTTTCTCTTTTTTGCTTAAAGATACCACGAAATGCCACTATTTACAAGGAAGAAGCGCCACTGAGTTCGTGGGAGGCATTCTTTGTAAAAGTGTGTGAAAACTCAAAATTTCAGATTTTTTCCTCAAGAGAAAATACCAGGAAATGCTGCCTTGGTAGAAAGCCGAATTCGTGCTGAAGATGATAGCCGACCGACTCCATTTCCTTCTTTATCACCTCGCTTGCCGTAAAGTGCGGGAAAATCTTTTGGAACCCCCCTTTGCCATTGAAGTCGATGATTGCGATGCGACCGCTCGGTTTTAGGTATCTTCTGGCTCGAGAAAAATACGTCACCCTGTCTTTGATATGATGATACGTATTACAGGTAAAGATCCAGTCTACCCCGTCTCCCGGAATAAGCGGGTCATGATGCTGAGCAAGAATGACCTTAATGTTCTGGTAACCTTTTTTTCCAGCTTGCTTCTCAACATATGTATTCATTCCCCGATCAATATCTACGGCATATACCTTGCCGTTTGGGCCAACCGCATCCGCCAGGCGGAAGGTAAAGTAGCCACTGCCTGAACCCAGGTCGGCGATATGCTGACCGGTCTGTATCTTAAGGACGCGGATTACTTGATCCGGATATTGCCACCTATCCCGCCAGTACCCCTCGTATGCAAAACGCTTGAGGCTCGTACGGCAAACACCACAGGTCACAAGGAGAAAGAAAACTACGGACAAAAGTAACCAGCTTTTTTTATGGAAAATAGTTTGTCTTGCGGAGCACTTGGTTTTGGTTATCATATCAAGCAATTTTTAACCTCGAAATGATCATAAAACGTCAATTTTATATTGATAACAGGGTGGCACGGGCAAAGGAAGTTTTGAAATTTGGATAGACAATACAAGTCTGACCATTGCAAGCACAAAGCATTGCAGTATTGCAAAAACACGAACAAGCTATACTTGTCCGTGCCACTCCGTTAGATCATAGTTATTATAGTGAACGTCTTAAATAGGTTTACATGTAATAGTCATTGCGAGCGACAGCGAAGCAATCCAACCCATGAGATTGCTTCGGGCTAACGCCCTCGTAATGACAACTTTCTTTTTGCGTTTACTATATGTATCAAGTTTATAAATCACAAATTGTGGGTCTCCGGGTATATATTCAGCATTTTACTGCGCTTTATCGCCACCTTTCCCAAGCGCAGTTTTGGGAAAGGCGTAGTTTCTTCCAAAATTTATTTTGACACTTTTAACAAAAATATTTTATCAAAAACCGGAGTACCAGGTAATATTAAGCCCCGTATCAAGTACGTGGTAATTCGTAATGTGACGAACTTTTAAAGTTTTTAGAAGACTAACCCGAACGAATCGGGAGAAAACCTATTATAATACTCAGAAAGGCACCCCTGACAAAATCGATTACGACCGTTTTGCGTACGTGGTGAGCGCCCTGGAAAAGGTCGTGGCGGGTTTTGCAGGTTGTATGCATGAAGCTCAATAACTCAGTAATATATCGTTGAGCGATCCGTACAAGGTCGTCCCTATTATACAAGGAATTTTAAAGCTGTGGTTGTAGAGCGAAGCGGTTCTTCGCTCTACATTGGAAGATTAACGAAGGCCTAATTTAAATCACTACCTGAAACATTTGATTATCGGAACTCCACGGCTTCATATCTTGATACCCTCGGAGGAGGCGATGGAGTCCTGAGTGGGTAACCAACTGGCACTATCGCAATGGGACGGAGATTTTCAGGTAAATTTAAAAGATTGAATACCTCTTCCTCATCAAATGCGCCCACCCATACCGAGCCGAGCCCGTTTTCGTGCGCCACCAGCATCATACCCATAATACTGGCTGCGACATCCTGAATGGAGTAAAGGTATACACCCCTGTCTCCGTATCTGACAGAGATACTGCTATCGGTGCAACCAACGATTACAAGGGGTGCCTCAGCAATAAAACTTTGTCCTAAAGCAGCCGAGACGATTCCCTTTTTGATTTTTGCATCTTTAATGAAAAAGAACTTTCTTGCCTGCAAATTTCCTGCACTGGGTGCCCATATTAATGCATCTATGAGCTTATCAACAATTTCGCCAGCAATGTCCTTTTTTCTGAAATCCCTTATACTCCTTCTCTCTTTAACTGCCTTTAAAATTTCCATAGTATCTAATAAATTTGCTTCTTTAAAAAGATTTTTTATTACAGCTTCAGTATGTTTAATCCCGATACGGGGTCAAACTCCCTTACCGCATTGATTCCGCTGAGTTCGATAATTACAGCCTCGAGGACGAGAAATGTGCTGGAATTTTCTCGCAGGCATCCGACCTTTACAGCGTCCTTTTTGCCGAATGCAGCATGTAAATGGATCTTTGGCTCATTATTCTGGTGAAATATTGTTCCAAAACCGACGACTTCGTGGCTTTCGCCAAGTTCTCTCCAAACTGGGGTTGGAGGAAGTTCGTCTTTCTCTGGCCCGACAACGATCTTCCCTTCACGCATACCGCCTACCAGATAAAATGCTGCTGCGCTAATGCCCTCTTTTTTTGCTATGCTACTGAGATTCCCGATGACATCTTCTTTGTCTTCAAATCTTGCTACAACAACCCTTCCGACCTTCCCTACCTGATATTTCATCCAAAAAACCTCCATGTTTAAATTGTTCATCTACTCCAGAGTCGGCTTTTCCGATATCTACGGTTAGCTTAAATAAATAAAATTATCGTGTCAATAACTAAAGTTAGTCTCATGTGAATTTTCTTGAAAGCCTTGGAAATGCAGTTAAAATCAAAGACAAAAAATGATACTAACACTTGAAAGGTATGGAATGTGTTTTGCTACTTAGGAGGGTATATATGAAAATAAATGATTTTAAAGATGCAGTATCCTGCTGGAAGTTCATCCTTTCGGACGTAAAACGGAACGCTGGCTTTCTCAAAGAAATTAAAAAGTTTGCGATAGAAAATATTTCACCCGCCGAGATTGTTTTTGGGACATCGGGCTGGAGGGGTGAGACTGGTACGGATTTTACCTTTAACAACGTGCGTATCGTAACTACTGCGATTATAGAAATGTTCAAGACTGGTGAACAAAAGGTGATGGAGTCGCTTGGTGTAAAGGATTTTGGGGAGGTTAAAAGGAGAGGTGTGATCGTAGGACATGACAACCGGTTTTTAGGGCCTGAATTTGCTTCATCTGTAATGGGGTTACTTGCGAAAGAAGGGATAAAGGTCTACTATGCAGGTGAAGCTACTACACCTGAATTTTCCGCAGCCATTGACATGCTCCATGCGGCATGCTCGATAAATCTTACCCCCTCGCACAATCCAGCAAATTATTCCGGTTTCAAGTTTAACCCATCGGATGGCGGTCCTGCAGGACCAGAGATTACCAGGGTCATTGAAAAAAATGCAAATGAAATGATGGCCAGGAAGGCGATTATACACGAGGAAAGGCCAGAGGGATTCCACAAGATAGATACGATAAAACTCTATGAGGACTTTCTCAAAAAACGCGGCACCTTAGACCTTGAGAGGATAAGGCGTTTTATAAAAGAGGAAAACTGTTTCTTCTGTATCGACCACATCCACGGTGCTACGAGGAGAAGGCCTAACACACTCCTTGGTGAAAGTTCGAAAATAAGATATCTAAGGACGGAGGATGACTATCTATTTGGCGGCATACCACCAGAACCTTCGGCAAAGAATATGAAGTCGGTGATGGAGGCGTTGGGAGAGAGTAAAAGCAGCTTTAAGTTGGGTGCCATAATGGATCCGGATGGTGACCGGATAAGATTCACGGATGGAGAAGCAGACATTACGATGAACCACTTTGGAGCTATGGCACTCCATTTTTTGTATAAATACAAGCATATTTCTGGTGTCCTGGTAAAGTCTGTAGCCACGAGCAATTTCGGAAATGCCATTGCCGATAAACTTGGCATTCCTATAAAAGAGACAGCAGTTGGTTTTAAAAATTTTAGACCATATATGCTTCAGGACGCAAAAGAGAGGGCTATTGTTTCCTACGAAGAAAGCGACGGTATTTCAGGTTATAACAATACGCTCGAAAAGGATGCGATGTTTGGACTTTTGCTTGCGATTGAGATGATGGCAGTTACCGGGAAGAATATTGGCGCGTATCTCCGTGAACTTGAGGGGGAATTTGGGGCTTTTTTTCCTGAGAGGGCCGGGGTAGAGGTTGACCGTTCCCTGGCAGGTGCGCCACTTCTTGAAAAGCTTTCACACCTCAGAAATAAACTTACTGCAGGAAGCAAAATAACGGTTGGTAAAGATACGAAAAACATTAAGACGGTAATAAGCCTAGATGGAATAAAGGTGGTACTTGATGACGGTTCATGGTTTTTGATAAGACCATCAGGCACAGAGCCAAAAGTAAGGTTCTATGTGGAGACACGGTCTTCAGAGGATCTGAAAGGTATGATTGAGACAGCAGAAAGGCTGACGAGAGAGGCACTTGCATAAGAAGTTTTTATACAATGCGCCCCACCTCAGTATTTCTCCAAATGCGAAGAATATCATTGATAAGATATACTCAAAATGATCATAAGATGTGAATTTTACATTGATAACAGGGTGGC